>CAYMKE010000146.1:0-7961 GCA_964390955.1 uncultured Bacteroidales bacterium | reverse complement strand
ACCAGATAACTTTGATTATAAAAAGGTGCTTTCAGAAGAAATAAATAAGAAACACTTGACTTTATGGACGGGCTCTAATTAGCTTTACTACGGGTTGACAGGAATGTGCCATGAACGGCGAAGCCCCTCATGGAGGGTAGCGGAATAAACCCCACACAACGCAATATACGCAAAACGATATCAGAAGCGAGTATTTGAATTTAATCCGAATTCCTGATATAGTCTTTACTTATTAACAATTTTAAATTCTACCCTTCTGTTTTGCTGGCGGCCTTCTTCGGTTTCATTGGTGGCAATGGGTTGATTAAAGGCAAATCCTTGGTAAGTCAACCTGTCTTTATCAATATCATGTTCTAAAAGGTAATTGTAAACACTTTTAGCACGTGCTTCAGAAAGCCGTTGATTATATTTTAATGAACCGATATTGTCTGTATGTCCGGAGATCAATATTCTAATCGAAGGATACTTATTCATAAATTTGACCAGCCGGTTCAATTCTTCGAAAGATGATTCTTTTAATTTGGATTTGTCAAATTCGAAATAGATGTTATTCAATACTACTTTTTTGCCTACATCAATTTTTTCCAATTCAAATACTTTGCTCAATGTGTCATTATGATATTCCTCTGTGATTTCAATGTTGTCAGAATACATCATAAATCCCTCTGCATTGGCTTGAATACCAATTTCTTTTATGTCACTTTCGAATTCAAATATTTTTTTAATCTCGCCATTTTCATTGGTAGAGGAGGAACCAATAACTTTCCCCGTTTTTTTATCAAGAAATTCTACTGTGGCATTTGGTATAAATTTGTCGTTGCTGTCTTTCATAACAACCATTCCTTTAATCCATGTAATTGGTTTATAAAAGATGCCTACATAAATATCCAGTCCGCCAAAACCTTCTTTTTTAACGGATGAATAGTAAAAACGTCTTCCGTACTTTTTAAAAAAGATATCATCATCGGGGGTGTTGATCGGATAGCCTAATCCTTTTGGTTTTGACCATTTCCCGTTTTTTTGTTTTGTTACAAAAAATATATCAAAGCCTCCCATTGTTTCATGGCCCTGTGAGCTGAAAAACAGTGTATCTTCACTGGGTGTAATGAAAACCCCTTCTTCATCATATTTTGTATTGATGTTTGGCCCCATATTTTTGGGTTTAGACCATTTTCCGGATGAATTTTGATGACAAACAAATATATCTTTTCCACCTAAAGAACCTTCTTGTTTGGAAACAAGATAAATCGTCTTCCTGTCCTCTGTAAATGCAATTGATGATTCCCTTTCTTTTGTATTCAAAATATTTGGGAGGTATGGTTTTGGCACTACCCATCCTCCGGTTGCTTTAGGTGTTGTATAATGAATGTCTCCGCCATTATTGTCATTATATACAAATAATTTGTTTTCATCCTGAAAATATGCAATTGCTGCATCATTTTCTGCCGAATTTACCGGCCTGCCTATGTTTTTTGCTCTTCGCCATAATCCGGATGTATTTTTGGAATAATAAATGTCTTCGTAAAATTTAAAATCAATAGGATTTCTGTTGCCCATTGTAGTTCCCTGCCTTTTTGAAGTAAAAAACATAATACTGTCTCCAAAAATCGGATTAAAGTCATCATAAGGAGAATTGATAGAACGGCCTAAACATTTTGTTTCTGCCCTGGCAGGTTTTTGGATTTTCTTTTTTGCTGTTTTACATTCAGATATTAGTTTTTCAATGTATTCCTTATTCATGCCTGCATCCGGCCCCTGCTGTGAATTCAAAAAAGAAGTATAATAAGTGATGGCACTATCAAATTGATAATTATAATGGTATGCCATGCCTAATAAAAATTTAATGTCATAAAAATCTTTTTCTCCTTCTATTGACAGGTATAGGTGTTTAATGGCCTTGTCTAAATTTTTCCTTGTATATAAATAGCAAACACCAATTTTATAATCCAATGCTCTTATGTTGTCATTATATTTTCGTGCCTCGAGAAAGTGGTCCAACGCAATGTCATAGGTGCCAACACCTGTTTCATAGTATTGATTCCCCATTTCTAAGTTCCGGTATGCTGTATTAAACCCCTTTTTACCTTCTATTTTGAATTTTTTTAATGGTATTTTTGGATTTTCTTGTGCAATGAGAGAAAAAGGTAAAAAAAATAAAAAAATACCAAAATTTATGAGTAATGCTTTCATGGGTTTTGTATTTTTGAAATCATATCTATAAAAAACGCTTTATATTTGTTTGGATAAAACCATACTAAAATAAATAATTTTTTATTAATTTTATACTTAAAATACGCTTAATGTATAATAAAAATTTTATATTTTTTATAATTTTATTTATAATCCCCGTTGTTACGGGATATTCACAACGTCATATTTTTTTAAAAAAACATGAAAAAAATATCCAAACGTTTAATATTAAAACAGAAATACGTTATAATCATCCATACAAAAATAATAAACCGGAGAATTCAGGGTATAAAAATGTTGTTAAAACATATAACAAAAATGGAGATATATTAACACATGTTCAGTATGACTCCAGAGGAAATGTTGTCTCAAAAGAAGAATATAAATATACATCCGACAATTTATTAACTTCTTATAAACGATTTGATGCACGAAGGAATAAATTGGTATACAGAAAATCTTTTTTTTATAGACATGATGAAAAACGGGAAAAAGAAGAAGGTTTTAATGGGACAGATTATTATACAATCAATTATAAATATAATGATAATGGGAATTTAATTTCTATTTTGTATTATACAGGAGATAATCTAAATGAAAAAAGAATTATTTCTTATTCTGATAATAAAAAGACAATTAAAGTATTTGGAAAAGATGATAATGTTTTATCTGAGATTATTGAGTTTTATGATGAACATGATATGCTGATCAAACAAGTTAAATATGATGAGACAAATAAAGAAATTTGGAAATATTTATATGATTATAATGATAATGGACAGATAATTCATGAAAAAAAATATGAAGACGAAGTATTTAAATACAAAATTATATATACATATGATGCTGGCCATAGATTAATAAAAATCAGCGAAGAAGATGAAGGGCATAATGTATTTGTCAAGCGAAAATTAACATATGATGAAAAAGGGCAATTAATAGAAGAAGAATATAGGAAATCGGCAGATGATAACTTTTCTGAAAAAACGTATAAATATAATGAATTCGGACTCTGTGTTGCTATAGACTGGTATTATGCGACATATAATTACCGTACATTATTTAAAATTGAATATGATTATTATGAATAAAAAAAGGCTGCCAAATAAGAATATTCAGACAGCCTGCAAGAATTTTAATAATTCATTATTTTAATCTGCCGGGTGGATTGCTTCTACCGGACAAACATCTGCACATGCACCACAGTCTGTGCATGTTTCCGGGTCAATACTGTATTTGTCATCGCCTTCTGAAATGGCTTCAACCGGACATTCATCAATGCATGTTCCACATGCAGTACATTCATCATTAATTACATATGCCATATTAATAAAAATTTTAAGTTAAACAAAATATATGTTACCATTATAAATGGTGGTAAACATCGTAACAAAGATATAAATAAATTTGAATTTATTTGTTATTACTCTTTAAGGTTATTATTCATTTGTATTATTTGTTTTTTTCCTGGTAAATATGATTCGACACAAAATTGTATATTTTTTGTAAATCCTGATGTTCGTTTAATTGTTCTAAATGTTTTGTCATTGTTTTTTGATCATTTCTGGCTGCAGGGCCGGTTTGTGCATCCACGGGGCGCATTGTTAAAATTTTATCTGTTGTTTCCCGGATTAAAGGATGCAAAATCTCCCGGTTAACCCCCATGCCCTCTAATAATTTTTCTGCCATAGCATACATATGATTTGTGAAATTGCATGCAAATACAGCTGCAATATGTAAAAAGAGCCGTTTTTGTGAATCTGTTTCATATACATATCCGGAGAGCTGTCCTGCAATACAGGATAGTGTTTGTACAACACGATGACTATTTCCTTCTATGAAAAATGGCACGCTTGATATATCTATTGCTTTCCCTTTAGAAAAGGTTTGTAGCGGATATAGTATACCATAATGATTAACATATTCTTCAAAGATATCTATCCCTACACTTCCGGCGGTATGAAGCACAATCTGTTTACACCCGTTTAATTGTTTTAGCACTGAAGGAATAACATCATCTTTAACAGAAATAATAAATATATCTGTATCATACGATAGTTGCTTTAAATCAGTTATGAAGTCAACATTTAACTGTGTTGCCAGCTCTTTTGCATGTTTTTCGGTGCGACTGAACACCTGTACTATTTCATGTCCTTTTTCTTGAAGCGCCCGGGAAAGATGTGTAGCAACATTTCCAGAACCTATAATGCTTATTTTTTGTGTCATGTTTTATATTAAGTGTTTGTTTTTAATTAGAATTTTGAAGATTGAGTTTTTTTTAGTGCCACTATTATACTGAAAGCCCCTTTACTATTTAGTAGGTTTTAAAAATTGAAAAATAAGTATTTTTTAATTAATCAATTGATTTTTTCAATAAATCTAAATTTATTTTGTAATTTTATCGTTGAAAAATATATTAATCTTTTTTATAAAAAAATATAATTATGAAACGTCTAAACTATTTAATGCTTACTTTAAATTCATTATTTATTATTGGATTATGTTCGCTTCATGTTCATGGAGCGGGAGAACCTGATGTTACTATTGTAGAACCAATGGATAGCTCTTATTTTATTGCCGGTGAAGAGTATACTATCTTAGCAGAGGCTTATGATAGTGTAGGTATTGACAGTGTAAACTTCATTATTAATGCAACTAAAATGAAAGTCGACACTTCAGAGCCATACAGTTATACGTCAACGTATGCTGCTGGTAGTTATCTGATTGAGGCTAAGGCTTATAGTTCAGACACTAATTTTAATTCGGATTATATCAGAATTTATCCCAAAGACTATGATGTTATATCCATCAATAATACCTTTGACGAGGTTGCCTTAGATGGTGTAATGGAAAATGTATGGGAAAACGATACCAGCCAAGTTATTTCTAATGTAACATCTGGTTCCATTGATGATGAGGATGACCTGTCCGGGAATTTTAAACTACAATATTCTTCAGATGGTTTATACTTCATTGTTAATGTTAGAGATAATTTTGTTTCAGCACCAAATGATGTAGATCAAATATCTCAAAATGATGGTATTGAACTTTTCCTTGACTTAAATAACCATAAACGGGTATTTTACGAAAAAGATGATTATCACTATGTTTTTTCAGCAAATGGAATGATGGTTGAAAAGAACAATAAATCTACAGAGAATATTGATTTTATTGTAAATACCAATCCTGTAGGTTATGTTGTAGAAGGATTTATCCCCTGGGAAACACTTTCACATGATCCTTTGGCTGATGAATACATAGGATTTGAAATTAAAATTATAGACAATGACGAAGGAGTCAAAGAAGGAAAATTATCATGGTGGGAAAAAACATCGGAAAGTGCTCATAATAAAACCAATGTATTTGGTGTGGCTCAATTTAAAGATGTAGTTGATGAAACAACACCTCCCGGTATTCCGGTTGTAACAGGACCGGCTGATGGTGACACGGCTAAAAGCCAAACTCCTGTGTTTATGTGGGAAGCTGTTTCAGATGAAAGCGGAATATTAAAATATGAAATAGACATTAATGGAACAATATATGATATACCAGGTAATGAAACGAGTTTTATCCCGGATACTTTAGTTCCCGGTGATTATACATGGATGTTGCGGGCTGTTGACAAAGATAGTAATACAGGCACATGGACATCTGGTTTCAACCTGGTTGTAGATACTTTATTTAATGATATTGTAGGCCCTGGCGCACCTGAATTAGTAATGCCTTATGATGATGCCGATTTAAAAACTGCATCACCATTTTTTAAATGGCAACAGGTTTATGACATTGACGGTCCTGTGAATTATGAAATTCAAATTAGTGACTCTGTTTATAATGTTGGACAAAATACCTCTTATCAGTCTGATCAATTGCAAGAAACTGACACTACCTGGAGAGTAAGAGCAATAGATGTGAATGGAAATACTGGAAGCTGGAGCAATACAAGAACCTTTTTTATTAAAGGAAATGTCAATTATGCTTTGAATAAAGATGTTGCAGCAGAATCAATACAACCATTAGTGCCGGAATTATCTCTTCAGGGTGGAAATGATGGTGATTATAATACTCGTTGGGGAAGTGATTTTCCCGGTCATATACCTACATGGTGGTATGTTGACTTGGGCCAGGTATACGAGATCAGCAGAGTGAAAATAATGTGGGAAAGCGCTATTGGACTTGGTTATCACCTGCAAACATCCAAAGTTGACACCAGCAGTTGGAATACTATTTATTCACGATGCTTAATAGATACTATAAAAGGTGATTGTGTTTGTGATACAGGCACCTGGGATACAGTATATAATGAATTAGCAGAGACATATGATGATCATTATGAAGAAGAAATTACAGGTTTATCTGATTCTGCCCGGTTTGTTAGAATATATACAACGATCAAACGGCAATATGGAGTATCGTTTTGGGAATTTGAAGTATACAAAGGCACCCCCCGCCCGGATACAACAAAACCAGCTACTCCAACATTAATACTACCCGCTTCAGGAGATACAACCATAGATAATACTCCCGCGTTTAAATGGGAGAAGGCCATTGATATACATAGTGGAATTGATAAATATGAGATCAGCATTGATGATAGTGTATACAATGCCGGGGAAATTGCCTTTTTTAATGCCCCTGAAATTATGTCGGAAGGCAACCATACATGGAAAATACGTGCTATTGATGAAGCTGGCAACATGAGTGCATGGAGCAGCACCAGCACGTTCACCATTCAATTAAACGATACCACTGCCCCTTCTGCACCTGACCCTGACAGGCCGGTGAATAATTTTGTAGCAAGACAGGGAGACGATGTGCTGCTAAAATGGTTCGCTGCAAATGATGAATCAGGAATCAGTGGTTATGAAATAATGGTGAATGATAGCATTTATGATGCCGGAGATGCGCTGGAAATTACAGTTAATGTGGTGAATGCAGGTGATTTTTCATGGAAAGCACGTGCAATTGACCGTGCCGGAAACAAAAGTGCCTGGAGCGAAGAGCGGACATTCATCGTGTTGGATATTGATGAACTTTCAAAACAATCCACTATAAACATGTATCCCAATCCGGCCAATAATACTCTTTATATTTCTGGAGATGTACCAATAAATAAAGTCTCTGTCGTTGACTTGTCCGGCAAAACAATTCAAACCATTCAGTCTGAAAATATCCAATCAATAGATGTATCCGGCTTATTAAACGGAACATATTTCTTGATTTGTGAGACAACAGATGGCTATGTAAAACAAATGTTTATAAAAGAATAATATATATATCATTATATAAAAACAAAAATCCCTGCATTCTTTTGATGCAGGGATTTTTTTGTACAAAAGACAGGTTGCCGGAGAATTATAATTTATGGTTCATTGATTGTTTTTATGATTAGTTATCCGTATAAAAAAATAGTTAAATTTGGTTTTATGATTTTTTTTTTGTAATTATGCATAATAATAAGTTTAATATGTTATAAGTTATAAGTGTTTTTGATTTTTTTGCAATCCTTCTCAAAATTTTCCTTCAAATATCTTATAACAAATTAAAACTTTATCATAACAAACTAAAACTTTATTAATTAACATCTAAAACAAACTTTTATGAAACGAATTAACAAATTAATTTTAATGTTAACATGCTTGTTTGCTATTGGTTTGAATCAATACGGGGCAGACTTACATGTGGGTTCCGGTCAAACTTATGCAACCATACAGGAAGCTGAAAACAATGCTTCGAGTGGAGACGTGATCATTATTCATCAGGGAACTTAC
>CAYMKE010000145.1:216-8025 GCA_964390955.1 uncultured Bacteroidales bacterium | reverse complement strand
GTTTATTAATAGTGTTTTATATCGATCTTTATCGTTTTGCGGTGAATTTTTCGGGCTAATTCCCCTATTTCCTTTATACCTATATATCCTCTATCCCCTCATAACCCCTATATACTTTATTCCCTCTATCCCCCTCATCCCTTCAATTTCATAAAATAATTATACCCCTGTGTGTCAAAAAATCATCATATCCCGATCATTATTTTTTAAAATGTTGTATATTCGTTACTGTAAACTATTGAATTAAATAAAAAATCTAAACATACGCAAATACAACTTTAATTTGATAATTATGCTTTTAAAAAAACAACTCTTCCCGGTATATTTATTCCTTTTTTCATTGCTTTTTTTATCCCCTGTAAAAGCAGAAGAATTTAGCAGCGCTCATGAATACATGGGATATACGACTGAACAGTATGAAGACCTGGTGAAAGAAAGCTGGCAATATGTGAAATCCATCGGCCGCGGCAGAAGTGACAGAAGGATAGCTAAAAAACGCAATGATCTGATGAAAGAGTTGAAATATGCACAGAAAGTCATAAAAAAAATGCCATCATTTGAAGGAAATACAGCATTAAGAGATTCTGTAATTGAATATTTGAACATCAATTATATTGTCTTAAGCAGGGATTATGAAAAAATATTGGATATGAAAAAAATTGCAGAAGAATCATATGATCTCATGGAAGCGTATATGACGGCACGAAAAAAAGCCAATCAAAAACTGGAACAAGCCACTGATATGGTAGTAGAAGCCCAGAAAGATTTTGCAGAGAAATACAACATCAACATCATCGAAAATGACAGCAGACTGTCGAAAAAGCTCAAAATATCCTCTAAGGTCTTTGATTATCATGATAAGATTTATTTGGCCTTCTTTAAAAATTATAAACAGGAGATGTACATGTTAGAAGCTTTGCAAAATGAAGACATCAACAGCCTGGAACAAAACAGGAACACCCTCATAAAATTTACAGAAGAAGAATTGGAAAGACTTAAAGAGATAGGGCCTTATGAGTCGGATATGTCGTTGAATTATGCTACCCGGGACATATTAAGATTTTATAAAGAAGAAGCAGATGCAAGAATGCCAACCCTGATAGATTACCTGATGAAAAAAGAACAATTTGATAAACTTAAACAAGCATTCGACAATAAGAAAAAACCCGGGCGAACACAAGAAGACATAGACCAATATAACAAGGCAATAAATGATATCAATGCAGCAGCAAAAAAGTACAATACAATGAACGAATACTTAACCGGACAACGCAACGAATATATTGCCAACTGGAACAAAACCAGTGAGAAATTTTTAAAAAAACACACACCGTAGAGGTGAGTGGGAGAGATTATTTGAAATTATATTATTAGGCTATTTTTATGATTATATACATCTCTGATTTTAACATACACGATCAACATACCTCACCGTAGTATGCAGATATTCATCTGACCAGCATATGTTTCTCCATCCTATTCTGTAGCTGTCTATTTTAAAATCTTTAGATTCCTGGTCCATCTGGAAAAACGAAGCAGGGGCGATCATGGTTAATACGTTCCGGGTTTTTATTGTTTTTTCGGCATGATAATGCCCACAAAACACGAAAAACTCTTTTTGATCATAACTGTTGAGCAATTGCTCAAACTCTTTCTTGTTTTCCAAAGCAAAATGTTCTTCCATGTATTGAATGCCTGTATAAACAGGGGGATGATGCATAAAGATTAAACACTGTTTGCATGTTGTTGAATCTGCTTGTTGTTGAAACCACTCCAATTGCGCCTTAGATAATACTCCTTCCGAGGTATCCAGGAAAAATGCTTTCCCCAGGGGAAAATCTACCGTATAATATATTTCATCATGAATATGAAAATATTGTCGTGTAAATACAGATTTTAAGACATCTTTTTTATCATGATTCCCGGGGATGATATAACAGGGCTTTTCCAGTTTGTCTAAATATTGTTTCAGCCACTCGTAAATTTCCTGTTGGCCTTCTCTAAAACATATATCTCCCGTTATAACAATATAATCATACGTTGCTTGTTCGGATACAAGAGCATTGTAAATATTCATGAAATTTTTCCTTACATCTACATCGTATGCACTTTCACCTTTTATCGTAATATGAAGGTCAGATAATTGTGCAATTCTTGTTTCTTTCATATCAAAAAGTATTATATGTCACTTTATGCCATCATTGTTCCTGACATATTAAAAATTCATTCATTTTATTCATGATGATACGGTTCATTATGAATAATGGTAAAAGCCCTGTACAACTGCTCCATGAAAATTAACCGGAAGACCTGATGCGAAAAGGTCATATCAGAGCATGATATCATGTGATTGCTTCTGTTATATAAAATGTTATGAAACCCATAAGCACCACCTGTGATAAATACCAAATTTTTATATGACCTGAGCATCCCCTTTTGAATAAACCCGGCAAATTGAACAGATGTATATCGTTTCCCTTTTTCGTCTAATAAAATAACCAAATCCTTATCATCTAAATATTTCAATACAGCCCGGGCTTCAGCTTCTTTCAACTCATTAACCGGTAATCGCCTGATTTTTTTAGGCAAAAGCACTTCATTCATTTCAA
This sequence comes from uncultured Bacteroidales bacterium, assembly GCA_964390955.1. Taxonomy (GTDB): domain Bacteria; phylum Bacteroidota; class Bacteroidia; order Bacteroidales; family JBBRXJ01; genus CAYMKE01. The sequence continues at coordinate 5,416 of CAYMKE010000145.1, read as the reverse complement.
AATTCATATACCTGTTTATTCGTTTGGCATACTCATTCACTCCTTGTTTAATAAAATCCTGGCTGGTAGAACCGGTAAGTAATAATTTAATTTTGGGCATACACTAATTTTATAATCCTTCCGTTTTGTAAATTATATGCCAATTTAAACTTTTATGAAATATTTTGCAATCTTAATAGTCTTTTTGTTAGGGCTAAATAGTCAAAAGACTAGTGCTACAAGCGGGGGCAATCATACATACAAGTTTTTAAGCCTGACCAATTCTCCAAGAGTTGCCTCATTAGGAGGGAAGCTTATTGCTGTTAAAGATAATGATGTTTCATTACCATATTACAATCCTTCATTACTGAATGCTTCAATGAACAATCGTCTTGCATTAAATTATATTAATTATTTTGCAGGGATTAATTTTGGCTATACATCATATGCACGTACATTCAAAAGAATTGGCAATGTATCGGCCGGGATTCATTATATAAATTATGGAGAATTCACAGCTGCTGATGAAACGGGTGACATAACCGGTACATTTAAAGCCGGAGAATATGCAATAAACATGTTTTGGTCGCGTCAGCTTGATAGTTCTTTTTCAGTAGGTGTAAACTTCAAACCGGTCATGTCATTTCTTGAAAAATACTCATCTTACGGCTTTGCAACAGACCTGGGAATAACATACCAAAGCAATGATAAATTATTTACTGCTGCTTTGGTTTTCAAGAATATTGGTTCACAACTCAAAGCATATAACAGAAAAGTATTTGAACCGCTCCCCTTTGAAATATTGTTAGGAGGATCTATTAAATTGCGCCATGCTCCATTCAGAATATGTCTTACCGGACATCAGCTTCAAACGCTAGATCTCACGTATGACAAAGAAGAGGAAACAACTGAAATACAAACATCACTTAGTGAAAGACATGATACAACAAAGAAAAAAATTGATCAAATTACTTCTTCCTTAGGCAATTTTGCAGATCAATTTTTAAGACACACAATTATAGGGGTGGAAATGCCTCTGATAGAAAACAATATTTATTTAAGATTTGGTTATAATTATAAACGCAGACAAGAATTGGGCGTGGAAACAAAAATGAGTACCGTCGGTTTTTCATGGGGATTCGGACTACGGATTTCAAAAATTTTCATCAACTATGGCAGGGCTAATTATCATCTTGCCGGCCCGTCTAACCATTTTTCCATCAATATGAACCTTACCGATTTTTATAACCCTTCAACCAAATAATCGCCTAAAATTGTCTGTTTTTATAAACAGTTTTTAATATTTAATGAAATCATTTAACCGGTGAAACAAAAGCATCATCTTATTATTACGGTTGACGGGCATTCTTCCTGTGGCAAAAGTACCCTTGCAAAAGACATTGCAAAGGCCATGGAATATGTGTATATTGACAGTGGGGCCATGTACCGTGCCGTAACACTTTACTTACTCCGGCATCACGCCATTACTGAATATACGATTGACCAACAAAAACTCGATGCATTCCTTGATTCCATATCAATTAAATTCCGATACGATGCAGATAAAGGAACATCTGAAGCCATATTAAACAATGAAAACGTAGAAGATGAGATCCGCAGCATGGAAATAAACAGGCTTGTGAGTAATGTAAGTAAAATTAAATCTGTGAGAACAAAACTGGTTGAATTACAACGTGAGATGGGAAAAACTAAACAAATAGTAATGGATGGAAGAGATATCGGGTCGGTTGTATTCCCGTGTGCTGATATGAAATTTTTTTTAACTGCAGATATTGAAACAAGAGCCCAACGCCGTTTCGATGAATTACAACAAAAAGGATCTAAAGCTGACTTTAACGAAGTAAAAGAAAACCTTATCACAAGAGATCAAATAGACAGCACTCGAACCGAAAGCCCCCTAATAAAACCCGATGATGCTGTGGTTATTGACAACTCGAACCTTTCCAGGGCTGAACAACTGAAGGAAGCAATGGAAATAATTAATAATCGATTCGGGAATTGATACTTCATTTTTTCTAAAATAATTTCTCGTGACTGCCTGATTTTCAATAAGCCTATAAAAAAATAGCCCTATCTTTGATTATTCACTGTCAATTCACTATTTTTAACACGTATTAACCATCATATTAAACTTTATTCAGATGACAAATCTTAAACGTATTGGTGTATTAACCTCAGGTGGCGATGCCCCGGGTATGAACGCGGCTATCCGCGCGGTAATCCGCTCTGCACATAATCATGATATTGAAAGTTATGGTATATATCATGGTTACCAGGGTATGATTAATGGTAATATCAAAAGACTGGACACCAAAGATGTGAGTGGCATTATTCAGCGTGGCGGGACCATCATTAAAACAGCACGGTGCGAAGAATTCAAAACAAAAGAAGGCCGTGAAAAAGCAGCCCAAAACCTCCGAAACAATAACATAGATGGTGTAGTGGTAATAGGAGGTGACGGCAGTTTCAAAGGAGCCAATGCCATGTCGGAAGAATTTAACATCCCTTTTATAGGAATTCCCGGAACCATTGATAATGATATATATGGCACCGATTATACCATCGGGTATGACACAGCACTCAATACAGTTATCAATGCTGTTGATAATATCAGGGACACGGCCAGTTCTCACGATCGTGTATTTTTTATCGAAGTAATGGGAAAAGAAGCCGGATTTGTGGCCCTGCGCAGCGGAATTGCCTGCGGCTGTGAAGGTATTCTTATACCGGAAATTGAACATCAACACAAACAAATTCTCAGGTTTTTAAGAGAAAATAAAGGCAAAAGACAATCAAGTATTTTTATGGTGGCTGAAGGCGACGAAGAAGGCCATGCCATAGATCTGGCAAATAAAGTTAAAAATGAATTTCCAGAACTTGATGTAAGAACATCTATACTAGGGCATATCCAACGCGGTGGTTCTCCATCGTGTATGGACCGCGTGACTGCCAGCAGGATGGGGGTAGCAGCTGTTGAAGCGCTGAGACAAAATAAAAGCTCAATCATGATCGGATTGGTAAATAACCAAATTAATGAAATGCATATCAGCCAAAGTGTTAAAATGCATAAATCAGTGAATCAGGAACTATATAATCTGGTGTATATGCTGATTTAATTAGTACTTGTCCATAAAGTCAAGTGTTTGGGTCATATGAAAGAGAATTATCAAAAGTTTTTCTTGAAGGAGAAGCCTTTTTTGAAGTCATTCCTGATAAAAACAAGCCATTTATTGTTGACTGTGGAAAAGCAAAAGTTGTTGTACTGGGCACATCTTTTAATATCAAGGCATATCCTGGTGAAAACATAATTGTAACAGTGAAAAACGGCCGGGTTTTTCTTGCAAAAAGTGGAACATGCATAAAAAATATGCCAAATTCAAACCTCATAACTAAAGGGCAAAACGGCATATTTTCATTAGCAAAAGACACTTTATATGTTAAAAAAAATGATAATATTAATTATCTTGCATGGAAAGATGGTGTTTTAAAATTCAAGGACACCAGACTTAAAAAAGTTGCCAGGGTACTGGAAAATCATTTCAATGTTGAAATAAAAATAAAAGATAAAAGATTAAAAAGGCGCAGGTTAACTGCTAATTTTGATAATATGGAACTGGATACCATTTTAGAAATTATAAAGGCCACACTGGGAATTGATTATATTAAAAAAGGGAATACTATTGTTTTTATTCAATGATGATTGACAGCAGATTTTATATTTTCCGGTTTTTCCCTGCAAATTTTAATGCTTCCCATAAATTTTGCACGTTTTTATTCCTGATAATTGCCTTATGCGCGAATGAATCAAAGGCACAAAACGCTTTATTGGAAAAGAATATCACTATAAAAAAGGGAAATAAAAACATTATTGAAATAATCGAAGAAGTAAGAGCTATTTCAGGCGTTGAATTTTCTTACAGCAAGGATATAGTCAATGAAAATATTATAAGGTCAATTGATGCAGCAAATAAAACCATAAAAAATGTATTGGATGAAATTTTATATGACACAGGACTTAAATATAAAGTAATAAACCGGCATATCATCATTTATAAACCCAAAGGATATAAAACAAGACAAGGCGAAAAATTAAAAATAATTACCGTTTACGATACGATCATTACTATACACCATGACACGATCATCACCATGAAATACGATACAATAATAAACCAGGTATATCATCACGACACAATCAGTCTTTATGATACCATTAAAATTCAACAGGAAAAACCCTACCATTGGTTTGGTTCTCTACATACAGGTATGTTTTGGATACCATCTTATACTATGAAACATGAATTAAACAATAAAACAACAGATTATCATTTCACCAGTGATGTGAACTATTCCCTGGGAACAAACTTTGGTGTTGATTATAAACATTTTACATTTATCACCGGGGCCGGTTTCACCTCATTGCGCAATAAAAACAATTATAATATCAGAGAATATGAAACTGATACTGCTTACAATTATGAATATACCGGTGGCTGCTGGGATAAAGAATTGATTGTAAGGTATTACGAATGGGACGGGCAGGATACCATATGGATCAATGTTTATGATTCCACATATATTCCGGTTGATTCATCTGTCATCTCAACCAATATTGATACATCAATCAATACGCAGAATAAAAAATGCTATAACAAATATTCCATTATTGAGATCCCCTTCATTGTTGGTTATCATACTCAAATTAAGAAAGTAAAAATTATGGTAAAAGGAGGTATATTGGCAGGATACATCATCAATTCAAAGGGTAAAACCTACAATGATGGCCGGTTTACAGACATTAATGCTTTAATGCAACATAAATTCCTGTTCTCATTCACAGGATCATTTGGCATTGGTTACGGTCTTAACCAAAAAATATCTATATTCGCTGATGTACATTACAGGAAACAACTCGTTTCAAATTATGCTGAAAAAATGATTTTTTACAGGAAACCCGAATGTTTTGGGGTCAGGTTTGGAGCGAAATATACATTTAAGAGATAATAAATCAGGATTAAATTCCTTAATTATTATAATTTTTGAGGAATTTGTTCCGCAATTATTATATTTGTATTAAAAAAAGGGTTCTACCACGGATTTAATGATAACTTGCAATTGTTTATATGTAGTTTATATGTAGTTTAAATGTAGTTTAAATGTAGTTTAAATGTAGTTTAAATGTAGTTTAAATGTAGTTTAA
>CAYMKE010000145.1:0-116 GCA_964390955.1 uncultured Bacteroidales bacterium | reverse complement strand
ATGTAGTTTATATGTAGTTAATATGTTGTATTTTAGTTTTCAGAAATTGGAAATTTATCAGCTTTCAAAAGAGTTGGTAAAGGATATTTATAAATTAAGCAGTTCTTTTCCCTCAG
>CAYMKE010000144.1:0-8093 GCA_964390955.1 uncultured Bacteroidales bacterium | reverse complement strand
TGCGGGGTGGAGCAGTGGTAGCTCGTTGGGCTCATAACCCAAAGGTCGTTGGTTCAAATCCAGCCCCCGCTACTTACCAAAAAGCCTCCATTATATATGAAGGCTTTTTTATTTTTCCCTTATTCAAAGTGCATTGAAAAAAGAAAAACTGACGAATTAAGCCGTTCTATGGTATTTGTATATTCAGGGAACCGGGAATGCTGATCATCAGCTATCATATTCCTGAAATACAATGAATACTTAAATTCAGTAGAAAATTTAAAATAACGCAAATAAAAATCTATCCCAAACCCCACTTCTGCATAATAATCTAACCGGTTGAGACGAACATATACTTCTTCGGCATCCTCATAGTCTTTTTTTGCAGCCATATCATATCTGACATTTCCACCAAAAATCATGTAAGGCCTGTAATTATTGATCCGTTTTGCTTTGTATTTTAACATAATGGGAAAATCAAGCAGATTGGATTCGAGTTTCATCTCTTTATGTAATTCTTCATTGTTATACCAAAAAACAATGTTTCGCTGTCCGAAGATAAGTCCGGGGAGGAAGCGTACTGCCAGGTAATCGGTAAGCCTGTATTCGCTGACAATATTAACATGAAAACCAGCATATAATTCTGTAACATCAGCAGTAAGTGAATCCTTAAGATATGCAGGGGCAGAAACTTTAATCCCAAAATCCAGTGTGTTAAGCCCGAGAGTAAATCCAAAATGCAAAGGCTGTTGGTCTATTTCCTGGTAATTAAAAACTTTTGGTTTAATCGATTCATGCTGGGCAGAAGCACTCGTAAACAAAAAAATAATTAATATGATGCCAAAAAGTTGTTTCAAAGTCTTATAAATATTTATTATTTCAGAAACTTCATATAATTTATATAATATCCCGGTATTAATATCAAAAATATTTTTATCATAGAACGAAACCTGATTAAATTAATTATCATTGATTCACACCTATTTTTGACCCTCAAATATAGAAACAATGCCAAAGCTTAACAAAATTTTTTTACAATGTATTAATTTATTTTGTTCCAAAAGTTGCAAAAGCTTGTATTTACTTGCAAATTCGTTTACCGAATCAGGAAGGTATTGGTATGCTCTTTTGTCCTTTGATATTATTCTTCCTATGAATGGTAAAATCCTTTTAAAATAGATGTTAAAAAAAAATTTTAAAAGGCCGGGGGTTATCATTGAAAACTCCATGACTATTAAATACCCTCCCGGTTTAACGACCCGTATCATCTCACGAAGCCCTTTTTCCGGATGCTCAAAATTTCGAATACCAAACGCAATCATAACAGCATCAAAAGCATTGTCAGTAAATGGTAGCCGTTCTCCATCGCCCTGTTGAAGATTTATCCTGTGCTTCAAGCCTTTTTTTATAATTTTCACATTTCCAGATTCCAGCATCTTAAGACTAATATCAACCCCGGTGACATGTGCAGGCATTTTTTTGGCAGCCATAATCGCTAGGTCTCCGGTGCCAGTAGCCACATCAAGAATTTTTATTGTTTTATTTTTATCTGGTGAAATCTGGTGTTGCCTAAGCCTTTTTATCATTTTTTTTCTCCAATAACAGTCAAGCCCCATAGATAAGATATGATTAAGAATATCATACTTCCGGGCAATGCTGTCAAACATCTCAATAATATATTTTTTTTCTTTTTGCATCAATAGTGAATTAATAGACAGTCAACAAAAATCGTCATTCAATATAAGAAAATAAAATTTATTTGCATTTTTAAATTTTCAAGTTAATTTTGTTTGATGTATTTTTTAGTCCCCATTTTCAGGATTTATTTGTTCACTATAAAACACAAGGCTTATGAATAAAACAGCGATGGTAACCGGTGCTACATCAGGCATTGGATATGCAACGGCACTTGCTTTGGCGAAACACAAATATAATGTAATTATTATCGGCAGACGCGAATCAAAGCTTAAAAAAGCGGAGGAAGATATTCGTTCTCAAACCAAAGCAGATGTTTTAAGTATTCAATGTGATGTAAGAAATTTAGAAGACGTTTTATATAAAATCAAAGAGATTCCGGCTGAATGGAAAAACATTGATGTATTGGTTAATAATGCAGGATTGGCTGCAGGACTTGATCCGATACAAACAGGGCAGGTCAATGATTGGGAAAAAATGATTGATACCAATATTAAAGGATTATTATATGTTACAAAAGCTGTTATTCAGAACATGATTGAACGAAATAGTGGACATATAGTAAATATAGGTTCTATAGCAGGCAAAGAAGTATATGCCAAAGGGAATGTGTATTGCGCGACAAAACATGCTGTAGATGCACTGAATAAAGGAATGCGAATTGACCTTTTACCACATAATATTAAAGTAACATGCATTGCACCCGGCAATGTCGAAACAGAGTTTTCTAAAGTACGGTTTAAAGGCAATAAAGCAAGGGCAAATAAAGTTTATGAAGGATATACACCATTGCATGGCGAAGATATTGCAGAAGCCGTGTTATTTGCTGTTACACGGCCCCCCCATGTTAATATTAATGACATGCTGATCATGCCGGCCGCACAAGCAAATGTCAACCATCTGCACAGAGATAAACAAAACCCGGATAATTAAAGTGAAATGTATGGCTTACTCATATAATTATTTACAAGAATTTTTGGTACGTGCTTTTCAAAAGATGGGATGTAGTAAAGAAGATGCAATCAATACAACAAACGTTTTTTTAGCTGCTGAATTAAGGGGCATTTCATCACATGGCATGATCCGCTTAAAAGACTATTACCAATTATGGAAAGCCGGACGCATAAATACCAAACCTGACATCAAAACAGTGCATGAATCTCCAAGTACTGCTGTGATAGATGCTGACAGGGCCATTGGAATGGTCGCTTCAACATATTCAATGAAAAAAGCCATTGAAATAGCGCACAAAGCCGGAACCGGCTGGGTTGCCACCCGCAACTCCAATCATTTTGGAATTGCAGGATATTATTCAATGATGGCACTTGATCACGATATGATTGGTATTGCATTAACAAATGCCAATCCATTAGTAGCGCCCACGTATTCCATTAGCAAATTATTGGGAACAAATCCTGTGGCTGTTGCCATACCTGCAAAAGATCAACCGGCTTTTGTAGCTGATTTTGCCACTACTCCGATTGCACGCGGCAAACTAGCTATTGCTGCTAAAAAAGGAGAAAAAGTACCTTACGGCTATGTCCAGGACAAAGATGGAAATCCTTCTGATAACCCGGATATCTTAAAAGAAAAAGGCTCTATGCTTGGACTTGGAGGAACACGTGAACAGGGAAGTCACAAAGGATATTGCATGGCAGCAATTGTAGACATTTTTTCCGGTGTATTTTCCGGTGCAAACTTTGGCCCTTTTGTGCCTCCTTCTGTAGCATACTTACCTGTACTGGAAGAAAAAGCAGGCGAAGGAACCGGACACTTTTTTGGTGCCATGCGCATTGATGCCTTCCAAAAAGCAGATGAATTCAAAGAACAAATGGACAAATGGATTAAAACATTCAGAAATGCTAAAAGCGCTCCCGGTAAACCCAAAGTACTCATACCAGGTGATCTTGAACGGGCAAACGAAAACCGTTTACAAAAAGAAGGCATAAATATTATACCGGCTGTAGAAGAAGACCTTAAAAATGTAGCAAACCAATTAGGCATTAAATTTTAAAATAAATAATTAAAAAATTATTACTATGGCAGAAAACAAAGAATACCCAAAAATTGTTTTAAAAAAAAATCAAATCCAAAAATTAGTTGATTTTAGTCTTGAAGAAGGCATTGAATTTACTGTAAGACAGCAAAAATTTCCTGATACAGACTGGGAAGTTGAATTAAAAATCAATGACATCAATACAGCAATCTTAACCGGAATGTATTTAAGGGAAAACAAACTGGAACCCGAAGGATTTGGCTTTGAAAAATATAAAAAAACACAAACCAAAAAGAAAAACGGTTCCAATAATTCCAATGATAAATCTGGTACAGAAACATCAGATGACAAAAAAAACACAGAAACCGAAACGACAGCAATCAAATCACCCCAGGAAACAAAAGCAAACGAAAAAAAAGAAGAATCTCCTGATACATCTTTAAAAGATGATTCGGAAACAATAGCAGAAAAGGAAAACAAATTAGGATTTTAATAAATAAAGACAGAAGCCGGATGACGCATACACCAAATCTCATTTATTTGATAAAGCACCTGGCTTTTTGTCTTATGATTGTCTTTGTAAAACAAATAACATGAGCAAAGTGAAAAAAATATATGCACTTCTTGTTATTTTTATCATCACATTTGCTTTTTATGGCAATTCAATACAGAATAAATATGCTGTAGATGATGCAATTGCCATTACACAAAACAAATTCACCAAACAAGGGCTTGCCGGCATTGACGATATTTTAACCAATGACGCTTTTACAGGTTTTTTTGGCAAGAAAAAAAATCTCGTAAGCGGTGGCAGATACAGGCCATTATCATTGATTACATTGGCTATAGAATATGAAATTTTGGGGCTCAACCCACATATGAGCCATTTTGTTAATGTTTTATTATATGCGTGTGTAGGTATATTAATCTTTTTGATATTATGCCGGTTGTTTAAAACAAAAGACCCGCCTGCATGGTATTATTCATTACCACTAATTATTACATTATTATATATTGCACACCCTGTACACACCGAAGCAGTAACAAACATCAAAGGACGTGATGAAATCATGGCCATGCTGGGTTCTTTACTCGCCTTTCTGTTTACTTTAAAAGCCATAGATACAAAAAAACTAAAATATTATGTATACAGTGGCATCGTCTTTTTCCTGGGATTGATGTCAAAAGAAAATACAGTTACATTTATGGCGGTCATCCCTTTGGCTGTTTACATTTTCAGAGATGAAAAACCCAATAGGATTTTAGGAACCCTGATCCCCCTTATTATTGCATTCATCATTTTTTTCGTAATCAGGCAATCTGTGGTCGGGCAACTAATCAAGGACCCTCCGAATGAACTCATGAATAACCCTTTCCTTGAGGCATCAAAAACTGAAAAATATGCAACCATATTTTATACATTATTTATATACCTTAAATTATTGATCTGGCCTCATCCCCTTACATATGATTATTATCCTTATCATATTCCCCTGACAGATTGGGGCGACCCGAAAGCTTTTTTACCGGCTCTCTTATACACAGCACTTTTTATATGGATGGCCGGATACATTATCTGCCATTTTTTCTACATGCTTATCCAAAAATCTCCCCATCCCAAAAAAGGAGGAATTATTACATTTTCAGTCTTTTATTATTTAATCACACTTTCCATTGTATCCAATATCCCATTCACCATTGGTGCATTCATGAATGAGCGCTTTTTATTCATGCCTTCTTTGGGCTTCAGCATATTATCAGGATACCTGATCTACCGAAAAATACCATTAATCATCCCAAACAAAACAAAACAAAAACCCGTGGTAATGGGGATCATCATAATCATACTGACATTATACGGGGTTAAGGCAATTGACCGGAACAAGGACTGGAAAGATGATTTCACGCTCTTTACACACGATGTACAAATATCATCCGGAAGTGCCAAAAGCAATTGCACCGCCGGAGGTAAATTGTTAGAAAAAGCCAAAACAATTGAAAACGAACAAAAGAAACATGAATACCTTGAACGTTCTATAAAGCATTTAAGAAAAGCGCTCAGGATACATCCAACATATAAAGATCCAATCTTGTTACTGGGCAATGCACACTTTGCATACAATAAAAATTATGATTCTGCCATTTATTATTACAAAAAATTATTAAGGCGAAACCCTCATTACGATTTGGCATACAACAATATTCATGAAATATTTAGCGGGTATGACAGTGTTGATTATAAAATTAAAGTATATGAAGATTTAATAAAAATAAACCCCAAACGGTTTGAAGTCAATTATCAATTAGGAAATCTGTATGGAAAGGAGAAAAAGAATTTAACAAAGGCGTTATATTATTTAAAACGGGCAGCAAAAATCAATCCCGGAAGCAAAAAAACATGGAAAGATTTAGGGGTAGCATACGGCATGTCAGGCAATATAGATCAATCAATACAGGCTTTACAAAAAGCCATCCGGCTTGCCCCCAATGATCCACAATTATATATCAACCTGTCCATTTCTTATAAAATGAAAGGGAATGCCCAAAAAGCAAGAGAATATTTAATAAAAGGAAAACAATTAAAACAAAAAATGAAAAAATAAAAAAAACTGTTTTTGTAAGATATTTTTTTAACGAACACGAATGGTTATTTTCAACTTTTTATTTAAAATACATTAATGAATAATACAATAATGATTCATATAAAACATTTTCTTTTAGGGATTGCATTAGTCATTTCCCAAACAAAAAACCTTACAGCAGATAGTAATGAAGATAAAGAAACACGTTTGGTCATTGGAATTATAATTGATCACATGCAATACAATTATCTTGAACGCTATGCAGAATATCTCTCCGACAACGGATTTAAAAAACTTTTAAACAATGGTGCCATTTGCAAAAATGTTCACGACAATTATTTTATTTCAGGATATCCTCAGGGCTACGCAACGATTGCAACAGGCAAATATCCTTCTTCTCATGGCATTGTTGCCAATGAGTGGTATGACCGTACAAAAGACAAGATGGTTCATTGTACACGGAATGAAAAAGTTAAAACACTCGAAGGGTCTTTCAATTCAGGGAAATACTCACCACACATGATGTTAGAACCCACTTTTTCAGACTATATAAAATACTATGATATTCACAAAAAATCAAAAATTATTGGCATTTCTGCAGACAATGAAGGCGCTATTCTGACAACCGGTTTTTCTGCCGATGCTGCATATTGGTTTGATCCTGTATTCGGAAAATGGGTCACCAACAACTATTATAATGATTCAATCGCTGCCTGGGTACATGAGTTCAATCAAAAAAAATTGCCTGACACATATCTTGACAGAGAGTGGAAACCCCTTTTACCTGCCGATGATTACCAGGAAAGCTTGAATGATAACAATCCGTTTGAAAAAGGGATCGGAAACCAGCATACATTTCCTTATAACCTGACAAATATTAAAAGGATAAGCAAAGACTATGAATTGTTAAAATACATCCCTTCCGGAAACACATTTGTCAAAGACTTTGCTTTGTATGCAATGGAAAATGAAAAACTTGGGCAAGACGAGCATACAGATGTACTGATGATTAATTTTCCTGCTATCAGATACATTGACAAACTATACGGCCCCAATTCAATGGAAATGCAAGATGCCTGGCTCCGCCTGGATAAAGACATTGCTCATTTCATGGAGTATATTGAAGAGCAAATTGGATTAGAGCATACATTAATGTTTGTTACATCTTCTTATACTCCGCGTGAATACATGCCTTATGTAAAAAACTCCAAAATGCCATCCGGCTATTTCAGAATCAATAAAGCCTGGATCATTCTTGAAACATACCTGAATGCTATTTATGGTTCAAAAAAATGGCTAACACAATATCATAATCAAATGTTTTACCTCAACAGGCATTTAATTGAAGATAATAATATTGATCTGTCATCAATGCAAGAAAGTATTGCCAACTTTTTAACTGATTTCTCATCAATAGCCAATGCGTATCCGGAATATAAACTTAAATATCCAACATGTCAGCAAAGTGAATTTTCAGAACTACAACACACCCATCATAATAAGCGTTCGGGTGATGTTTACTTTACCCTGAATACAGGTGTACAAGTAAAACAATTGGATATCCTCACCCGGCATACGTGGGGCAATATTGTTCCACTGATATGGTACGGAGGAGATATAAAGCCGCAGGTTATTCACAAACATTTACAAATAACCGACATCTCCCCCACCATTAACTTTTTACTTAAATTACCTCCAAACGGCCAACTGCAAGGAGATGCCATAATTGAATTAAAAAGTAAATAGTGTTTGTTTCATTTTTTAACACTAATTTAGAGCCCGTCCATAAAGTCGAGTGTTTGCTCTATAAAGTTCAAATTCGAGGCGTGTAAAAAATTTAA
>CAYMKE010000143.1:0-8124 GCA_964390955.1 uncultured Bacteroidales bacterium | reverse complement strand
CATCATTGAATAAATAATTTTGATATAATATACTATAAACTTCTAATCTGTCAAAGTAACCCTAAATTTTATTCTGAAGAACTTGATTCAACGAACCAAAAAAATTCCGATATATGTTTTGTAGCATTTTTTTAAAATGCCCAAAAACAATAATCGGGACGTGAATTATGGCATCCACACAAGCCATGGCTACGCCCTTTCCTTCCCAAATTCACTGGCCACACGCCCAAAAGAATTCAAAATAAAAAACGAATCAATTTTAGCACATTATAAATTGTTTGTATATTTTCATAATTTATTGATTCACAAAACTAAGATCAGGAGTTCTTAGTTTAAAAAAGATTTAAATTTCTAATATGATCAATACCTAAATGTTCATATGCTTTTTCGGTAACTTCTCTTCCCCGCGGAGTTCTTTTAATAAAACCTTCTTTTATTAAAAAAGGTTCGTAAACCTCTTCAATAGTCCCACCATCTTCGCCTACAGCGGTAGAAATGGTACTAATCCCGACAGGCCCGCCTTTAAACTTTTCAATAATCGTTTTTAAAATTTTATTATCCATTTCATCCAATCCACAAGAATCGATATTAAGTGCATTTAATCCATATTTAGTAATAGCCAAATCTATCACTCCATTCCCTTTTATTTGAGCGAAATCACGAATACGCCGTACCAATGCATTAGCAATACGCGGTGTTCCACGTGAACGCGAAGAAATTTCCAAAGCAGCATCTTTATGAATATCTACATTTAAAATACCACATGACCGATGAATAATTTTTTGCAACACATCATCATCATAATATTCCAAATGAGATTTTATACCAAACCTTGATCTAAGCGGACTTGTGAGTAAACCTGAGCGGGTAGTAGCACCGATTAAAGTAAAATTTTCAAGTTCAATCTGAATATTTCTTGCATTCGGACCTTTATCGATAATAATATCAATACTCTGATCTTCCATAGCAGAATACAAATATTCTTCAACAACACTATTGATACGATGAATTTCATCGATAAAAAGAACGTCATTTTTTTCAAGATTAGTAAGCAAGCCAGCAAGATCACCAGCTTTTTCAATAACCGGACCACTGGTCACTTTAATATTAACGCCCATTTCATTGGCTATAATAAAAGCCAGGGTAGTTTTACCAAGTCCGGGGGGTCCATGCAATAAAACATGATCCAGCGCCTCTCCCCTTAATTTAGCAGCCTGAACAAAAACCAAAAGATTCTCTATAATCTTATCCTGACCCGAAAAATCATCAAAAAAAGAAGGCCTTAATTGTAAATCAACATCTTTTTCCTGTTGATTCAATGCTTCGTCCCTTATGTTAAAATCTTCTGTCATCCAAGGACCCAAATTACTTAATATTCTCAGATAAATCCAACATTTTTTGAATAGGTTTTCTGGCCTTTTTCATCAGATCCTTATCCATTGTTATCTCAGGTAATTCATAACGTAAACAATTATATATTTTTTCCATTGTATTACGTTTCATAAATTCACAATCATTACAACCACAAGTAGCATCAATTGGCGGAGCCGGAATAAAATCTTTACCCGGATTATTTTTCCGCATTTGATGAATAATTCCTGATTCAGTAGCAACTATGTATTTTTCTCCTGAATCTGTTTTAGAAAACTTAAGTAAGGAAGAAGTGGAACCAATGTGATCTGCCAGCATCAAAACCGGATTTTTACATTCAGGATGAGCCAAAAGTTTAGCTTCCGGATGTTCTTTTTTAAGCTCAATAATTTTCTCAACAGAAAATTCTTCATGAACGTGACATGCACCATCCCAAATAACCATGTCCTGACGACCGGTTTTACTTTTTATATAATTTCCTAAATTCTTATCCGGAGCAAAAACAATGCCTTTATCCGGAGGAATCTGACTAATAATATATTCAGCATTAGAGGAAGTGCAAATAATATCACTTAACGCTTTAATTTCCGCGCTGCAATTAATATAACTAATAACCACATGATCCGGATATTTCTTTATAAATTCAGAAAAAGCCTTAGGTGGACAAGAATCTGCAAGTGAACATCCAGCAAAAAGATCCGGTATAAGCACCATTTTTTCCGGAGATAATATTTTGGCTGTTTCTGCCATAAAATGAACACCTGCAAAAACAATAATATAAGCATCATTATTGGCTGCTTTTCTAGATAAATCCAAACTATCTCCTACAAAATCTGCTATATCCTGAATGTCATTTGTCTGGTAATAATGAGCAAGAATAATAGCATTTTTATTCTTTCTCATTATATCAATTTCCTTTTTTAAATTAATCCCTTCAGGAATTTGCCGATCGACAAATCCTTTTTCCAAAATTTCTTTAACATTCATATATTAAAATAATAAAAGATTTAAATTTCTAAATGATGTTAATATTAGCCGTTTGATAATGTTGGTAAAAATATATTGCAAAATTAATATAAACATTTAAAACGATGAATTCAACAATAATTAAACTCATTAAAAGATTGAATTTTATTTTATTAGCGTAGTTATTAACATATTGTTTATAACCCTTTTGTTAATTTACTTTTTCTGTTTTTCATGTTAATATGTGCATTTTTATTGTTGATCAATTGTCACTTTTTATTAATAAAACAAAGATACAATGAAAGGATTTTTTTATTATTAATGTCTTAATATTTCTGTGCAAGTAAAAATATTAATCTTTCTTTAACATTTATGAACAATTATTAAGGGTGTATTGTTAATTATTTTGAATTGGTGTTTAATCTTGATGTCTGTATGTTTGCTATTTATTATTTATTAATTTTTCCAGAAAGAATGCTCTGTTTAATTTAAATAAAATCAAAGCAAGAATTATTCCTAAAACATCAGCAAGAATGTCATACCATTCAAAAGAACGGTAAGAGGTGAAATTTTTTTGCATTAATTCAGTCAATAAAGCATAAAAAAAGGATAAAAAAAATGTTATTAAATAATGTTTCCGGGATAATTTTTGATATAAATTTTTTAAATCAATTAATAAGAGGATACTAAAAACAAAAAATATAAAAAGATGTATGATCTTATCAAAAAACAACAAATCAGCAAAAATAGATTCTGAATTACCTGAATTAAAATTAACCAAGCAGAAAAACAAAATAATTAATCCCCAAATGATTGTATATTTAAAAGAATGAATGAGTAACATGTTTATTATTATTAATATGGATCTACATCAGTATAAATTGATAAAGATTTAAACGTTTTTTTTGCACGGGTATTATCAATGGTTTCACGAAGTATATTTTTGGCTTCTTTGGTAGAGATATTTCTTTGGATTTTAATTAAAAATTGTTTGCTGTACCATTTTTGAATTCTGGAAATTAAAGGTTTTTCCGGGCCCAGGAGATTAGTACCGAAATAAGGAGATAAAACATTTTTAATTTCATTGCATGCCTGGTCCAGTGTTTCATGATTTTTATGCCGGACAACTAATTTTAATAAACGGTAATAGGGTGGATATTTGAATTGTTTTCTTTCATTTAACTGAGTATAAAACATACTTTGGTAATCATTATTTAAGAGGTATTTAAGGATATCATCCTCCGGATTTGAACTTTGAATAATGACTTGTCCTTGTTTTTTAAATCTTCCGGCACGGCCACTAACCTGAGCTATTAACTGAAAACTTCTTTCATATGCCCGGAAATCCGGGAAAGTTAAGAGATTGTCAGCATTTAAAACGCCAACAAGATTGACGTTATTAAAATTGAGGCCTTTAGAAACCATTTGTGTGCCTATTAATACATTAATTTTTCCTTCTTCAAATTCCTGAATAATTTTCTCATAATTTTTTTTTGAACGGGTGGTGTCCAGATCTAATCGAGCTGTTTTTATAGCAGGAAAAAAAGTTTGGATTTCTTCTTCGATTTTTTCGGTGCCAAAACCTTTTGTTTGTATTTCATAACTACCACATGCATTGCATTTTTTAGGCAAATGAATTTTATATCCGCAATAATGACAGGTTAGTTTATTGTCTTTTTTGTGATAAGTCATGCTTACATCACAATTGACACAAAAGGGAATCCATCCGCAGGTCTGACATTGAATGTAAGGTGAAAAACCGCGGCGGTTTTGAAAAAGAATGATTTGTTCATTTTGATCAAGGGTTTCCTGTATTATATTGATAAGTGGTTTTGAAAAATGAGAATGCATTAATTTTCTTTTTCTTGCTAAAATGGTATCGATAATAGAAATGGAAGGAAGTTCAATTTCTTTGTATCGCTTAAATAGTTCTACCAATCCATATTTGTTCTGTTTTGCATTAAAATAGCTTTCTATAGAGGGAGTGGCGGTTCCCAGTAAAACTTTTGCACCAGTTTTATTAGCCTGGTATATGGCGGTATCTCTTGCATGATATCTGGGTGCCGGATCAAATTGTTTGTAGGTATTTTCGTGTTCTTCATCAACAATAACAAGTCCAAGATGTTGAAAAGGAAGAAAAACAGATGAACGGACACCGACAATGATGTCGTATGGTTGGTTACTTAACATTTTTTTCCATACTTCTACCCTTTCGGCATCACTGAATTTTGAATGGTAAATACCTACACGGTCTGCAAAAACAGATTTTATGCGTCGAATTATTTGTGTTGTAAGTGCTATTTCAGGTAAAAGATAAAGTACTTGTTGTTTTTTTTTGATTTGTTGTTCCATCAGGTGAAGATAAATTTCTGTTTTACCACTTGAAGTCACACCATGAAGCAAAATAACATTTTTTTCTTTGAATAAATCATTAATGGATTCAAACGCTAGTTGTTGATCTTTGTTAAGTTGAGCCAGTGGTGTTTCTTTTTCCTGATTTTTTTCGAGCCGGCTGATTTCATATTCCTGGATAAGAAAAATATTTTTATCGGTGAGCGCTTTGAAAGCTGCCGGGGAGAACCCTTTTAATGCTGAAAGTTTTGATTTTGCAATTGCTTTTGGTTGTTGATTTTTGTGAAAACCGGATAATTCCAGATATTTCATAAAAACCTCTAGTTGTTTAGGGGCTTTTTCGAGATTGGAAAAAGTGTTATTAAAAACTTTTGGATCTTTAAGTTGATCAGCAATAATCACAAATTTTTCTGTTTTGGGATTATAAGTATCTTTGATTTTTTCGTGAGCAATAATGATGCCTTTATCAATCAGGCTTTTAATTGTAGTAATCATATTATTACTTGTTTGTTCAAGTAATTTTTGCAGGGTAATCGAACCAGATTGTTCCAAAAAATCAAGCAAAAGCAGTTCTTTTTCATTGAAATTGCTTTCTATAATGTGTTGATGCCCTTTTAGTGTGAGATTGGTTTCACTTTCAAGTCTCAGACCCGAAGGCACAGCTGCTTTAAAAACTTCACCAGGCGTACACATATAATAATCAGCAATCCAAAACCACAGCGCCAGTTGTTGTTTATTGACCACCGGATGATGGTCAATAAAAGAAATTACTTCTTTGGTTTGATAATGACGGGGTTCTTCTGAGTCTGTATGAATAACCAAAGCACTATAAATTTTCTTTTTACCAAAAGGGACCAAAACCCTTTTACCCGTTTCAATCTGATTGGTCAAATTACCAGGAACGGAATAAGAAAATAAATTAGGTAAGGCAAGAGGCATTAGTACCTCAATGTAGTGTTTCTTTTGCTTCAATCCCTAAGATTTGTAAATAAATAAGCATTTGGTTTGTATTTTTAATTATTTAACCCGTTTGAGTTATTCTTAAAAGAAAGCATTCAAACAGCTTATCCTGATTTTTCCGGGGACTAAGAAGATATAAAGCTTTCACTTCACTTATATTGCTCAACTTAGATTTTATCAAATGGATCAAAAGAAAACTTGATACAATTATTTTGATGTTTATTAGAAATACAATCCCCACTTATTTACTGTTTTTTATTTATAATAATTTTTTTGTCAGTTGAAGTAATTCTTCTCTGACATTTTTATGCATTTTAACGGTTTTATGGATTGGGACATGGACAATTTGGTTATTTTCCAGTCCAATCATGATATCTTTTTTATTATTCATGATGGCTTCTACTGCTGCAGCTCCTAATCTGCTTGCTGTAACCCTGTCGTAACAAGAAGGTACTCCTCCCCGCTGAATGTGTCCGAGAATGGTTACGCGGCTGTTAAGACCGGGTATTTGTGCTTCTACTTTTTTGGCAATTTCAAGTGCGTGGCCTTCTTCGTCGCCCTCTGCTACAAGGATAATAGAGGATTTATTTTCTTTTCTACGTTTTTTTAAGAGAGGAATAATATCATGCACCTGGTTAGAAACTTCGGGGATTAAGATGCCTTCTGCCCCGCAGGCAATACCACTGTTAAGGGCAACAAATCCGGCTTCTTTTCCCATTACTTCAATAAAAAATACCCGGTCATGTGCACTGGCCGTATCCCTTATATTATCTACAGCATCTACAACTGTATTCAGGCAAGTATCATAACCAATGGTATAGTCGGTGCCATAAATATCATTATCTATGGTACCCGGAATACCGACAAAGGGGATATTAAATTCTTCTACCATTTTGCTGGCACCCTGGAAAGATCCGTCGCCACCAATCACAACGACAGCATCAATCCCTTTTTCACGCAGATTATTGTATGCTTTTAACCGGCCTTCTGTTGTTCTAAATTCTTTGCTTCTTGCTGTTTTAAGAATGGTTCCTCCTTTTTGAATAATACCACTGACATGTTCGGGAATTAATTTTTCAAATGCACCTTCAATCATTCCTTTATATCCGCTAATAATGCCATATACTTCTATTCCGTTAAAATGAGCATTGCGGGTTACTGCTCTGACGGCTGCATTCATTCCCGGGGCATCTCCTCCTGAAGTGAAAACGGCAATTCTTTTCATTTGTTTATGTTTTATATTATTATAATGAGCATAATTTGTCCTGAAAAATGGGATGTGATTCGCCATGAGTAAAATTTACTGACTATCTGATATCTATAACCCCGATTTAGGAAATGTTGCTTTTCATTGAATGGGTGAGCTAAAAAGCCTACATTTATTTAATTGATTGAGCTGAATCGCTCAATTTGGGGTTAATAATTATCTGGTGTGTGATTAAATTTTATTCATGACCCGGTTCATATCCTTGTATTTAATTTTTTTGATGATACTGCTAAGGTACAATATTTAAAGAAAATAATAAGGGATGAAATAAAATGAATCGAATTTTGTAAGGCAAAAATTTGTTAGATACTTTTGAAAATCATATATTTAATAAAAATTAAAACACTAAAAACCTATTATTATGGAGACACAATTACAATTGGGCGATATTCTGTCCAATGCTTTCAGCACAGCCCTCAAAAATTTTATTTCTTTGATTGTTAATTTTTTATTGTGGATTCTTACTATTTGGATTCCTTATTTAAATGTAGGTACCACGATAGGTATTTTAACTTTACCTGTATCATTAAGCAAAGGGAATGTGATTAGCCCTGTGGAAATTTTTGATCCCAGGTACAGGCGCTATATGGGAGAATTTTTTATGCTCCAGGGACTTAAGTCTATTGTTTTATTCCCTGCTCTTTTGTTTATGGTTATTCCGGCTATTGTTATTAATTTGAGTTGGAGTATTAGTTTATTGCTTGTTGTGGATCAGGGAAAAGATCCTTCCGGTGCTTTAAGTGAAAGCAATAATTTGACATATGGCCATAAGTGGACCATATTTCTTACTTATGTTATTTTGATTTTGCCTTTTATTATTCCCATTATTAATATTATTTATTTCTTTCTTTATGTTCCTGTATCGTTAAGTGCGAAAGCTTATATCTATAAAACTTTAACTTCACCTGCAACAGGTCAGGTTTAATTTCAGAACTCCTGATCCTAGTGTTGTGAATCAATAACTTATGAAGGTATAAAAACAATTTATAATGTCCTAAAATTGTATCGTTTTATCTTGAATCATTTATTCAATGATGATTTTTTTTAAGCGACATCCCGGCATTCAGGGATTTTTTGTTACAAGTCAAGAAAACAGTTTTGCGGGTGGCACAAGTAAGCAACACAGTCGGGACTATTGAAAACTGGTAATTTACCATTATCTTGTTTTTTTCGTTTAGCAGAGGCGCTGCTATCTGTTGTGTTGCGTG
>CAYMKE010000142.1:0-8156 GCA_964390955.1 uncultured Bacteroidales bacterium | reverse complement strand
CAACCCAAATATTCTCTGTTCTTAAAAATTTGGAACTTGGATTGATGTTCAAAACAACTTCATTATCAACAGAGGATTTAATCTCAAAATCATAATTTTTTTGATACGAAAAATTCTGAATATTTTCAATTGCTTGAGCTGTTTTTAATTCTAAGAAATCAATTGAATTAGATTTTTGAATCTGTGTCAAAATAGCACTAAACCCTATAATTGCTTGAATACTTGTCTTAAAAATATGTTTAACAGAGCCTTCTTGCAAATCATATGTAATCAAAGGTCTGTCTTTTTTATTAGTTGGATATAATAAATCTTCGATATTCTGGAGCATAGAAATTATCTCCTTCAGGTCATAATTCTCTGGTGAAAGCTTTAAATTTCCTTTATTTCCAAGGACTCTAATCTCTATATGTCCAAATTTATCCATATAGCAAAGTTAATCTTTTTATTTGAGATTTTGAAATTATGATCATCGTTAATCATTTTTGAATTGTTTACTTTCTTCAAACACTGCCTGGAAAATTTGTTTTTCAGCGTCATTTAGCTGTTGGCCTCTCCTGTTCATAACCTGTTCTGCTACTTCAAGGGCTTTGTTAAGCTGATATGTTTTAAACCCGTTTGCCCCGCCCCATGAAAAAGAAGGAATGAAGGTCCGGGGAAATCCGTCACCAAAAATATTTGCACTTACTCCCACCACTGTTCCGGTATTAAACATGGTATTGATGCCGCATTTGGAATGATCTCCCATAAGCAGTCCGCAGAACTGCAGTCCTGTATTTATGAAGCGTTGTGTTGTGTAATTCCACACTTTTACTTCTTTATAATTATTTTTCAGATTAGAACTGTTGCTGTCTGCACCGATATTACACCATTCGCCAATCACAGCATTGCCAACGAACCCGTCATGAACTTTGTTGGAAAAACCGAAGAATACAACATTGTTCAATTCTCCTCCGGCTTTTACATAGGGGCCGAGTGTTGTAGGGCCGTATATTTTGGCTGCCAGTTTTACCACGGCATGGCTACACAGGGCAAAAGGGCCCCGGATCACAGCCCCTTCCATGATTTCAGCATTGTTCCCAATGTACACCGGGCCGTTTTCTGTGTTAATGGTTACATATTCCAACCTGGCACCTTCTTCTGCAAAGCATTCATGGCTGCCAAATATTTGATTGGTATTGCTGATGTTTGCTGATGTGCGCCCCTGTGTAAGGTGTTCAAAATCCCGGGACAGGGCCACTCCATTATAAGAAAAAATATTCCAGGGATACCGTATGCTTAGGGGGTCTTTATTATTTTGTTTCACATTATACAGGGAGTAATTGTCCGGGTCAAACGAATTGACAGCTTCTTTTTTCAGTTTAACAGCAACCAATGTACCATCCCATACAAGTGCTTCATGATGTTGGAGTTCGTTGATGCTGTGCAGCAAATGTTCATCCGGGAGAACCCGTCCATTGATAAGAAGGTTTTCTTCCTCCAGGTGTAATGGGAATTTTTTAGTAAGATGATCCCTTGTTAAATGAGAACACAACGTATTCATGATTGCTTCCCATTTTTCCCTGATTGTCAGTATGCCAATGCGGATTTCACACGCGGGCCGGGTAAAGGTAAAGGGAAGAAGGTCAGAATAATATTTATCATCAAAAAGAATAATATTGGTAGTATGTGTTGGCATATCCGGAGTTAATATTTTATATATTTTTTTAAAGCATTAAAAATAATAAAATAATATGTGATCATTCAGTCCTGGAAACAAAAAAAGCTCCGAAACGTATTGCGGAGCTTTTTTTGATGAAATTATTATTAACCTATTTTTTTTGTTGATTTTTGGCATGTTGCTGATACCGTTTGTTAAACCGGTCAACACGGCCCGTGGTATCCAGCAGGTTCATCTTGCCGGTGTAAAAAGGATGAGAGGTATTGGATATTTCCAATTTATATAATGGATATTCTTTTCCGTCTTCCATTTTAATGGTGTCTTTGGTTTGAACTGTTGAATTGGTGATGAAGGTCTTTTCATTTGACATGTCTTTGAACACCACTTTCCTGTATGTATCCGGATGTATATCTTTTTTCATTATTTTAATTTTTTGTATTCAAAATTTATTTTGGGATGCAAAAATAGTAAAATCTTATTAAAAAATCAAATGATTATGTTTTTACTTTTTGGGTTCATTTGTTGTCTTATCTTCTGCTTTCTTTTTTTTCCTTGATTTATATCCCTCTTCGTTTGTGAAACGCTGGAACGGGATATTTTTATCAAAAATATAGCGATAGGTAAGATGTGTAGAAGCCAGTTCAGCGCCTACATGTTCGTAAATAGCCAGTACAGGTTCATTGTAATCTCCTGTCCATGCTAATTCTATGCTTTTTTGGCCTTTTTTCTGCATGGTGTCGCTGAGTTGTAAGAAAAGGGTTGCAATGACTCCTTTTTGTTGATATTTTGGAATGACCCCTGATGCAATGGTTCGTGTACCAGGGATGTTTTTGGATATTTTAAAGTGATAAAATAATTTTAATTTATTAATGAGGTTTAGTTTTCCATTCCCCAGTTTTCGTAATATATGGTTGATATCAGGCAATCCGAGAACCATACCGATGGGTTTATTGTCTGTATAAGCAAACCAGATCAGCTCTTCATCAATAATATCTTTCAGGTCTTCAAACATTTCATATAACTCATCGGGTTTAATGGGCGTATAATCTTCATGAAAATCAGACCATACTTCGTTATAAACATTACAGAGGTCATTGATATACTTGTCTTTTTCCGAAAATTTAAAATGTTTGAATGTATATTCGGGTCTGCTTGCCAGGAAACGGGCGAATTTTAACTGTCGTTCAGGCCAGGGTTTCGACAGGTCTTTTTTATAACTCAATTGTTTGAAATATTCTTTAAATCCGTAGTGTTCAAACAGGTCTTTGTAGTACGGAAAGTTGTAATTCATTCCAATGCTTTGAGGGATGAAGCCATCCACCAGCACGCCCCAGTGAAATAAATTCTCACCAAAATTGGCACTTCCATCCATGGCTTTCAGCCCTTTGCTTTCAATCCATTCTTTTGCTTTATTAAACATCATGTTGGCAGCTTCCTGGTTGTTGATGCATTCAAAAAAACCAATGAACCCGTTCGGGACAGATGACTTTTTTGTTTTCCGTTTGTCATAGAATGCTGCAATGCGGCCAATCAACCGGTTGTTATCGTCTTTCAAAATCCAGCGAATGGCTTCACCATGATTGAAACATGGATTTTTTTCAGGGTTGAAAATGCTTTCTATTTCAACATCCAGAGGGCATGTCCAATTTTTATCATGTTTATAAAGCAATTTTGGTACATTCAAGAATTCTTTGCGTCCCTTTGGTTCATTTACTTCTGTTAAGTACATAAGATTTTATATGTTTTATTTAATCTCTCCCTGCTATGATTGAGAGAAGACGTAAGAATTCAATATATAACCACACCAATGTGACAATCAAACCAAATGCTGCAAACCATTCCATATATTTAGGCACCTGGGATGAAGCATTTTTTTCGATAAAATCAAAGTCGAGTACAAGGTTTAGTGCAGCAACAACAATCACTACCAATGAGATAATAATGCCTACAGGCCCGTTGCTGTGCATGAATCCAATATTAAGTCCGAACATGTTGAGCAGAAATGAGATCATGTAGGCGAAAAAAATACCACCTGTAGCGGCAACCACACCCATCCTGAATTTATTTGTTACTTTGATGATGCCTGATTTATAGGCAAACAGCATGGCAAATAATGTCCCGAATGTGAGAGAAACAGCCTGCATGACAATTCCCGGGAAACGGGATTCAAAAATTGCAGAAATACTACCAAGAAAAAGGCCTTCTAACACAGAATATATAGGTACAGTAATTGGAGACCACGTTTTTTTGAAAATCGTGACCAATGCCGTGATCAATCCGCCGATTGCACCAATGCCAATCCATGGAGTTACAGCGCCGGCACCTGTAGAAATATCCGGGGCATTAAAAACAATTCGCCAGGTATAAATGGCTCCTAATAAGACCAACAGCAACATGATCAATACTTTATTCACAGTTCCGCCAATAGTCATTGATTCTGCATAGCTCTGTCCTTCTGCATGTGCTACATTCCTGAATGTTGAAGCAGAAAGTGCCGGATTTGTAGAGTGTTTTAAATTCATTTTTATATTATTTATAAAATTTAGTAAATGATTTTTTGATTTAGATTAAAACTGGTGAATGTTATAGCTTATTGTATCAAAATATCATAATAAAAAATGTTAAAAAATATACCCCAAAATTAAAAATTTATTGCTTTGAGAGTTGTATTTGTTTTTTTTTTTATTTACCGGCTTGTAATAGAAAAACCGGGAATTTTTTTAATCCTGTATCTTCCGTTTCTTTTTCTATTGTAAAGCATGTCTTGTATTCAATTTTATGGAATTCGTTATGGGACAATATTTTTTTCAATTTTTCAGGATTAAACCCGTAATGTCCTTTAAAGTTTTTATCATGAAACGTTCCGTCTTCTTTAAACAGGTCTGCAATAAATAAATATCCTCCGGCACGTAACATCCGGGAAAATTTGTTGATGATGCGTTTATAATTGTTCGTATGATGAAGTGTTAACATTGTATATATCAGGTCAAATGCGTGTTTTGACGGGGAGGTTTCTTTTTTTTCAAGATCAAGGTAGACAGGTGTCATATTAGGGGTGTTATGCTGTTCTATTTTTTGCTTCACGACATCTAACATGCCTTTTGAATTATCAGCCAGCGTGATATGATGGACATGGGGTTGGATGAAAAAACTTAAACTGCCTGTTCCACAGCCATATTCAAATGCATTGAAATGGGCGGTATCATGTGGAATTGAATTTAAAATATCGCAACTTATTGTTTTGGCCCATTGAAGCCGTTGCGGTTTGTCATCCCAGCTTAATGCTTTATCATCAAAGTGTGACATTGAAATATGAATTTTGAGTTGGATGCAAATTTATAATTTTAGTCAGTATTATTAAAAGGACAGATAAAATAATACATTAACTTTGCCTGTTAATTAGTATTGTCCATAAAGTCAAAGAAAAAGGTTTATACTATGCCATCCAGTAATTTTATTGATTATGTCAGGATTTATTTCCGCTCGGGTAAAGGAGGGGCCGGTTCAGCTCATTTCCACAGGGAAAAATTTGTTCCTAAGGGAGGCCCGGACGGGGGAGATGGCGGTAAAGGAGGAGATATTATTTTAAAGGGCAATAAGCATTTGTGGACATTGCTTCATTTAAAATACAAGAAACATATTTTTGCAGAAAACGGACAAAACGGAGGAGCTAATATGCAATACGGGGCAGATGGGAAAAGCCAGGTGGTAGAGGTTCCCCTGGGAACCATTGCCCGGGATGAAAACGGCACTGTTGTGGCAGAAGTAACAAGCCATGATGAGACAAAAATTTTGTTAGAAGGAGGAATGGGCGGAAGAGGTAACGTGCACTTTAAGTCTGCTGTTAACCAGGCACCAAGGTATGCACAACCTGGTATGCCCGGCGTTGAATCAGCTTTGATCCTTGAGTTGAAAGTGCTTGCAGATGTCGGCCTGGTAGGGTTTCCGAATGCCGGTAAATCAACATTTCTGTCTGTTGTTTCGGCTGCAAAACCCAGGATTGCCGATTATGCTTTCACCACCCTGACACCCCATTTGGGAATTGTCGGGTACCGCGGACACCGTTCGTTTGTTGTTGCCGATATTCCTGGCATTATAGAAGGGGCGCACCAGGGGAAGGGGCTGGGGCTGAGGTTTTTACGGCACATCGAGCGCAATGCTGTCTTGTTGTTCATGATCCCGGCTGATAGTGATGATATAGCCAATGAATACCAGGTATTATTGAATGAGTTGAAACAACATAATGCAGAATTATTGGATAAACACAGGGTATTGGCTGTTACAAAATCCGACCTGCTTGACGAAGAATTAATGGATGAGATTAAGCCTACATTGCCTGATATTCCATATGTTTTTATATCTTCAATAACACAGATGGGAATTAGTCAATTAAAAGATACACTATGGGATGCGTTGAACCATGATGATGACATTCCTTAAGTACATTTCTTTAAACTTAAACATGATTGAATATGTTGGAAACCCTTTTAACGTGGGATGAACAATTGTTTCTTTTTTTCAATAACATGCATTCTCCTTTTTGGGATGAGGTGATGTTGTTTGCCAGCGCTAAATATACCTGGGCCCCTTTTTATCTGGTGATCATTGCTTTTATTGTTAAAAAGTTTAAATGGGAAGCCATTGGTGTCATTGTTTTTTTAGCAATTACCATCGTGCTGACCGATCAGATATCTGTAAATATTGTGAAAGAATTTTTTGAACGTCCGAGGCCGTGTAAAAACTCTGATTTGGAAGGCCTGATCCATTTGGTAAAAGGATGTTCCGGAAGTTTCTCTTTTGTATCGGCGCATGCAACCAATGTATTTGGTGGAGCATGGTTTATCAGCCGTGTATACCGGCACCGGGCCATGTGGGTTATTATGTTTTTATGGGCATGCCTTGTGGCTTACAGCCGTATATACCTGGGTGTTCATTATCCTGCTGACGTGTTTTTTGGCGCTTTACTGGGGATGGCGCTTGCTGCACTGTCGCTGTATGGATATACTTTAACAAAGCAATATATTTACCCTGCATTGGGGCTTGGGGATTACAAAAATAAATTATAATCAGTGTACAGCATCCGCCTGACATCATCAAATCCTGCATTGAATTTAGCAACAGAAGAATATTTGCTAAAACACAATGATGATGATTTTTTCATCCTGTGGGTGAATGAGCCTTCAGTTATTGTGGGGAAACATCAAAATATATATGCTGAAATTGATTATCATTATGCCAAAGAAAAAAAACTTTCACTGTTCAGAAGGATATCCGGGGGCGGGGCTGTATTTCATGATATGGGAAATATTAATTTTTCATTTATCATTAACAAACCGGGCCGGCAGGTGTTAAATTACCGGGATATGCTTTTTCCAATAATAAATGCGTTGGGCGAGGCAGGAATAAAAGCCGAATTTGACGGGCGAAACGGATTAATGATTGAGGGATATAAAATTTCGGGATGTGCCCAGCATATTTGCAAAAATCGCTTACTTCATCACGGGACCTTATTATTTGATTCCGGCCTGAACATGCTGAACAAGGTATTGAAAACACGCTGTGAATATGTTCATAAATCCATTCATTCTGTGCCCAGTAAGGTAACCAACATATCAAATCACCTTAAGGGTAAAATGAATATGAATGATTTTATGGAATTGTTAACTTTACATGTACAGAATGAATATGGCATGTTGGACAATTCATTTGAAATAAAGGAAAACAGTACCATCCATCAATTGATGAAAGAGAAATATCATCTGTGGGAATGGAATGTTGGGAGGTCACCTGACTATACATTCAAGACGGTGATACCTTATCAAGGCGGTGATATACATATATCTTTTACAGTGCATAAAGGATACATTCAAACGATGCAGATTGATGATAAGCAATCTGCCGGCCTGTCCAATATTGCCCATGCATTGGTGAATGTGAGACATGAAGAGAATGCTATTCACACCATTTGTAACCAAACAGGGCTTGAGCCGGAGATCAGCAATTTGCTTATTAAACATATTTTTTAGATTGGGATATGATACGTTTTGTTGAACGAAAAGATATTGATACAAAAAAATGGGATGAATGCATTGCTGCTTATCCGTTGGATATTGTGTATGGGTATAGTTGGTATCTGGATATTGTGAGCAAAGGATGGGGTGCATTGGTCGAGAATAATTATGAGCGGGTTATGCCTTTGACATGGAAGAGAAAATATGGTATATACTATCTTTCCCAGCCTTTTTTTTGTCAGCAATTGGGTGTATTCTCAAAGCTTCAGGAACAATTTGTTGATGCAACAACATTTATTCAAGCCATACCAAAACAATATAAATATATTGACATTCAACTTAACGAAGGGAACAAAGTGGCTGGATACAATGGATTTTTGACATATAAAAAAACATATAAACTTAATTTGTCAAAAGAGTATAAGCAGATTAGCAAAGCATATCCGCAAAATCATAAACGAAATATCAAAAAAGCGGAAAAACAGGGA
>CAYMKE010000141.1:0-8250 GCA_964390955.1 uncultured Bacteroidales bacterium | reverse complement strand
TTATTTGGAATTTGGTGCTTGTATATTTGGAATTTGGTTACGCGACTTTATATGATTTTATAGACAAATACTACTTAAACTTCATTATCAAACATGATAATCCACCCCCCCGGCTTTACAGGCAGACTATAATTTATAATAATGTACAGGCAGGTCAATAAGTTCAGAAAGATCCATGCCCATCTCTTTCATGTCATCGTCACCGGGCTCATAATACCAATGTACCTTGATGTTTAATCCCTTATAATAAAAATCATTACTTTTCATAAGAATATCTGAAACAATCTTTGCCGTAGCTGAATTAAAGTAAACCAGCTTAAAACAGATAATAAAGGGATTGTCAAGTAAATCGTCAATATGATCTTTTTCAACTATATATTGATAATAATCTTGTACCTTTTGGATAATTGGATAATAAAAACCTTTTATGTCTTCGGGTGTACTCGTCCCTGAAATTTCAAATATATTTTGCTCTGGATTAAAGTAAATACGGGGAGTTTTTTCAGTAGCACTGATCTCAATCTTGTCCATGCTCAAATCTTGTATCAAGGTTAATATTCAATATGTTCAAATGGAATGTCAACCAATTCTGCATATTGTTCTCCTGCGTCAAGCATATCTTCGTCATCTTCCTGATAATGCCATTTGATCAGGACATCGTATCCCTTTTTATGGATTTTTTCAAGCTTTAAAAAAATTTCTAAAATGGCTTTGGATGATGCAGTATTAAAATATTTGAGCTTTACATCCATTGAAATTTTCGGACTGGGATTTTTTGAAAATTCATCAAGCCAGTCAAATACTTGTTTATAAAAATCATGGGCATTTTCAGGCAACGATATCCCGGTGATCTCGAAGTGATTATTCCCGGGATCCATTACTATCCTTGGGGTATCGCTTGATCCGATTATGTTTATAATATTCATTTTATATTATTTCGCTTATGTATATAATGTAAGCCTTTTTGATTTGATGTATAAAGATAAGAAAATTAGTTTATCGAGACAAAAAATCGTATTTTTCTTGGAAATATATTTTATTTATAACATGGTTAAAAAGAAATTTATTAATTTCGTAAAAAATTTGGGGGCTTAGCTCAGTTGGCTAGAGCGTTTGGCTGGCAGCCAAAAGGTCACCGGTTCGAATCCGGTAGTCTCCACAAAATAAGTTTAGCGTTTGAGTATGGAGCAAGTTGAAGAGAAAATTAAACTGTTAAAAATATTTAAAAAATATCTTGAAAAAAA
Source organism: uncultured Bacteroidales bacterium (assembly GCA_964390955.1). GTDB lineage: Bacteria > Bacteroidota > Bacteroidia > Bacteroidales > JBBRXJ01 > CAYMKE01. The sequence continues at coordinate 7,006 of CAYMKE010000141.1, read as the reverse complement.
AGATGCGCTTACAAAAGAGATGAATGGATATTTACGGTAAGAACCTTTCATAGCGAAACCAACACTCAAAAAAAAATAAAAGTGGGCAGCCATATTAAAGAACTCATCGCACAAGGAGAACACCAACAGCTTGATTATAAATTTGAGATTTCAGATTCGCGAAAACTTGCCAGGACGGTGGTAGCATTTTCTAATACTGATGGTGGAAAACTTTTAATAGGGGTTAAAGACAATGGACATATTGCAGGGATTCGTTCTGAGGAAGAGTTTTATATGATCGAAGCAGCAGCTAACCTGTATAGTAAACCCGCAGTAAAATTTAAAGCAACAACCTGGAACGAACAGGATAAAACCATCCTTGAAATTAATGTGCCCAAAGGGAAGGAAACATATTATGCACTCGATGATAATAATTTGTGGAAAGCTTACATCAGGGTTGATGACCAGAATTTTCTTGCCAACAACGTTTTATTGAAAGTGTGGGATAAAAAAAGAAAACAATCCAAAACATTGATCAAATACACAAATGATGAAAAATTTCTGTTGGATTATTTAAAAGACAACCAAACAATTACCTTCTCAAAGTTTTGCAGGTTAGCAAAAATTAATAAATACAGGGCCGAAAGAATTCTTGTGAATTTTGTATACCTGAATATTATTGAAATTCAATTTACAGGAACACAGACATTTTACCGGTTAGTGAATCAATAAAAACTTTTTTATCATTTTTCAGAACAAGACATTTTTTATTTTGAATAATATTAATAAAAAAATCATATTTAATTTTTTATTTGAGAATATTCTCATTATTTTTGCGTTTAAAAAGAATGCCAAGAAGAAGAAGATTGAGAAAAGTAGTGGCTCCCCCGTCATTTAAAGGATACAAGCCGTATGGATTAAGAAAAAAAGGAATGGGGGCAGTTGAACTACTATATGAAGAATATGAAGCCGTCAAACTGGCCGATTATGACTTGCTGAACCATGATGAGGCATGTGTTTTAATGGGGGTATCGAGGCCTACATTTGCACGGATTTATGAAAGTGCACGGCGCAAAATTTCCAAAGCGCTTGTAGAGGCCAAAGAAATAAAGACAGTATATGGCAATGCAGCATTCGATGAAAGATGGTTTGTATGCGATAATTGTCAGGCACGGTTCACCATGCCTCCATCGGGTAATAATAAATGTCCGATGTGTAAGTCGCAAAATTATAAACAACTCAATAGTGTTTAAATGAATTAATAGTAAAATCAATACAGCATGAAAACAGCAATTACAGCATCAGGAAACGAAACATCATCATTGTTTGATTTGCGGTTTGGCAGAGCGCATAGTTTTTGCATCTATGATGATCAAACCGGTGAAGTTTCATTCATTGAAAATGAAAATATGAATGCACAGGGAGGAGCCGGGACAAAATCAGCCGAAAAAATGATGGAAATAGGAGTACAAAAAGTAATATCCGGTGATTTTGGACCTAAAGCAAAAACCCTGCTTGATAAATTTCAGATTCAGATGGTCATTATTAATGACGAAGATAGAACCATTGATGATATTTTAAAAACCTTAAAATTATAAAGGAGGATATATTATGCCAGGATTTGACAGAACAGGCCCGGAAGGGCAAGGGCCTAAAACAGGCAGAGGATTGGGTAAATGCAATCCTGATAATCAAAATGCCACCAATACCGGAAGTTTTTTTCAGCGCTTAGGGCTTCGTTTTGGAAGAAATGCAGGCAGACGAGGCGGACAAGGCGGACAAGGAAGAGGACCGGGAAGAAACAGATGGTAATAAACGGTATTATCAGGAATTAATCAATGAACTTTTCCAACGTTTTAACCGTTGGAAAAGTTCATCGGGAAATCCTACACGCCCTCTAAACTTCTAAACCTCTAAACCTCTAAACTTAGTAACTCAATTAACTTAATTAACTTAATTAACTCAATAATAAACATATGAAACAAAAAATAGCCATCCCTGTAAACAATGGGGAATTGAGTGAACATTTCGGACATTGCAGTCATTTTGTTTTGTTCACAGTAGAAAACAAACAAATTATTGAGGAAGAACTTCTGGAGTCTCCACCTCATCAACCCGGCCTGTTGCCTCCCTGGCTTGCAGAAAAAGGTGCCACAGACATTATTGCAGGTGGCATGGGGAACAGAGCTGTTCAATTATTCAATCAACACAAAGTGAATGTATTTGTTGGTGCTCCTAAAAAACAGGCAAAAGACCTTATTCTGGGATTTCTGGATGGAACATTATCATTTTCTGCTAATTACTGCGATCACTGATGAGTTATAAAATAGCCATAGCAAGCGGGAAAGGGGGCACCGGTAAAACTACGGTTGCTGTAAATCTATACCACTTTTTATGGAAAACAACAACCAAAAAAATTCAATTGGTTGATTGTGATGTGGAGGAACCCAATGATGTTCTTTTTTTTGACACCCCTAATATCATCAAAAAGAAAATAGCAACCCAGTTGATCCCTGAAATAGATACAGATAAATGTACATTCTGCCGCCAATGTGCTGAATTCTGTGAATTTAATGCCATTGTTATTGTGCCGCCCGCTGAATTTGCGGAAGTCACTACCGGTTTATGCCATTCATGTGGAGCATGTACAGCAGCTTGTCAATACCAGGCAATAACCGAGCATCCTGAACCAATAGGAGAAATCACATGGTATGAAACCGGGATAGGCACAGGATTGGTAGAAGGAAATCTGAACATTGGTTCTGCGATGCAAACCATGATGATCAAAGAACTGAAAAAGAATATTTCTGATGAACAGGATATTATTGTATTTGATGCTCCTCCCGGAACAAGCTGCCCTGTTGTGGAAACAGTAGCAGATGTTCATTATGTAATATTAGTAACAGAACCAACCCCTTTTGGCCTGCATGATCTTAAACTGACTGTGACATTGCTCAGGGAAATGCAAAAACCATTTGGTGTGGTGGTGAACAAAAGCGGAATTGGAAATGATGAAGTTTTTCATTATATAAAAGAAGAACATCTTACATTACTTGGAACAATCCCATATAATACCCAATATGCATTAAATTATGCAAAAGGACAATTGTTGCAAAATATTCCGGTGGACATAGAACAGCATTATGTTGAGATTGCCAAAACACTCGAAACAAATTTTTTACACTATGAAGGAGATAACTATTTTAAGTGGTAAGGGAGGGACAGGTAAAACAACCATAACTGCTGCCATTGCTTCCATGGCAAAAAAATCGGTATTTTGTGACAATGATGTAGATGCAGCTGACCTTCATCTTTTACTTAAACCAACAGTGAAAGAAGAATATTCGTTTAATAGTGGTTGGGATGTAAGCATTGACCCTGCCAAATGTGCCGGATGCGGACTGTGTAAAAGATATTGCCGGTTTGACGCAATACATACAACCAAAGATAATGAATACAGCATTAATCCATATCAATGTGAAGGATGCCTGTTATGTGAAAGAATATGCCCGGCACAAGCCATTACTTCTAAACAAAACAGTAATAATTATTGGTATGTTTCCGATACCCGTTTCGGGCCTTTGGTTCACGCGAAAATGGGGCCCGGGGAAGAAAATTCAGGGAAACTCGTCACACAGGTTAGAAAAAAAGCAAAAGAAATAGCGCGTCAAAACCAGGCTGATTATATTATCAATGACGGGCCTCCAGGTATAGGGTGTGCAGCCATTGCTTCAGTAACCGGTACCGATGAAGTACTTGTTGTGGTGGAACCAACAAAATCGGGTTTGCATGATGCACAACGACTGGTGGAACTGGTGCAGTCATTTAAAATACCTGTAAAAGCAATCATTAATAAAGATGATATTAATCAAGAAATGGCAAACGAAATAGAACAATTTTTCAAACGGAGTGAGATTCAGATTATTGGCAGTATTCCATTTGATCATGCTATGACTGAATCCATGGTAAGGGAATTAACCATTACCGAATATCAACCCAAGTCTTTACTTTCTCAAAAAATAAATAATATTTGGGATAAAATAAAAGCAGATGAAGTTAACCGTATTAGCTGAAAATTGTGCAGGGCCTGGTTTGTTAGCTGAACATGGGTTATCTTATTTGATAGAGATAGAAAACGATAAGATACTGTTTGATACCGGGGCCACAGATGTTTATCTTCGGAATGCGACAACATTAAATATTCATATTGAAAATATTATCAATGTCGTATTAAGCCATGGACATTGGGATCATGGGGGCGGGTTACAATATTTAAAAGACAAGAAACTTATCGCTCACCCGGGAGCTTTTATCAAGCGATACAGGAAAAATGACACATTGAATATCGGGTTGGCTTTTTCAAAAGAAAATCTTGAAAGCAAATATTATCTTACCGAGAGCAAAACACCTGTAAATATTACGCGACAAATTATATTCCTCGGAGAAATACCGCGAAGAAACAATTTTGAGTCTGTTTCCACTTCTTTTATAGATGAGAAGGGAAATGATGATTTTGTGATGGATGATTCGGCATTGGCTATTATATCCGGCCATGAGCTGATAGTGGTAACCGGTTGTTCGCATTCCGGCATCTGTAATATTGTTGAATATGCACGAAAAGTAACAGGTATAAGCCGGGTTAAAGCGATCATCGGGGGCTTTCATTTGAAAAAGGATGACGAGCAAACACGAAAAACAATACAATACCTGGCAAAATTACGTCCCCAACATCTTTATCCTGCTCATTGTACGGAATTACCAGCTTTACAAGCTTTTTATAAGGCATTTAACATAAAGCAACTGAAAAGCGGGATGACTATTTGTATATAAATTTTCATGCTTATTTAGATTTTGTATAAATTAGAAGCATGAAAAAAATTGCTTTGTACACCAACAGGCATAGTTCGTGACCCTGAATTTTTCTGGAACGCAAAAGGCATCACTGCAAAAGTAAACACTGAAGTAGTCAAAATTGACAGGAAAAATAAAAAAGTTGAATTCAAATATTTAACAACCATTTCCATATTGCAACAATGTTAATTTCAATGCCCTCTTTAATGAATGTATCACACTGATCGTATGTAATAATAATTCCTGAATTTAAATTAAATATTTTTGCTGCTTCTATCAGCCCTGATAATTCACGGGTTTCGTTAACAGCATTTATCGTATAACATACCTGTAGTAATGTTGTTATTTTACCTGATTGATGAATTAAAAAATCACATTCATTCTTTCCTTTATAAAAAAACACGTTTTCACCTCTTCGTTTTAATTCAATGAACACAATGTTTTCTAATAATCTTCCTGAATCTGACGTGTGAATAAATGATATATTGTTCCGCAACCCGTTATCAATAGAATATATTTTCTTTTGGTTAATAAATTGTTTCTTTAATGAATAATCATATTTATATAATTCATACATTAAATAGGCTGACTGGAGATAGTCAACATAATTACGGACAGAAGTAGTACTTTTTATATTTAATGATTTTGCCAATGAATTATATGAAAATTCTTTTGCAATGTTTGTTGAAAGAAACTGGGAAAGCTGTTTAAATGATTTTATTTCATTGATCCCATAGCGCCCAATGATATCACGATAAACAATATCATCATAAATAAGTTGAAGGATTTCTTTGTTTTGGGTATTGAGCCAATCAGGAAATCCTCCATTATTTAAATATTGATCGAAATAATGTAATAACAATGATTTTTTTTGTGTTGTGATGGTATTGTATTCTATGTTTTGAAACATTAATAATTCTTTATAAGAAAAAGGAAACAATTCTATCTTTAGGTATCTGCCTGTAAGACGTGTAGCTAATTCTGAACTTAATAAATTCGCATTACTTCCTGAGATAAAAATTTTATAACCCTGATCATGAACTCGTCTTACGAAACGTTCCCATTCCGGGATATTTTGTATTTCATCAAAAAATAAAATTTTCGCAGGCGACCGTTTGTGCAATATCGTGAGTAATTGCTGGAAATCATCAACTGTAAATCCTGCAAATCGCTCATCTTCAAATGTAATATAGTGATAATCATTATACTTCTTTGCTAACTGCAGCATCAATGTTGATTTCCCGGAACGACGAATGCCAGTGATAACTACTATATGGCCTGATTTGTAATAAGGAACAAAATCCACATCACGTGGTATGCCGGTATGTTTATTCTGGTAATATTCAAATTGATCATTGACAATTATTTGTATTAAATCTATATCCATTTTATCATTGTTAATAGTTAAAAATGACAATTATATACATTACAAATGTAAAAAATTTAAATCATTCAAAAAAACATAAACAGATAAATTCGAACTTTAACATTTAAAAATATTGCCAAAATTTGAATACTTTGGAATGAAATTTGTTTTTTTAAAATAAAACATTAAATATATTTTATTTTAAAGTCAACAATATGAAGTTTTATAAAAAAAGGTTAAAAATTTTTATTCCTGTGTTAGCTGTTTTGTTATTTATTGGCATCTATTTTTTAATTGCAAATAACGGAAATACAATGGATACAAAGATTCAATACAGTAATTCAGATAAAATAAAACTTCCTGCTCCTGATAAAAAGGGGGGCATGCCTGTTGAAATGGCAATAAACAACAGGCGATCAGTAAGGAATTATTCAGACAAACCGGTTGGCATTAAAGAAATATCTCAAATCCTCTGGAGTGCTCAAGGGATTACAAACAAAGAACGAAGCCTGAGAGCCGCACCTTCTGCAGGGGCAACCTATCCATTAGAGTTATACCTGGTAGCAGATAACGTAAAAGGGTTAGAAGACGGAGTATACCATTATATTACGGAAGGCCATTATATCCAAGAAATAAAGGATGAACAGATTAAAGGGAAATTGGCCACTGCTGCATTTGGACAATCTTTTATATCCAAGGCTCCTGTTATGTTGGTGATTTCGGCAGTGTATGAACGCACTACTTTAAAGTATGGCGAACGCGGCAAACGGTACGTGCATATGGAAGCAGGACATGTGGCTGAAAATATTT
>CAYMKE010000140.1:0-8289 GCA_964390955.1 uncultured Bacteroidales bacterium | reverse complement strand
AAAAGTTCATTTAAAATATCCTCTATACCTCTATATCCTTTATACCTTTCTTTCCTTTTTATAATTATGGGCGTTGTGGCAAATACTTTATCATGGTTCATCGTCTATGATAAATGCCGGACATTTTAATGCAAAGGAATTAACCGAAGTCCCCCTTATCTATTATTCATGGTTGCCCCATCCTTTAAAATTAAAATCACATGTCTGGTAGTTTTCGTCAATACGGATGAATGTTGTTTTTTGTTTTTTTCGAATCCATTCAACAAATTTTTCTTGTTGTTTTTTGGCCTTTAGCATGTTTTTAATAAGATTATAATCTTCTTCAAGGTTTGCTTTATGGGGTTTTACTTTTGATTTGATCTTAATAATCTTGTATAATTTCCGTCCGTTTTCATCCATTGATTCGTAAGGCTCTGAGATTTGTCCTTTGTTGAGTTTTTTCACGATATTAAAATCATTGGGTTGCAATTCATCCATTTCAAATTCGGCAGTTCCCGTGTTAGGATTGAGTATAATGCCTCCGCTTTTTTGGGTAGCCTGATCATCCGAATACATTTTTGCTGCTTTCTCAAAACTTAAATCATCGTTTGTGCGAATTAATGTTGCAATACTGTCAAGATATTTTTTGGTTTGCTCAATGGTATTGGGAACATAATCAGGACGGATAAGAATTTGTTGGGTTTTGACCTTATTATCCTTTTGGTCTATTAATTTAATAATATGGAACCCCTTTTTTGTTTCAAAAATATTTGAAATGCCCCCTTTTTTAAGCCTAAAAGCTGCTTCGGCATATTTTGGTTCCAGTTCGCCTTTTCCTTTATATCCTAACGATCCTCCCCTGGTTGCATTTTCTCCTTCAGAATAGAGTACAGCTAATGTTGAAAATTCTTCGCCTTCCATTATTCTCTTTCGCAAATCAAGAAGTTTTTGTTTGACTTCTAATATTGCTTTTTCTGAGTATTCAGGGTATTTTACGATTTGAGCCATAATAATTTTGGCTTCAACATATGGAATGCTGTCTTTGGGGAGTGTTTGATAATATTCTTTTACTTCAGAGGGTGTTGGGTTGACTTTTTTAATGACCTCCTGCCTCATTTTTTCAGTAAGCATCTGGTCTCTTAACGATTTTCTAAGCTCTTCCTTGATATCGCTCAACGATTTACCAAAGTAATTTTCAAGTTTTTCAACAGATCCGATGCGCTCAATAAAAAAATCGAGCCGTTCTTGTAACTGTAGCTCTACCTGAGACATTTCTATTGTGATACTATCAATTTTTGCCTGGTCTAATAATAAATTTTGAAGTAATAATTCTTCAAGGAGACTGCACTTTGCTGCTTTTTCACTCATTCTCAAATTTTGTTCACTTTGCTTAATTTGAACATACCGTTCATGTACTTCGGATTCTGTGATCATGTTACTGCCAACAACTGCCACTACCTGGTCCAGTATTTGTTTGTCAGTTTGGCCGTGAATAAAAGATAGTAGAGAAAATGATATAAGCATGATATGTAGAATCCCGGCTAAATGCTTTTTTTGTTTTTGCATATATTTATTTATAAAATTTAATGTTGCCATTATTAATTGCATTGCTATATATTTGTTCTTCCAGATTCCTTAAAAATAAGTTTTTATTTTTGTTGATGAGGATGTTTTTTATTCTTTCTATGACATATTTTAATGGTGCTATTTCATTTTTATCTCTTTTGTCAATGATGTATATTAAATAATAAAATGATTCATCTTTTGATTCAATTACCTGTCCTTTGTTTACATTATTTAATAAATCCCGCGCGTCACTTTTTAGAAAGTTTTTCAATTCACCAATTTCTATCCATTGATCTTTTTTTTGATTAAACTCTGTTGCATATTTTTGACAATATGAATTCAGCTTTTTTGTTTTTTTATTATTTGTATCACACCAATGCTTTAGATTTTCAAGTCCTGAATATACAAGTGGTATTTTAGCATATACAGCTTTGACAATGGTATTTTGTAATTTAAAGTTATTTTTATTTTTAGAATAATATGATATGATTTCATCCTCAGATAAGGTTGTATCAAGTTTTTGCTTTATGAGTTTGTCTTTGTATTTATAGATTAACAATGATGTTCTGTAATCTTCAATCTCTTGTGATACTTCTTTTTCCTCGTCTGTCAGGTTTAATTCAGCTTTTTTTAGTAAAAGCTGGTTTTTAATCCATTGATAAATATATTGTTTTGAAAGTTGCAGACTATCCTGATGCCGCACTCCTTTGGGAATGATTGCAGCGACATCTGAGTTGTAAAGGGCTTTGTCATACACCTTTACAACAGGTGCTTCATTTTTGTTTTTTCGCAATTCATCACATGTACTTAAAATGAATAAGATAAATAATACAAATGAATATTTTATAATATATTTCACAGGATATAATGCAATTTATAATTCTTCAAGCATTTTTTCGTTAATGGTAATTTTATATTTTTGCCTGAGTTCTTCCAACCATTTCTTTTCGAGATAGTCCTGGTAATCTGAAGTAACAAGACCCCGTGCTTCTTCAAATTCTTTGGGTTGGCTGGGAAGCACTTCATCAATTTGTATTAACATTACCGAGCCCTGTTTATCATAGAAATCTGAAATTCCTTCCTCCCATTTAAGGTTATCTATTTTTTCGTTTTCACCCCTGGCAAATATCTTGTTTTCTATGGTTATTTCTTTTCCTTCTTTCTTTTTGACCATTTGTTTTATATCTTCATCTGTATACCCTTTTTTCTCTTTTTTGCGTGCATATTTTTCTGTGGTTTTAGCAGTTTCTTCACCGGGGCATTCATATATTGTAACCCTGACCCGGTCATCCCACATATATTTCTTTTTATTAGACTCATAAAAATCCTTGATCCCAGTGGTATCTTTCACAGCTTTTGACCACACTTTATCGTCCATTATGTTAAACAGGAGTATACCGTCATGATATTCCTGTAATAAATGCCTTAATTTAGGATATTTTTCATCAAGCAATGATTTTTCATAGTTTATGGTCTTATCATCTGCGAAACGTTTAAACATTTGATCAACAAATATTTTCTTGGGAGTTTTTTTCCATCTCCCTTTTGTTTTTAATTTATTAAGGTATTTGGCCATGTCTTTTTGTGTAAAGACCGTGTCTCCAAATTCAATGAGTTTGCCTTCAAGTGATGAGGAATTGGTATTGAAAGTCCATGTATTATTAAAATAACCAGTCGAATCTAACATATTTATAATCTTATTAAGATTGTTTTTGTATTGTTTGTATTCATATTTTTCTTTTAACTGACTGATAAAGTGATTTTGAATGATTTGTCCCCCGACACCTCTTTCAATTTTATCTTCGAATTCATTTTTTATTTCTTCAAATGGTGGGATATCTTTTTTATCAATACGTTTTATAATATGAAATCCAAATCGTGTTTTCACAGGTTTGGAGATGTCACCGTTTTCTTCAAGGTCATATGCTGCTTCTTCGAATACAGGAACCATTTCACCCATATTAAACCATTTCAATTCACCATTGTTTTTTGCAGACCGTTTATCATCTGAATATTCTTTAACTAATTCTGCAAAATCTGCTCCATCTTGTAGTTTTTTATAAATATCATTGATGATGTTTTCAACGGAATCAATTTCATCCTGTGACATGCCCTTGGGTGTGAATTTCATTATATGAGCTGCTTTTATTTCTCCCTGTGCTTCTTTTTTATTGTGAACTTTGATCAGATGGTATCCATAATTTGTTTTAAATGGTTTGGAGAGTTTTCCTTCCGGCAATTCATGTGCCTTTTTTTCAAAGTTATAAGGAAATTTAAACACTGTAAAGTATCCGAGGTCTCCGCCATTCCGTTTAACAGAAGGATCGTCTGAAGTGGCTCGTGCGACTTTTTCAAATGGTTCGCCCTGGATAATTCTGTCTCTTATTTCGTTTATTTTTTTATATGCACGAAGTGTATCTTCAGGTGTAACCTTGTTAAAGTCAACTTTTACGAGTATATGGCTTGCATGTACTGCTTCTTTTTTAAACTTATATGCATTGGTTAAAAGCTCGTTTTTCTTTTCTTCACTTGTGAGATAAGGCTCTGCAAGTTTATCTTTATATCTTCCGTACTCATCAATAAAGGAGGGCATGGTATCGTATCCAAGCGCTTCGGCTTCTAATACTTTTATTTTAAAATTAATAAACAGATCAAGATATTCTTTAGCAGAGTTTATAGTGTCAAGAGCTATTGTTGTATTATTTTTTGAATAAATCCATTCAAATTCAGATTTTGTAACTTCTTCATGCGTGTTTGGCCCTTCAATTGTTATAAATACCTCTTCATTTGTTTGAGCGAAACAAAATAAATATGCAAAAGATAAGAGTACTATAATAATGTTTCTTTTTTTCATTTTTTTATTCATTTTTATTCATTTTTTAAAAATTATTTAACTTTTATTATTTATTCACGAGTATAATTAGGAGCTTCCCGTGTAATGGTAATATCATGAGGATGGCTTTCAGCAATTCCGGCTTTAGTGACCCGTATGAATTGGGCTTTTTGCAATTCCATTATATCTTTGGCACCGCAATATCCCATTCCGGATCTTATGCCACCAAGCATTTGGTAAATGACTTCAGATAATGTTCCTTTATAGGGAACTCTCGCTGAAATACCTTCGGGAACAAATTTATTCTGATCTTTGTTTGCATCCTGGAAGTAACGATCACTGGAGCCCTCATGCATTGCTTCCATTGACCCCATTCCACGGTATGCTTTAAACTTTCTTCCACTGTATATGATCGTTTCTCCGGGAGATTCTTCGACACCGGCAATTAATGATCCGACCATTACATTGCTGGCTCCTCCGGCAAGTGCTTTTACAATATCCCCTGAGTATCTAATGCCCCCGTCTGCAATAATTGGCACACCGGTTCCCTGTAATTCTTTATAGATGTCATAGATTGCTGATAACTGTGGGACCCCCACCCCTGCAATGATCCTTGTCGTACAAATAGAGCCGGGGCCAATGCCCACTTTAACAGCGTCTGCACCTGATTTACACAGGTCTCTTGCAGCTTTGGCGGTAGCAATATTTCCGGCAATCACTTCGGCTTCGGGGACGTGTTTTTTTATTCTTATTAACGTGTCCAATACATTCTGATTATGGCCGTGTGCCGTATCTATCACTATGGCATCCACATTAGCATCTATGAGTTGTTTGGCACGTTCAAACCCCATATCACCAATACCCACGGCTGCTGCAACTCTTAGTTGCCCCCGTCCATCTTTACAGGCATTGGGGCGGTCTTTTGTTTTGGTAATGTCTTTATATGTGATCAGGCCTATGAGTTCATTGTCTTTATTGACTACAGGAAGTTTTTCAATTTTATGTTTTTGTAATATCTGGGCTGCTTCTTTAAGGTTGGTTTCCCGGGAGGTGGTGATAATAGACTCTTTGGTCATCACTTCTTCAACCGGGCGTTCAATATTGTTCTCAAATCTTAAATCCCTGTTTGTAACGATGCCTATAAGTTTTTGTTGGTCATCCACAACTGGTATTCCGCCAATTTTATAATCACTCATTAAATTTAAAACATCCTTTACTTTTTTGTCTTTTGTTATGGCAATAGGTTCATTGATCATGACATTTTCTGCACGCTTTACTTTTTTTACTTCGTGCGCCTGCTCTTCAATGCTCATATTTTTATGGATTACACCAATCCCCCCTTCTCTTGCCAAAGCGATGGCTAACCCTGCTTCTGTTACAGTATCCATAGCTGCCGATACAATAGGAATATTTATTGTTATGTTTTTAGAAAACTTTGTATTCAACTTTGTATCTTTCGGCAATATTTCAGAATGTGCCGGGATTAGCAACACATCATCAAAAGTTAATCCTTCAGAAACAATTTTGTCAGATTCAAATGTCATTTAAAAATATTTTTATAAATTAAAGTTGCCAAAATATAAAAATTATACGTCCTAATAAAATTTTAGACAAATGTTTTTTGTTGTAACATACAAACAGGCAGTTTTATTATAAGATTATAAAAAAAAATGAATCAATATCATCAAATATTAATAAAATACTGGGGTTTTAGTCATTTTAAACCTTTACAGGAAGAAGTGATCCGGTCGGTTCATGAAGGGAAAGACACGCTCGTGCTGATGCCAACAGGCGGGGGAAAATCCATAACATTCCAGGTTCCTGCCATTGCCGAAGAAGGAACAGCAATTGTGATCACTCCTTTGATTGCACTTATGAAAGACCAGGTTGACCGTTTAAGACAACTGGATATTAAAGCTGTAGCGATTTATTCCGGCATGACCCGTGAGGAAATAAAAATTGCTTTGGATAATTGTATATACGGTGGATATAAGTTCTTATATTGCTCTCCTGAACGCGTACAAACCGAACTTTTTAAGGTAAGAATCGAAAAAATGAAGGTTAATATGATTGTTGTAGATGAAGCACATTGTATTTCGCAGTGGGGATATGATTTCAGGCCTTCATATTTAAAGATTTCAGACCTTCGTACGCAATTGCCTGATGCACCTGTCCTTGCCCTTACAGCCAGCGCTACTCCGGGGGTTGTTAATGACATCCAGGAAAAATTGAAATTTAAAACCCCGAATGTATTAAAAAGCAGTTTCGAGCGAAAAAACCTTGTATACTGGGTTAATCATTCGGAAGACAAACAGAAATACCTTCTTAAACTGCTTACATCTGTAAGAGAAAGTGGAATTGTATATGCCAGAACCAGGAAAAGGACTAAAGAACTGGCATCGCTCTTAAAGCAACATAAAATTTCAGCGGATTACTATCACGGCGGGTTATCAACATCAATACGCGATGAAAAACAAAAACGGTGGACCAACGGGCAATGCAGGGTAATTGTATCCACCAATGCATTTGGAATGGGGATTGACAAAGCGAATGTACGGAGCGTCATCCACTATGACCTCCCTGATTCCCTGGAAGAGTATTACCAGGAAGCCGGAAGAGCAGGGCGTGACGGAAACAAAGCATTTGCTGTATTACTGTGTAATGATACAGACATTGCAAAGGCGCAAAAAAGGCTTAAGGATAATTTTCCTGAAATCAAATCCATAAAGCAAATCTATGAAGCGCTGGGAAATCATTTTCAGATACCTGTCGGAAGCGGCAAAAACCAGTCGTTTAATTTTAAAATTTCTGAATTTGCATCAAAGTATAAATTCAATGTTATGACGATTTATAATAGTTTAAAATTTCTTCAATATGAAGGGTATATTGAAGTCACTGATGAAATAAATAATCCTTCGCGGATATATTTTACCTTAAACAGGGATGATCTTTATAAATTCCAGGTGTCAAATGTAGATTTCGATCATTTTATTAAACTGTTATTGCGTTCATATACAGGGCTATTTACTGAATATACTGCAATAGATGAAGATTATCTCGCTTTATTGTCTAAAACCAATCGTCAGGCTATTTATGAATATCTTAAAAAACTCAGTGCCATGAATGTTATACATTACATTCCTCAAAAACGCTCACCCTTGATTATTTATACAGAAGAACGGCTGCCGGTGAATTCACTGTATTTTTCAAAAGAACACTACAAGGAAAGAAAATTAAATTATTCGGATAAAATTGAAGCGATCATTCAATATGCAAAAAAAGACAATAAATGCAGAAGCCAATTGCTTTTGTCATATTTTGGAGAAACAGAGACGAAGCGTTGCGGCCAATGCGATTATTGTCAAAAAAGAAATGAAGTAGGGGTAAGCCAGTATGAATTTGACCTGATATTAAAAGATATCAAATCAATAATTTTTGAAAATAATGCGTTGTTAACCGATGAATTGATAGATCATATCAAACATGATCAGACCAAAGTTATGAAAGTACTCCAATGGCTTTTGGATAATCATAAGATTGAATATGATGATGAGAATAAACTGAGATGGCATGCCTGAGAAATGGATTTGTTTATCTGTTTTTTTTAGGGCCTTACCGGTAAAATTCTTGTTTGTAAACGTTTGTAAACAGTACTATGCAGAAGGGGTTCTGCTTTGCTCTTCTTCCGGAATGGAGAGAGGTGTTGATGGTTATTGAACCGCCAGGTATGTGCACGAGCGTAGCTCACGTATGCCTGGTGGTGCGAGAGGTTCTCCGGGAGGGTAAAAGCCTGTCGGCAGCCTCGATTGTAGCCTGTTAATTATTGTTTAATTCATCATTTTTCCTGGATTCCCGCATTAACCCGGAACATTCATACCATTAGCTTTGTGCAGATGCAAGGCGCCTAAGCC
>CAYMKE010000139.1:0-8302 GCA_964390955.1 uncultured Bacteroidales bacterium | reverse complement strand
CGAAGATGGAAAAATAAGGAGTTTACTCGCGTAAATGGATTGTTTTTCCATCGAGTATAACGAAGAAGTCGGACTTTATAGACGGACACTAATGTGCTATATTTCTATGAGGCAAATATTATGTTATTCCTCAACCTATTGTGCTATAATTATCCAAATTCTGCAAAATATTTTTTTGTTTCTTTAATGATTACAGGTGACAGGAGTAATAAGCCAATGAGGTTGGGAATGGTCATGAAAGTTACAACCATATCCACATAATTCCATACCAGTTCAATATTTGAGATGGAGCCCAGGAATATCACTATTCCATATAAAATAAGATAGGGTTTGATGGATTTTTTACCGAAAAAGTATTCTACTGCTTTACTTCCATAATAAGACCAACTGATCATAGTGGAAAAAGCAAATAAAATAAGAGAAATAGCTACTATATGGTCACCTGTATTGAAAATTCCGATTCTGTTTAAGCCTGTTTCAAATCCTTTTACCGTCATGGCAACACCTTTAATGCCACTTTCCCAGGCGCCGGAGACAATAATTACCAAAGCTGTCAGACTGCATATCACTATGGTATCAATGAACGGGCCAATGGATGAGACCAGTCCTTCCCGTACAGGATATTTTGATTGTGCAGCGGCAAAAGCGATGGCAGCCGATCCCTGGCCTGATTCATTGGAAAAAATACCCCTGGCCACACCATATCGTAATGTCATGATAAATGCAGCTCCAATGAAACCGCCGGTTGCCGAAGTGCCGGTAAAAGCACTGCTAAAGATCAGCCCGAAAGCACGCGGTACTTCATCAATATGAATGAAAATGATGAGGAGTGAAGTCAGGATATACAAACCGGCCATAATAGGCACCAGCTTGGCAGTTACATTCCCGATTCGCTTAATGCCCCCGATCACTACAAGCAGCACCAATGATGCTACTACAATACCAGTGATCCACATTGAAATATTATAATTGGTGTGCAGGGCATCAGCAATGGAATGTGCCTGGACTACATTCCCTGTACCAAAAGCACATAAGGCAGCACCTACTGCAAATATCACGGCCAGAATTTTAGCGAACCCTCCGTATTTACTATGCAATCCTTTTTCAATATAATACATCGGGCCACCTGATACCGAGCCATCTTCATGGATTGTTCTGTATTTAATGGACAGCATACATTCAGAATATTTTAAGGTCATCCCTAAAAAACCTGTGATCCACATCCAAAAAATGGCACCGGGCCCGCCATAATAAATGGCCAGGGCTACTCCTACAATATTTCCTGTTCCAACTGTGCCGGACAAAGCGGTTGTGAGCGCCCTGAATGGTTTGATCTCTCCTTTTTCATTGCTCGCATATTTGCCTCCAATAATTTTAAAGGTGTATCCTAACTTTCTGATATTAAGAAATCGTAATCGGATAAAAAAATAAATGCCCGTCGGGATGAGCAGGAATAACAATAAATACCCGCCAACAAATTCATTGTATTGGCTTATGAAATTGTCGATTTGTACAATCAAAGAATTCATAATCATATATTTTTAATAAGTAAAGAGATATTTTCAAGATGATGTGTATGGGGAAACATATCAACAGGTTGGAGGGTGGAAATTTTATATTGATTTCCTAACATGTTAATATCCCTTGCTTGTGTAGCCGGATTACAACTCACATAAATAATTTTATCGGGTGCAGCCTTCAATAATGTATTGATAACACCAGGGTGCACACCTGCTCTTGGAGGATCTAAGATAATGATATCCGGCGTGCCGGTTTCCCGGATGAATGATGAAGTAAGAATGTCTTTCATATCGCCTGTAAAAAATTCAGCATTGGAGATGTTATTCAATGATGCGTTGATGCGTGCATTTTCAACTGCTTCATGAACAGATTCAATACCGATCACTTTTTTTGCAGCATCCGCAAGATATAATGCAATGGTTCCAATCCCCGTATAAAGGTCATATACTGTTTCATTGCCTTTTAATCCGGCAAATTCTTTGATTTTTTTGTAAAGATTCACAACTTGTTGCGAGTTGGTCTGATAAAATGAAGTCGGGCCAATTTGATAGGTTAGGTGTTCAATTTTTTCGTGAATATAAGAGTTGCCTTTCCAACTTTTTACTTCCAACCCTGTAATGTTATCGTTTCCTCCCGGATTAATCACATACATTAATGAGTTGATTTCAGGGAATGTGTCAGATAAAAAATTCATCACTTTTGCAATCTGATTTTTTTCATCATAAAAAAAAGAAACAATCACCATCACATCATTTAAGGAGGAAGTTCGTATGATTAAATTCCTTAAAAACCCGGTTTGATTGCGGATGTCAAAAAATGGTAGTTGTTCTTTATCTGCAAAGCTTTTTAATTTGTTCCTGATATCGTTTGATGGTGGTTTTTGTAAATAACAATGTTCAATGTTTACAACTTTATCATACAATCCGGTGACATGAAATCCCAGCGCATCACTTTGTTCTATTTGGTTATTATTTTCAATTTCTTCTTTTAATAAATATCTTCTGTTTGAAAATGTAAATTCCAGTTTGTTCCTGTAATATTGATTTTCTGGAGCAGAAAGAATTGGATTTATATCGGGAATGCATAAATTCCCGATATGATGAAATTGTTCTGCAACCTGTTTTTGTTTGTATTCCAGTTGTTTGGTATATTCAAGATGCTGCCATTTGCATCCGCCGCAAATCCCAAAATGCTTGCAAAAGGGTTCCACCCGCATATCTCCATGCTTATAGATATGCAATGGAATGCCTTCCATATATTTTCTTCTTTTTTTGGTTATTTGAATATCCATTACATCTCCAGGGATGCCGCCTCTGACAAAGATAACACGTCCGTCTATTTTAGCCAGGGCTTTGCCTTCGGCACCGATGTCGGTGATTTCAATGTTTTCAAATATGGGTTTTTTCTTGCTCACGATCAATATCTAAATCTATGTATTTTATCAAAATACAAAAAAAGGAAAAATTATAATATGCTCAACTGTACAAAGAAATTAATTTTGAACAGATGAACATATGTGCAATATTTTAAAGCAGAAACATTTGAAGCAGAAATATTTGTTGTTTTTATATTATCAGGTATATTTTTGAAATCAGGTATAAATTATAATAAGTTCTTTTTGAAACTTTTATTTTGATATATCGTAAAATGCAGGAATTGATTTTTTATTAATTTAAAAAACGTACTGATGTCATGAAAAGAATTATCCTTTTTTTGTATTTAATATTGGTTTCATTTTCATTTCTACACGCTCAATTATGTGAAAATTGGTATAGTGTGCCTGAAAATGTAGATCCTGATTCAGCTACCTTGGCTGAAAATCGTCTGGAAAATACTGTTTTTAAAATTCCACAGGGATTTCCGGCAGATACATTAACCATTGACGGGGCAGTTGAGCCTTTTTGGGAGTCTGTTGAACGGATTGCTTTAGAAAGGTTCTATGATACGTTGAGGCTTACTCCTGATCCGGGGTATGGTGCTTATGCCCGAATGATGTATGATGACAGTTGGTTATATGTATTGATCGTTGTATATGGAGATGATAGTGTGGATACGAAAGGTGCCACGAATAGAATGGACAGAGTTGAGTTGATGTTTCAAAATACCTTTGGTGGCAGGGAAGACGGCACATATAACCATTGCGACAGTGCCGGTTGGAGAAATTGGTACTGGAAGCAGGACGGTGACCGTAAATGGACTATGCCTGTGAATATGAATAACCGGCTGGCATGGTTGAATACAGATGTAAGTGATGATTGTGGGAGCAATTTTGGGGATTGTGCTGAGGAAGAAATGTCTGACTGGACAGTATTGGCAGCAAATGATACTGTTCAATATGGTGTCAATATAAATAATGATACTGTAATTTATGAAATGGCTTATCATCTTCATAATTTTTGTAAATATGACACAAATACCCCGGCTGACAGTGGACATTATTTTGGATTTGAAATTTCTATTCGTGACCAGGATGGGGATGACACTCTTACTACACAATTAAACTATAATGATTTGGGTAATAATGCATGGGCATATACAGTTGCCGCTTCTAAAATGATGTTTGGGCCGTATATAGGATTGCTAACCACATTTAATATTACAGAATCAGCTACATCCAATCCTATTGCAAATGCAGAGGTGAGCATCCCGGGATATGGAACCAAAACAACCGATGTATCCGGCAATGTAACGTTTCTTGTTGACAGTGTTGCCTCATATAATTATACAGTATCTCATCCGAATTATTTTGATTCCACGGGTTCGCTTTTTGTTAAATCCGATACAGCGCTTCATTTAAGCCTGGAGACCGTTTACAAGGTAACGTTTACTGTGACTGACAAGGTAAGCGGCGATTCAATAGGAAATGCAAAAATATACCTCGAACATTATGACACATTGACAACCAATGCACAAGGACAGGTGACATGTATAGATGTATTTGTAGAAGACAGCCTTAAATATACTGTATCTGCTAATGGATATTTTTCGACACAGGGTTATGTGGATGTGGTTGACCAGGATGTATTATTGAATGACACACTAACTCCTCTTCCGGTTATTACAACCAATGCAAGCCTTGTTGACTTTGAGTCATATGCTGATTCTGTATCCGAAATTCAGAGTTACAGTGTTTCGGGGGAACACCTTTTAGATGATGTAATCATTAAAGTTTCAGGAGAATACGAAATTTCAACAAATTTTTTGATGGAATATGTTGACTCGGTATCACTATCCCCTGTTTCCGGTTCTGTGGGGCCTGAGACAATATATGTCAGGATGAAAACCATTAGTAATACAGGGGCCTATCCCGGGAACATTCTTCATTATTCGGCCAGTGCTGATGATCAAAACATACCATTATCAGGCCAGGTTATAGCTGCGCCTGTTATATCGGTAAATGAAGCATTGACTGATTTCAGTACAGAAGAAGGCACTGCTTCTGCCTCACAGAGTTATACGGTGGAAGGTTATCACCTTATAGACACCATTTTCATTAATGCATCAAGTAAAATTGAAATATCAACGGATGATATCAATTATGTTTCTTCTGTTCAATTAATACCTGTGAATGATACAGTTCGAAGTACAGATATTTATGTTAGAGTAAAGTCAAGTGCAGGAACAGGTTCACTGGATGAGCAAATAGAACATATTTCCGATGATGCGAATCCGGCCTTGATCAATATTTCAGGATTTGTTAGCATATTGGATGTGCTTAATGAATTGAATCACGAAGATAATATTTTATTATATCCAAATGCTGCAGATCAGACGGTTACAATAAGAAATGATATGACAGATGCATTTACAATAGAAATAATCAATCTTGAAGGAAAAATATTTAAGACAATACATGCCGGTCAAAATGAAATAAATATAGATATCAGATATCTGCAGCCCGGATTATATACTGTTAAAATTATGCAAGATGAATCAGTTTACATAAAGAAATTGCTAAAGGAATGACAAAGTATTATATAGAATTTAGATATGACGGGTTCAATGCTTATGTAATTATTTTATATACGCATGCTTAAAATAAAAAAAGGCTGCTTTTTTAGCAGCCTTTTTTTATCATTATTTTAATATTTACTATTTAACTTCTTCAAAGTCAACGTCTGTTACTTCACCATCGTCTCCTTTGTTTTCTTCGGAAGATTGATCTCCTCCTTGTGCTTGTTGACCTCCCTGTTCACCTCCTTGAGTTCCTGCCTGGCTGGCATTGTATATTTCCTGAGAAGCAGCCTGCCATACTGAACTGAGTTCGTTTTTTGCAGTTTCGATAGCATCAAGGTCTTCGTTTTTATGTGCTTCTTTAAGTTTATTCAATGCCTCTTCAATAGGCTTCTTTTTATCATCAGGAATTTTGTCTCCGTATTCTTTCAATTGTTTGTCGGTTTGAAAGATTAAACCATCTGCTTCATTCAATTTATCAATCTTTTCTTTGGCTTTTTTATCTGCTTCTTCATTGGCTTTTGCTTCTTCTTTCATCTTTTTAATTTCATCATCGCTCAAGCCGGTAGATGCTTCTATACGGATGCTTTGTTCTTTTCCTGTTCCTTTATCTTTAGCAGAAACATTCAAAATGCCATTGGCATCAATGTCAAAGGTGACTTCAATTTGTGGAATACCGCGTGGAGCAGGAGGGATGCCATCCAAATGAAATTTTCCGATGGTTTTATTGTCTTTAGCCATAGGCCTTTCTCCCTGCAATATATGAATTTCTACAGATGGTTGATTGTCTTGTGCTGTGGTAAATGTTTCGGTTTTTCGTGAAGGAATGGTTGTATTGGCTTCAATCAACTTAGTCATTACACCGCCCATTGTCTCAATTCCCAGTGAGAGGGGAGTGACATCAAGTAATAAAACATCTTTTACATCACCACCTAATACACCACCTTGTATTGCGGCACCGATAGCAACTACTTCATCAGGATTCACTCCTTTGGATCCTTCTTTGCCAAATATTTTTTTAACAATTTCCTGCACTTTAGGAATCCGTGTAGAACCGCCTACCAATATTACATGGTCTATATCAGAGGCTTGTTTACCCGCCGCTTTGAGTGCATCACGGCATGGTTGTTCAGTTTTAACTAAAAGATCGTCTATCAGTTGTTCCAATTTTGACCTGGAAAGTGACCTGACCAGGTGTTTTGGTATGCCGTCAATCGGCATGATGTAAGGCAGGTTTATCTCAGTATTGTTTGAGCTTGAAAGTTCGATCTTAGCTTTTTCTGCAGCTTCTTTCAATCGCTGCAACGCCATGCCGTCTTTCCTGAGGTCCACATTATAATCCTTAATAAACTCTTCTGCCAACCAATCAATAATCTTATGGTCAACATCGTCACCTCCAAGATGGCTGTCTCCTTTGGTTGATTTTACTTCAAAGACACCATCCCCCATTTCAAGGATTGAAACATCAAATGTGCCGCCACCAAAATCAAATACAGCAATTGTGATGTCTTTTTCTTTTTTATCAAGGCCATATGCCAAAGAGGCAGCTGTTGGTTCATTAATAATACGTTTCACTTCTAGTCCGGCTATTTCTCCGGCTTCTTTCGTTGCCTGGCGCTGAGAATCGCTAAAATAAGCAGGAACAGTAATGACAGCCTCTGTCACTTCTTGTCCAAGGTAGTCTTCTGCTGTTTTTTTCATTTTTTGTAATATCATAGCAGATATTTCCTGTGGAGTATATTCCCTGTCATCTATTTTAACTTTTGGTGTGGCATTAGATCCTTTAACTACTTTATATCCAACCCTGTCAATTTCTTTTTTTACCTGTTCAAATTTTTCTCCCATAAACCGCTTAATGGAATATATTGTCTTTTCTGGATTTGTAATCGATTGACGTTTAGCAGGGTCACCAAATTTGCGCTCCCCGTTTTCAATAAATGCCACAATTGAAGGCGTTGTTCTTTTGCCTTCATTATTCGGAATCACTACAGGATTATTCCCTTCCATCACTGCAACACATGAATTCGTTGTTCCTAAATCTATTCCTATTATTTTACCCATAATCTTTATTTTTAATTATAATACATTTTTTAAATTTTACTTTGATTTACAAAGATTGTGCCAAAATGAATAAATGATTTTTGTTGACTTTTTGTTTTTACAAAAATTAATTGTAGTAATAAGCAAATGTCAAATACTATGCCATTATAACACTTAAACCGCCAAAATGTCAGTGGTTGTGTTTGGTGTTTGATTTTGAAGGAATTTTCTTTGATAAAGTTATTGTATCTTTATCAGCAGTACTTTTTAGTCTTGACTTAAAGCTGTAAGGGATTTCACCTTGGCTGATTTGTCCTTTGAGTGTATTTATTGACAAAAGAAGCCCTAATAAGATTACTGTAATTCTGATGGCTTGTTTTATTCTCATGACGATTGATTTTTGGTTCTAAAAATTAAATGTAGCAAATAGCTATATGCGCCTGTGCGGGATTTCAAAGCATTTTCCTATCAAGATGCAGAAAAGGTTGATTGAAAAATTGTCACCCAAATACGCTGTATCCCCCGCATGGCGTATATAATGTTAGCAAACGGGCTATTTCAATCTATTAAAGTAGATTTCCAGTTTATTTGTTCTTATTAAATCATTTATCATTGCTTTATCATTATTCACATAAATAATATTTTTATAGGTGTTCATGAACTCGCTTTCGCTCGGTTCCGCCAATGCCTGTCGTATCTACTACGAGGGAATTGTTGGTTGATAAAAATTTTCATCATTCCGCTTTGTTTAATTCAAAATAAATTTGCATCTTTCAGATTTATTCTG
>CAYMKE010000138.1:0-8308 GCA_964390955.1 uncultured Bacteroidales bacterium | reverse complement strand
GTTCATTGATTTCGGGGGTTATATTAAGGGACAATATGCTATAATAAGTTTTCATCTGTTTATTTTTTAATTTTACAATGGTCAGATGGAACCTCCTCTTGCTTCACAGCGATGTTTACGCTTTATAGCAGCGAATAATCATTCGCGTGTGTGTTAAAGCTTTTATCATGGAGGTTTCATATGTTTATTTTTTATTTTTACTCACTTCGTTCATGAGATCGCTATGCTTAGTTCAATGGTCATATGGAGCTCGCAAGTAAAAAATAATCATTCTCGTGTGAGTTTCATCTTTTTTTGTTTTTTTGCAATCAAATGTAATAATTTCATAAAGTGTGTCATGCATTGTTTTATCCATTGATCATGAAATAAATGAGCATACATTAAACGCTTTATAACACTTATATCAATATTCCATTGAAATGGTACTTCTTTTAGAAAGTTGTTAATATTTTGTTCACATTCTTGTATACAAATATAGCATTCATTTTGTAAATCTTCCAAATATTTTCTGTCTAATAATTCTTTACGGGAGAAAAGGCTCTTTGTAATGCCTGTTGTTATTATAGAATCTTCCTCTGTTAACAATTCCAACCCTTTATCAAGATTCCCTGTATTAAATATTGCTTCATGATCTATGGGAACAAACCTGTTGCCATCTTCAGTATTAATTAAAAGGTTATAATTGTTGAATTTTCTGTCTTCATTGGCTAGCCATATATCAAATAACGCAATTTTTAACAATTCTGTTTTGTATTTGAACCTATTTTTTTCAGTGCCTGAAATTTGTGAATAAAATTCATCCAATTCAGCATATTTTTTATTGAAAAGCGAACCAAAGCATGGGGCTTGAAAGAATGCTGGCTGTAGGCTTGTTAGGCCTTCTGCATGTGAAGGATTTATTATTACAAATTTAAAATGGGGTGTTGCGATTTTCCATGTTTTTGCAAAACAGGCAGCCAGGTATTCCTGAAAAAGGCGATTTGCTTTAGTATTAGGCCATCGATTGTATTTACATACATAATGATTAAAATCATCACATAAAACCAATACCGGCTTTCCGTTGGTATCGTATATTTTTTCAGGAGATGATATGGAATAAACTGTTTTCAATTTTTTTCAATTTTCATTTTATATTGTGCCAGTTCTTCAATCGTTTTATTTTCATAGTCTTTTTTGCTGATTATTTTTTTAATGCCCGGATCAATGATTTTTATTTCATCATATGTTAAGTCATATCTTTTATATATTAAAAGGTCAATTTGATTTTCCAAATAAGATGTATCTGCATTGGAATCATTTTTTTTCGCATCAATAATTTGTGTTACCAATTGCACTATCATTTTTTCAAATTCAGGGTCTGGAAAATACACTTTAAGTGGCTCCAATGCCTGTACACTTATAATCAAATCACCCATTCCTGTTCTTGGAGCATTTTCATTTAGTTGGTAATTGCATAGTTTTGAATTTAAAAGTGCCGTAAGATATTTAATCTTTTCTCCTGTGGCAATACAAGTGCTATCCAGACAATATATTTCTTCATCCGAGTATGAAAAGCGTAACTGCGAACCAATTCGCTTCCATATAATTTTTTCTTTTTTGAATTCTTCGATATAGGCACAATTCCTAAGGTTATAGTATGTGTCTCCTTGATCAGCACGAGAAACTAGTTTTACAACAAAAGAATCTAGGTATTGCTTGATGACTTTATAATCATTAATTTCAATTTTTGATATATTTAGTTGTTTTACTCCGTTATGTGTGTTTATTATATAATCATCTTTCCAAACTGATATATATTTCTTAATACCCCGTCCCCTGAGAATAGGTTTAATTATTTCATTTGATTTAGCGTCTTTCGATACAATTGAATCCCGTTTGGATTTATCTATAATAAATGCTTCATTATAACCGGTTTTAATACCAAAATAAACATTTAAATCCCATTCCTTTAAAGATTTGCCTTTGATTTCAATTTTATTTTTTAACTTTTGTTTTTGTGGGTTGTTTAATATCCATTTTTCGGAAGCAAAGAAGCTTACCGGGTAATATTCAATGGTAGGCAAATGTTCAATTTGTCCTGGTTTTTCTATGGTAATACCTTTGAGAATATTTTGGTTCGTTGCATTTTCAGCAATCAATATATTTGTGTCAACTGTTGCCCCTTCAAATACTCCAGGGCCTAAAAAGATAAGTTTTAATGGATTTTTTAAAAGGAAAAATTCCCGCAAAGGCTTACCATAAGTTGCTTTTGCCCATTGACTTGAGGTAATAAAACATAAACATCCCTTTTTATTTAATAATTTAAATGCTTTTTCATAAAATAGTATGTATATATCACCGGTTCGTTTAAATGTTTCAAAATTTTTGTCTTTATATAAATCGGCAAGATTTCCATTATCTTTTTGCAATTGAATATAAGGCGGATTTCCAATTACAATATCAAAACCACTTTCTACCCCAAACATCCATTTAGCATCAAACCAATTGGTTGTTTCATTGGCAAACGGGTTCCAGGATGAGAGGATATGGGTTTTTGATTTTTCAGGTGCTGTAGAATCCCCAACTACTTTTAAGGAATGTTTTAACATATCCTTTTGTACCTTTTTAAATTCATTTCTCAGGGTTTCTTTTTCTTTGCCGAACGAGATAAAAAAGTCTTCCCTGATTTTTTCCAGTTTTTCAATATTTGTACGGTCTTCGAACAAACCACCGCCTGTTATTTCTTCATTTGGCAAGGGAATAAGGGTGTTGGCACAAACAAATTTAAATTCAAGGTTTGGCAATGGTTCAATACCCCTGTTGGGATGGCTGTCTTGTATTACTTCATCAACAATTAATGACAGGAAAAAACGGAGTTTTGAAATATCTGTGGCAATGGGCTGAATATCCACACCATATATTGATCGTTGTATTACACTTAGTTTACGGGCATAGTCGTCTAAATCATCGTCATCTGAAATATTAGCTGCTTTTAATTTAGCTTCCACCAGTTTTCGTTTAACCGGATCGGGTATTTCATCTAATATTTTTTGTATTGAATTTATGGCTTCGTGGTCAACTTTTTGTAGAACCAGCAACATTTTTTGTAGCATACCCATTGGAAAAGCCCCGGAGCCACAAGCAGGATCAAGAATTTTTATCGTGTCGAATGCTTTTATTACTGCCTTTTCTTCTTTATCTGTTAATCCGGATGCTTCAATGCTATAATCCAACAGGCCATCCAGTTTATGTTCTTCAATATTGGTTGTTGTAATAAGATACTGTTTAAGGCTTTCGTTAACCATGTATTCGACAATTGGACGAGGCGTATAATAGCTGCCTGTTGATTTTCTTGCCGTTTCCCCGGTTTCAGGGTTGATCTCAGCCAAAAGATTCTCGAAAATACGTCCCAACATCTCGGGATCAACGGATAAATCTATGTCAATACTGGTATTTTCATCAATTGTGAAATTATAGGTATTCAAAATAGTAATGAAACGCTTGAACCAATCATCTGGAACTTGCAAGGCATAGTTTGGTTTATTGTTTGTAAAAAAGTCATCATTTTGGGGTTCAAACAAGCCTCCATTCAAAAACGGGATGGTATCAAAAAGTGGTGTTTTGTATTGTTTAGCTCTTTGTTCTACTGGTGTATTTAAAATCCGGAAAAATAAAGGTTCAATAACACTATGATAAAAATCCGTGGTTGTATTAACCTTTTCAATAGAAAGCGCTTCATCAGGGATTAACGGGATACCCTTTGCAGATTTCTTGTTTTTAAGAAACCAGCAAAAAACAGTACGTCCGATTAAACGTACTGCAAATTCTTTATATTCCTGCTCCTGTTGCTCAATGGAACGAGATGGTAATTTTAATTCCGGTTGATACGTTTCTATTTTATTTCCTTTTTTACGTTTACCGCCCACCAAACGGGAGAATAGTTCGGCAATCAGGCTGTAAAATTCTTTGTTGACTACTTCAACGGAAAAGCGTTTTTTAAGGTCTTCAATATCCCTGATCCTGCCATAGTTGATTAGATACTGGTGTGGCGTATGAATTTTTGCATCCTTGCCCAAGAAAAAAGAATATCTTTTGGGATTCGAATATTCGTATTTAATTTTGGCTCCAGATTCATCTAATTTTGGTTCTATTGTAACCAACGAAAGGCGATAATTAGATTCATCCTGTGGCACAAATAATATCAATGCATTGTTTTTGTCGTACCGGGACACCAATTTAAAGGCATCGCGTGAAAGTCCTACCCGTGCATCAGCAACAGAAGTATGCCTGATTTCATAAATATTAAGATCAAGCGAAGGACATTCGCCAAGATATGTAACCCGGCTGAAATATTTTAATTGAAAGTCTAATAAAATGTTTTCATTACATAATACAAAATCTTCAGGAAGCATTTCATCCTTGAAAAAAGAAAGATAATTACGTTGGTTATATGGATTTTGGAGCATCATACATTTTTTATTTTAATCCAGAAAAAGCAATATACATCAAGTAATCAACGAGATACGTAAACCATTCTCATTTTATCATTAAATTATGTTTTAAAAAAATATCTTAATAATTGTTTCCGTTTATTAGAATAAAGTTTTTCTTTTGGCCATTTAAATAAGTTCTTCCGATAAAATCAATATTTCTTCTCCTGCATCTACATTATTTGCTGTTTCAATAATGGTGTTAATATAGCGATGTGGTATTTCTTCAAGGAGCTTATCAAATTCATTTACGTTTAATTGGTTGATGAAACGCATGTAATGTTTTGGTAAGGCATCCAAATCAATTACCCGGGATAAATCATGCAGATAGTCAACCTGTTTAAAAGATTTGTTTTTAATAACAATGTCAATTTTATCTTTCACCAGGCGTTTTAGCTTTTCGGACTGTACCTGTGTTTTTGTTTTAAACAAATTGTTTTTCACATTCTCGTAAATAATATTGAAGTCATTGCTTACTTTTTGAGGTTCCTCTGTAGGGGCTGCATCAAATAAAGAAAGTGCTGTTTGTGGAGAAAGCGGAGTATCTTTATCCCCTGACAAGCCTAATCTAAAAATGAAATCAGTCCCTTTTCTGCCAAACACGAGCACTCCACTTTCATTTTTCCCTTCAGACCTCTTTACCCGTGTTCGAACCGGAATTTCAAGCGATTTTTTAAATGCATCAGAATTACTGCTAACTAAGCTGTCATAAAGATTTTTGAAAGGATTTTCCCATGATCTCTCTTCTGTTTTGGCAATTTCTCTTTCATAGATCTCACGGTAAAATGACCGCAACTCTTCATCATTTGTAAGGATTTTAGTGTCTTCGCCAAGAAGTGCATGAATCATGTCAATCTTAAGCGTAGATATTTCTTTTGTACGTGTTTCTTGTTCGCCAGTGCGTGTTGGAAAATAATTGTATATAAAAAGTTCATTGAATACTTTTTTGTTAATTCGGTTGATGCGTCCTACTCTTTGTATAACCCGTGTTGGGTTGTATGGTATGTCGTAATTAAATATTGTGCCCGCCCTGTGCAAATTATATCCTTCGGAAATTGCATCTGTAGCTAATAATATGTTAAATTTATTTTCTTGCTTACGAGGATCAATTCCTGCATCAAAATTATTTCTTATGGCTTCTTTATTGCTTTTGGTGGCATCGGCAGACGTGTATTTCAAAATGCTTAGATCATCTTTAAGTTGTTCGTTAAGATAATTGATGGTATCTGAAAATTCGGAGAATAAAATGATTTTTCGCTGTGGATCATTTCTTAACTGATCTTTGATGATCTGTTTGAAAGATACTAGTTTAGGATCATGTGTAATGCCTTCTTTAAACCAGTTTTTATGAATGTTTTCCAAAATTTCTATATCAGACACGAGATCATTCCGAAATGCTTCTTTCAAGTCTTCGGCATCTATTTCAAACAGTCCTTTTGCTTTTAATCTATCCAATTCGTCATCAAAATTCAGGTCTTTTATTTCATCGGATAAGTCATCGCTATTGGTGCTATAGAAATCTTCGATATTCGGCAAAGTTCCTTTCTTAAAAATGGGTACTTTACCTCTTTTTTCATGCCAGTTGAGTATGTTTTTAGATGATGAAATCATATATTCCAAAGTGCATTTAAATGCAAATACAGAACTTTCAAATCTCCTGACCAATAAATGGCGCATAAATTTTGAAATATTGTTTTGTGATTCCCTGAATAAATTTATATCGCCAAATACTTCTTCTATTTTCCGGGTATATTTTTTATAGTTTTTTAAATAATGAACAGGCCTGTATCTTGTTCCTCTGAAACAATTTTTTTTATCTTCGGAAGATATTTGTTCAAGTGTGTTGATATATAATTGCTCCATAGAACCAAGATCATATTCAAGTATTTCAGGAGGATGCACAATAGGAAATTTAATGTTTTGGATGAACAGGTCTTGTTTGTATTCTTCAATTTCCTGTAAGTCAATTCTTGACCTGCGAATTACAAGTGGCGATATAATATCCCTTATTTGGCCTGCAATAGATTCCAGCTCTATTTTAATTTCAGTTATACTTTTTGTTTTCTCTTTTTGTGCTTTGGTAAGGAGTTTATATTGTTTTATCAATCGTGCAAAAGCTTCTCCTAGGTTATTTACGGTTTTAAGTGTGGATTTTGCAGGGATCTGAAATAATTTTATCATTGAAAAAATATCCTGCGGGCGATTATTAAAAGGTGTAGCTGATAACAATATTACCTTGTTTCCCTGGCATAGTTTGTGAAGGTTAACATAATCTTTTATTTCTTCATTCCTATACTTGTGGGCCTCGTCAATAATAATTAATTTTTCTTCGCCATCGTAATTATTATTAAAATATTCCAATGCTTTTTCGAGTGACCCGCTACTAAATACCTTTGCATTAAAATCAAAGTAATCCCTGTATTCATCGTCCCATTGTTTTACAAGGTGAGGCGGGGCTATTACTATTGTTTTCAAATCAAGATTATGAGCAACGGATGAAGCAATGACACTTTTTCCTAATCCTACAACATCGGAAATTATCACGCCATTAT
The DNA here is from genome assembly GCA_964390955.1 of uncultured Bacteroidales bacterium. Classification (GTDB taxonomy): domain Bacteria; phylum Bacteroidota; class Bacteroidia; order Bacteroidales; family JBBRXJ01; genus CAYMKE01. The sequence goes on along the minus strand of CAYMKE010000138.1, from coordinate 1,287 downwards.
GATTCTGAATCGTGTAAAGGGCTAATTTAATAGCATCCGTCTGGTATTTTAAATTAAAATATTTTTCGTTTGTGATTTCATGGGGTAATTTAACTTTTTTATCGTATTCTAATGAAAAGTATTCATGCAAAACCCGGATAAAAATGTAATATGGACGATATAATTTCTCAAACCATATTTTTTCTATTACCTGTGTGTCAAATTCAGTGATATGGTCTTTATCAGCTATTATGACGGCTGTAGACCACAGTTCTTCGAAAATCCTGATGCCTTCAAAATAATCAGACTGATTCCTCAAAATGACGTTTAATTCATACTGATGGCGCAGGCCGGAAGATGTTAGATTGCTTGAACCTGTTATTAACGTACCCGGATAGGTTCCGTTTTCGTTTAATTCGGGTTTTCTCTCGAATAAATATAACTTGGAATGATTTGGCTTTAATGTTTTCCTGATTTCGAGTGTCCCATTTTTTAATTTTTCAACGAATAATTTAAAAGCTTCTTGTTTTTCGGGTGTGTCAAAAAAATCTGTTTCATTAAATAATCTGATAAAGGATTGATTAAAGTTTTCCCGGATTTGTCCTCTTGAACAATTATCTTCTGAAAGTAATTCTACCTCTTTAACTTTATTTAGTATATCTTTTTCAATGTCAAGTCCAATAAGAATGCGTAAATGATGATTTTTTAACTGAGTGTACAATTCTTTAAATCCGGAAAAATAAAAGAACCCTGCCAAAAAATGAAGTTTATCAGAATGAGGTAAGATACCGTTAATTACTTCAGTTAATAATTTCTTCTCATTTGTTATAAATTGCTCAGACATTTATTCATTGTCTTTGTGTAAATTATATCATTAAATATCGCAAGATATAAAAAAAATGAAATCATTCATATGTTTATATTTAAGTTAATTGAGTTAATTAAGTTAATTGAGATTATCAGGTTATAATCATGCGCGTGTGTGTCAGAAGCTTTATCATGGTGGTTTTATAGATCATCTTTCATTATTCCTGGGAGCGGTTATTTGGAAAGAGAAGGGCAATTTGAATTTGAGCAACAGAAAAAAACAATTTATATAAAAGCATCTTTTCTTGCTCCAAACTGTTTTCACAAGATTATTGCATGATCTTTGAAAGGCAGCTTTCATAAAGGATAGAAAAAAAAGCCCGTATTTTGCTTCGCAAAACACGGGCTTCTAGTTTTAGTCGGGGTAGCAAGATTCGAACTTGCGGTCTCCTGCTCCCAAAGCAGGCGCGATAACCGGGCTTCGCTATACCCCGTAAAAAT
>CAYMKE010000137.1:0-8333 GCA_964390955.1 uncultured Bacteroidales bacterium | reverse complement strand
TTTACTTGCGAGCTCCATATGACCATTAAAAATTAAAAAATAAACATATGAAAATTACATTAATACCGGGTATGGTTATCCTGTTATTCTTCTTACAATGCGGGCAAAGCGAGCTGCAGGAAAACAAAATGAATAAAAAAAGTAAATCAGATTCTGTCCGGTCTGCCCCCAAAAATACCATCCGGTTTATTTCTCCCGGCATTCAGTCAAAATGGCGGTTTCAGGAATCAATCCCGGTAGATATCAATATCTCCGGTAAACCAACAGCCGATTCAGTCATTTTTAAAATCAACGGCAATATATACAGAACAGTAACAAATAATGAATTCAGGCATTCTGTACAGACCGACAGTATGACCGCGGGGTATAATACACTGGCTGCTAAATCATACAAACAGGGAAACATAACAGCAAGTACTGCTGTTCAGTTCCTTGTTATACCCAAAAACCCACCCGTTCAATATACATATACCATTGTCAACACGTACCCTCACGACAAAAATGCTTACACCCAGGGGCTCATCTATGAAAACGATTATTTTTACGAAAGTACCGGCTTATATGGTAAATCAAGCTTACGCAAAGTAGACAAAACCTCAGGAAAACCATTGCAAATGCACCGGTTGCCAAATGATATTTTTGGAGAAGGCATTACTCTGTATAACGGTAAAATTATTCAATTAACATACAAGGCGCAAAAAGCATTTATATATCAAAAAAAAGATTTTCGGGAAATCCAGCAAATATATTACCCCAATCGCGAAGGCTGGGGAATAACGTTTAACGGCAAACATTTTATCATGAGCGATGGAAGCCACCAACTTTTCTATTATGACACCTCCGGATTTACATTTATAAAAAAAATACCGGTATGGGATCATACACACAGAATAAACCGGTTGAATGAACTGGAATACATCAATGGATCAGTATTTGCAAATGTATACGGGGAAAATTATATTGTTGAAATCAATCCTCATACCGGGAAAGTAATGAGTAAAATTGATTTAAATGGATTGCTAAAACCTTCAGATCAACATCCGGATATAAATGTTTTAAATGGGATCGCGTATAATGAAAAATCAAAAACGTTTTTTATCACAGGAAAAAACTGGCCTAAGTTATTTGAAATCAGATTGATCAAAGAAAAATAAATATGTGTTTGGCACATCTGCTTCATTACGAAACCCTCGGAATAAGTTACTATGCCTTCGGATTAATCAGAACAAATTTTATTAACATTTATTCATTTTTTTGTTAATAACTTGTTAATAAAACTGATTTTTTGTTTACAACTCACATCCACTTCCAAAACATAAATTCAATAAGAAACACTAAATTTGCCTATTGTTTTATTTGAAGTAAATAAAGCCTTAATTATAAATCAAACATCAAATACCATGGGAAAGATAATTGCTTTAGCCAACCAAAAAGGAGGAGTAGGAAAAACTACAACTGCCATAAATTTAGCAGCTGCCCTGGCTACATTAGAAAAGAAAATATTACTGATTGATGTTGATCCGCAGGCCAATACGACGTCGCACCTGGGTTTTGATGTTAAGGCTATTAAAACAAGCATTTATGAATGCTTAAGTGACGAAGTCGATCCCAAAGACATTATTCTCAAATCAAATTTAGAAAACCTGCATTTAATCCCTTCACATATTGACCTGGTAGGTTCTGAAATAGAAATGTTAAACAGGCCAAACAGAGAAAAGATATTAAAACATGTAATCAACCAGGTTGAACAGGATTATGATTTTATTTTGATTGACTGTTCGCCTTCACTGGGGCTTATCACAGTGAATGCGCTTACCGCTGCACATTCTGTAATCATACCAGTACAATGTGAATACTTTGCACTGGAAGGCCTGGGGAAACTTCTGAACACGATCCGGATTGTGCAAGGCAGGCTTAATCCTGAACTTGAAATAGAAGGATTCTTATTAACCATGTATGATGCACGTTTACGTTTATCAAACCAGGTTGTTGAAGAAGTAAAAAAACACTTTGATAATATAGTATTTGATACCATCATACAACGAAACATAAAACTCAGCGAAGCCCCCAGTTTTGGAAAACCCGCTATTCTTTATGATGCAAATTCAACAGGTTCTATAAATCATTTGAATTTAGCAAAAGAACTATTGCAAAAAAATGATGCAACCAAAATTGAAAATGCTGAAAAAAATATTGAATAATTACACTAAATACCCAACATTTCAAATCCATCTGACATGGCCAGAAAAAATGCATTAGGAAAAGGATTAGGAGCACTTATTGAGGACTCCGGAAATTATAATAATAATGATGCAATTGGATTGAAATCAAGCTTTGAAATTGATATCAATCAAATTGAAACAAATCCTTTTCAACCAAGAACAAACTTTGATGAAGAAGCACTTGAAGAACTATCTGTATCTATAAAACAATTAGGGATCATCCAGCCCATCACCGTGAGAGAATTGGATGATTCAGACAAATACCAGTTAATTTCCGGTGAACGCCGGTTGAGAGCCGCTGCCAAAGCCGGAATCACCAGAATACCTGCATACATTCGCACAGCCAATGACCAGGACATGCTTGAAATGGTATTGGTGGAAAATATTCAACGGGAAGACCTTGATTCGATTGAAATTGCATTAAGCTATGAACGTCTTATGGAAGAATGTGACCTGACGCAGGAAAAAGTTAGTGACCGGATAGGCAAAAAAAGGGCGACCATTTCAAATTATCTCCGGCTGTTAAAACTCCCCCCGGAAATACAACTGGGCATCAGGGCTAAAAAAATATCTATGGGGCATGCAAGAACCATCATCAATATTGATGATTCTCAAATGCAAATGAATGTTTTCAATCGCATCATAAAAGACGAATTGTCTGTAAGAAAAACAGAAGAAATTGTCAGAAAATTACATGCTGCTAAAAACCAGGAAAATCAAACAGAAAAATCAGATCAACAACATACTCTTCCAAAAGAATATGAAGAACTAAAAACCGAATTAAGCCAATACCTGAAAACAAATGTTGATTTTAAAAGAAATGGAAAAGGGTCAGGAAAAATTATTATTCCATTCAAATCAGACGAAGAATTAGATCGAATTATAGCAATTTTTGATCAAAAAAATACTTAAAAACCCTTTTTTTCGTATTTAGAAGTAAAGTACATTTTCATTAATATTAAAAAAATGCGAAACCATTGATCAGGTATTGCCTTAAAATTCCGGGACTATTATTGTTTTTTGGGTTTCTTTGTATCGCTGAAGGATCGGCCCAGGATACTATTATGTTTACCGGAGATACCGCCAGCCAACTTAATACATCTCAAAATGACCTGGAAAAGGTAAACCATTCTCCTCAAAAAGCCACACTTTATTCTGCAATACTACCAGGACTCGGACAAGCGTATAATAAAAAATACTGGAAAATCCCAATTATCTACGGCGGGTTGGCTGTCTCAATTTATTATGTCCGTGGATATCATAATTTATTTAAAGATTATAAACGAGGGTATGCCGATTTTATGGATGATGACTCAACTACTAACTATTTTCAGCAATTGAACAATATTAGGCTTAATGCTCGCAACGAAGACATTGAATACGCATTAGAATATTATAAAAATGAATATAAAAGATCCAGGGACTGGGCAATTATATGGACTGCAGGCATTTACCTGTTGAATATTATTGACGCGCTGGTTGATGCTCATTTTTATGATTATGACATTAGTGATAATTTATCTTTGCAAGTAAAACCTGCATTGTATAGCTCATCAATATATCACAATACCATGGGATTTCAGTGTAAATTATTCTTTTAAAAAATGAAAAAAAATGAAAAACACATACATATTCTTAATTATTTTATCCATCCTACACTCTGCACAATCCTTAAACATCCAGGCCAATGACCACCAAAATGCGCCACCTTCGGAAGTAAATGAAATATTAATTGAACGGATGGACAGCCTTGCCTGTTTGTGGTACATGAAACAAGCCGAGTGTTTCAGAGGACTAATAGATACAATGCAAATAAAGGATTCTGTTATTACGCAGTTTCCTGATTCGGTATACATTTCACGCTTAAGAAGCCTGAATTTAACTATGAATATAACATATAATAAAATAATAAGAAACTTCATCCATGTTTATACAGAAAAAAAACTGGATAAATTCAAGATTATGTTAGGTCTTAAAGACTATTATCTCCCTTTGTTTGAAGAACTCCTGGATGCCAACCAGATGCCATTGGAGTTAAAATATTTACCTGTCGTTGAATCAGCATTAAATCCAAATGCAGTATCAAGAGCCGGTGCAACCGGGTTATGGCAATTTATGTATGGCACAGGGAAATTATACGATTTAACGATTAATTCAGTCATTGATGAACGCCGTGACCCTCTATTAGCAAGCTATGCAGGAGTAGGATATCTAAAAGACCTGTATGGCATATATCATGACTGGGTACTTGTAATTGCTGCTTACAATTGTGGCCCGGGAAATGTAAACAAAGCCATAAGACGTTCGGGCGGCAAAACAAATTACTGGGATATTTATTATTACCTCCCCAGGGAAACCCGTGGATACGTTCCGGCATTCATTGCTGTTACATACGCTATGAATTTTTATAAGGAACACAATATTTCTCCTGTTCCGGTAGAAATGCCCAAAATCACAGATACAATCCATATCCATAAACCATTGCATTTGGATCAGGTAGCACAAGTGATGAATATACCCCTGAAAATGCTTAAACAAATGAACCCTCAATACCGGCGGGATATCATTCCCGGCGGAGAAAAAAGCTGGCCACTAAGACTCCCTTTACAACATATCGGAAAATTTATTGAACTGACTGATTCGATATATAATTATAAAGACTCGGTCTATTTTACTGATTTTGCTTTAAAGGAACCTAAAACATACTCAAGGACTTATCAACGGCATACACCCCCTTCGGGCAATTACACAAAGGTTTATTATACCGTTAAAAGCGGTGATAATTTAGGATTTATTGCAGAATGGTATAATGTAAAAGCATCCAAAATCAGGTATTGGAACAATATCACAGGCAATTTAATCCGCCAGGGTGAAAAACTTCTGATTTATGTCCCAAAAAATAAATCAGATCATTATAAAAAAATCAATACCATGAGCTTTGCTCAAAAACAAAGGCTTACCGGACAACCTGTAAAAACGAATTCAACAAAAACCATTGAACGTGAAGATGGGTATGTATACTACAAAGTACAACAAGGTGATACCATTTGGGATATAGCAAAAAAATTCCCCGGAGTAAATAATACAGATATATTAAAACTCAATAATATAGATAACGAAAAAAACCTGAAAGCCGGTCAGCTTATTAAAATTAAAAAGAAAGGATAATGGTAAGCATTACCTCAAATTTGGATTAATAAAAAAAAGATTGCAGAAAGCCAAGAGGTTTGTTAATAGTGTTTTATGTCGATCTTTATCGTTTTGCGGTGAATGTTTCGGGTTAAGATACTATATCTCAATAAATTCAAAAGGTATATCAACAAGTTCTGCATAACCTTCTCCACCATCCAGCATTTCCTCATCATTTTCCTTATAATGCCATTTTATCAATACATCATTTCCTGAGTGATGAAGGCTTTCAAGCTGGGTCAGGATATCAAGTATTGATTTAGCCGATGCTGTATTAAAATAGTCCATTTTAAAATTAAACACGGTTGTTGGATTTGGTTGTTTTACATACTCATCAACCCATTCAAATATAGGATTATACACAGAAAGTATGTTTTCAGGATATGAATCACCGGTTAACCAAAATGACTCATGTTCCTTATCAAGCAACACACCCGGACTATCTTCTGTTCCTTTTATATTATATACCTGCATTCGTAGTTAATTTATTTAAAATTTTTTTTTTGCGAATTACCTCCAAATATAAACAGAGCCTGTACATAAAATTAAGCGTTTGGCTCATAATGTTCAACAACGAAGCTTACGAAGCCTGCCCCGTAAGGAAAAATGACTGTATCGGGGTTAATATACATGGTGGACAAACACTAAATCATGTTTTTTTATATCTTAGCACTATTGGTTTATTTTAATTCAAATATAAATAATTTAATGAAGCCATTTAAAACATTTATCTTTTTTTTAGTAATCCTATTATTAATTTTGGGGTTATCCTTTGTATTTCCTGATAAAGGGATAAAAATTTCTGAAAATATAAGATTGGATTTCATTGAAATAAACCGGATCATTTCACCCAAACCTGAATACAAAGACATTTCAGGTATTATTGACAGCACTTCCATAAACGCTGTCAGGAAAGAAATGAAATTATCATGGGAAGATTTTTTGACTAAAGCCCCTATAAACAACAATGCATATTATTTATATGTTTCCCAACCAACGGATACGATTATCCGGGAATTTAAAACCGACAGCATTAAACACGTGCTGCATTCTCTTGATTTTCCCGATAATGATCATTCCATATTATATCCTTTTTTCCGTTCTTTATCAAAAACCAATAGAAGTAACAACTTAATGAGGATACTTCATTTTGGTGATTCTCAAATTGAAGGAGACAGAGTATCTTCTTATATCAGGAATGAATTACAAAAACGTTTTGGTGGATCGGGAGTTGGATTAATCCCTGTCAGGCAGATATATTTAAAAAACATCTCTTTGGATATGAGTTTATCTGATAATTGGAGAAACTATACCATCAAACAAAAGTCAAAACTACCCTCAGGATACAAAAAATTCGGTTTATTGTTTAATTTCTCAAGATTCAATGACCCCCTGACAAATCAGAATAAAATTCACAAAGGCAGGATATACATCCAGAGGCCTTCATATTCTTATATCCGGGCAAGGAAATACAAAAAAATCAGATTATTTTACAGCGGGAACACTGAACCATGTATCGCTCAAATGAAAGTGCAAGACAAATCACTTGATGCCGAAATACTCGAACCGTCAAATCAGCTCCGGGTATTAACCTGGCATTTTCAAAACCCTCCGCAGCATTTTGAATTAACTTTTGACGGACAGGACAGCCCCAATATCTATGGTATTGCTTTGGATAATACATCAGGTATTGCATTGGATAACATCCCGATGAGGGGAAGCAGCGGATTAGAATTCACAAAAACCAATTATTCTTTTTTCAAATCAATGTATCAACAATTAAATGTAAAACTCATACTCTTACAATTTGGTGTTAATGTGGTTCCTTATATCAAAGAAGATTATAAACAGTATGAAAAACAATTATACAGACAATTGATTTACCTGAAGCGTATAAACAATAACACACCAATCATTTTACTTGGAGTATCTGACATGTCGCGAAAGCTCTTCGGGTATTATGTCTCATACCCGAATATTCAAAAAATAAGGGATGCACAAAAAAATGCAGCATTCAAAGCAGGATGTGCGTTTTGGGATGTTTATAAAGCAATGGGGGGAGAGAACTCTATGCCCAGCTGGGTCTTTGCAGACCCCCCTCTTGCAGAAAAAGACTTTACGCATTTTAGTTCCCAGGGGGCCAAAGTCATTGCCGAAATGTTTACCAAGGCATTGTTAAAAGAATATGATATATATATGCATAACCGGTAGGGAACCCCAAAACCATATTTATCATTGATTCATTAGCAAACCTTCAACAACCTTCGGAAAAAAATCATATTCAAGTTGATGCACCTTTTTAGCTATGATCTCGGGTGTATCAGTTTTATCTATGGAACATTTCTTTTGCAAGATATGTTCTCCCTTATCATACTCCTCATTTATATAATGTATTGTAATCCCGGATTCGGTTTCTTTATTTTCCCATACACTTTCATGCACTCTCATACCATACATGCCTTTCCCTCCGTATTTAGGCAAAAGGGCAGGATGAATATTCACAATCCGTCCTTCATATGCATTGATAACAGGAACAGGAAATAACCATAAAAAACCGGCCAATACGATCATATCTATCTTATTCATTAAAAGTAAATCCAAAATATAATCTGTCTCATAAAACATTTGCCTGTTAAAAAAAACAACCGGTACATGATGTTTAATCATTCGTTCAATAACCTGTACTTTTTTCTTGTTAACAAAAGCCATGTGTACATTTATATATTCATGGCCTGAAAAATAATTAACTATGTTTTCAGCATTTGTACCGGTTCCTGATGCAAAAATTGCAATTCTCTTCATTTACAAATTTTTTTTCACTTAAATAGAATCCGTCCATAAAGTCAAGTGTTTGGATCATAATGTTCGGTAACAAGGCTTGCGTAGCCCCAAAATGCGCAGTTTACTGGCGTAAATGAGCAA
>CAYMKE010000136.1:0-8345 GCA_964390955.1 uncultured Bacteroidales bacterium | reverse complement strand
AAAAAAGTTATGAACATTTTTTAATAATTCATTCTTTTATGTATTATTATTTTTCGGAGCTCCCTTCATTGCGGATTTTTATAACGAACCAGCATTGGTTGAGCTCACAAAAGTGACGGGGCTGGTAGTTGTCATTAATGCTTTTAATGTAGTCCAGCGTGCTCAAATTACAAGGGCAGTCAATTTCAAACGAAAAGCCAAAGTAACGCTTATCGCAACGTTAATAAGCGGTTCTGCAGGTATTACTGCTGCTTATCTGGGTATGGGTGTCTGGGCTTTGGTTATACAAAGTATGGGCAACCGCTCTTTGGTTACAATAGGATTTTGGCTCACATCAACATGGAAACCAAAATGGCAATTTTCAACACAGTCATTTAAAGAATTATTTTCATTTGGCTTATGGGCCCTTTTGTCCGGGGTAGTTCAGAAGTTATTTGATAATATATATGTGCTTGCAATCGGGAAATTTTTTCCTGTTGCGCAAGTAGGTTTTTACACCAAAGCCAAACAATTTCAACGTATGGCTTCGGAAAATCTTAGCGGAGCCATTGGTAGTGTGGCATTCCCGGTTTATTCGAAAATTCAGGATGATAAAGAGAGATTAAGAAACGGTATGCGGAAGTTTTTACAACACAGCCTGCTTTTTATTATTCCTTTGCTTCTGATGCTTATTGTGGTGGCTAAACCATTTATTATTTTGTTGCTTAAAGAAAAGTGGGCGCCAATGATTCCTTATTTGCAATTGCTTTGTGTTGCTGGTGTTTTATATCCCATTCATATGGTCAATGTGCAAGCCTTAACCGCGCAAGGTAAAGTTCGGCTTACTTTTAAATTAAATCTCATAAAAAATGGTTTACGCCTAATCAATATTTTTGTCATGTACCCGTTTGGCGTCATTTATATCATAATAGGGGAGGTTATATTGTCTTTTATTGCCCTCTTTATTAACACATATTTCACCAATAAAATGGTAAATTATGGGTTTTGGAAACAAGCCAAAGATACCTGGAAAATAATAGCCGGGGGTATTGTTGCCGGAGGCATCGCTTTTCTGCCAAACCTTACGACTGACAGCCTTCCGATATTGCTATTAACAGGAGTTTTATTAACACTTGGAATTTTTGCAGGGAGCCAGTACTTATTTAATCGGAAATTATTCCTAAGTACGATACAGCTCAAAAACAATTTTAAAAAACTGTAAAGCATAAAATACAAAAAATAATTTCATAACAAAAAATTGGGTAAATTAAAAATATGATAACAATAATTAAAAAACTTTATAGATTTTTTATTAAAAAACCACGCAGGAAATTTAAGTTAATTTTAAATAAATTAGGAGATAAGCATAAATGTTATGTTTGTGGGCATTCTTTTAATTATTTTTCAAAGTATTCTGGTGGGAAAAAAAATATTCCAGAATTCAGAAAAAAACTAAATATGGTTGGTAGCGATATTGATAATTTTGGATGTCCGCATTGTCATTCCCATGATAGAGAAAGACATCTTTATATGTTTTTTGACAAATTAGACTTTTGGAAGAAAATCCCTGAATTTAAAATTCTACATTTTGCTCCAGAAAAGAATTTATCTAAAAAGATTGAATTGTTGAACCCTATAAAATATATTAAAGCTGATTTGAACCCCAAAAATGATACTATAGAACATATAGATGCTACCAATATTAAATTTAATGATAATACTTTTGATTTTATTATTTGTAATCATGTTTTAGAACATATACCCGATTATTTACAAGCACTCAAAGAATTATTTCGGGTACTTAAACCCAATGGCATAGGGATTCTTCAAACTCCCTATTCTAAACTTCTTAGTGAAAATTTTGAGGATAAATATATTAATACGGATGAATTAAGAAAGTTCTTTTATGGTGAAAAAGATCATTTTAGAATTTTTAGTGAAAAAAACTTTTTTGAAGATTTTAAAAACACAGGTTTTATCCTGAACATAATAAAAAATGCAGATTTTTTTGATGCTGAAACTTCAGAGTATTATGGTGTTAATATGAAAGAAGATTTGGTTAAAGTGAGTAAACCAGATAAAATTATTTAATATAAATATTAAAGAGATATTAAATGGAGTTATTCAAAATATGAAAGAAAAAATATTCGTTACTCAACCTGCCATGCCGGACTTAAAGGAATTTTTTCCCTATCTGGAAGATATTTGGCAAAGCAAATGGCTCACTAACAATGCGAAATACCACCAGCAGCTTGAAAAAGAGATGGCTGATTTTTTGGGCGTAAAGCATGTCGCTTTGTTTGCCAATGGCACGTTGGCATTGGTTACTGCCTTGCAGGTACTAAGAATCACCGGCGAGGTGATTACGACACCTTACAGTTTCGTGGCTACCACTCATTCTCTTTGGTGGAACAACATACAACCTGTTTTCGTGGATATAGAACCGCGATACCACAACTTAGACCCGGAAAAGATTGAAGCGGCCATTACACCAAAAACCACCGCCATCTTACCGGTACATGTGTATGGCAACGCGTGTATGACAGAAGAAATACAAAAAATTGCTGACATTTACGGGTTAAAAATCATCTATGATGCGGCCCATGCCTTTGGCAATAAACTAAACGGCCAATCCATACTACATCATGGTGATCTTTCTATATTGAGTTTTCATGCCACCAAACCATATAACACCATGGAAGGGGGTGCTATTATCTGTCACGATGAGAAAACAAAACAGCGTATTGATTACCTGAAAAATTTTGGTTTTGCAAACGAAACAACGGTGATGGCGCCCGGCATTAATTCTAAAATGAATGAGATGCAGGCGGCCCTGGGATTGTTGCAACTTAAATATCACAATGATAATGTTAGTAAACGAAAAAACATAGCAGATATTTATTACAGGGAACTGGGTAAAATAAAAGGGATCAAATTATTTGAGGCACACCCGGATATAGAAAATCATAGTTATGCTTATTTCCCTGTTTTTATTGATAAAGAGCAATATGGGATGAGCAGGGATGATTTATATGAAAAGCTAAAACAAAACGGCATTTATGCCAGGCGGTATTTCTATCCCCTGATATCGGATTTTAGTATGTACAAAAGCATGGAGTCAGCCAATCCTGCCCACCTTCCTGTTGCATCAAAGGCTGCTGAGGAGGTGATTTGTTTGCCCATTTATCCGGATTTGGAAGAGGAAGATGTGGAGAGAATAATAAATATGATAAATGAACACAGATGATAAATGAACACAGATGACACAGATTAAGCAGATGGTCACAGATTTTTTATATTTTTATCAGCGAAAATCCGTCTAATCAGTGTCATCAGCGTTCCCTCTTCGAACACAGATGACACAGATTAAGCAGATGATCACAGATAAATATAATCAGTGTAAATCAGTTCAATCAGTGTCATCAGCGTTCCCTCTTCGAACACAGATGACGCAGATTAAGCAGATAATCACAGATAAATATCTGCGCAAATCCGTTCAATCAGCGTCATCAGCGTTCTAAAAAAGCAAAATCTATCAATATGAAACTTGCCATCATGCAACCATACTTCTTCCCCTACATTGGTTATTTCCAGCTAATCAATGCCGTGGACAAGTTTGTGTTCTATGATGATGTGAATTATATTAACCGGGGATGGGTTAACAGAAACAGGATTCTAATAAACAATAAGGCAAATTATATCACTGTCCAATTAATTGAAGCCAGTCAAAATAAACCGATTAACGAGATAAAAATATCTAATAACCGTCAAAAAATCAAAAAAACCATTGAAATGGCTTATAAGAAAGCCCCTTTTTTTGACCAGGCTTTTCCTGTTATTGAAGCGTGTTTGGATTATGAAACAAATAAGATTAGCGAGCTGGCTATAAAAACAGTGATGGAAGTATCAAATTACCTGGGCATTAATACTTCATTTGAAGTGTCCAGTCAACAATATGCTGACACCAAAGGACTGCAACGAGCTGCAAGACTTATGGCAATCTGTAAAAATGCGGATGCTCAAACATATGTCAATGCTGCCGGGGGGCGGGATTTGTATTCGAAAGAGGATTTTGAGAATGAAGGCTTATCTATGTTTTTTATTAAACCTGAAATACCTGTATATATACAATATGACGGAAAGACATTTGTTCCTGAATTATCCATCATTGATGTGATGATGTTTAATCCGGTGAAAAAGATAGCTGAAATGTTGAATGATTATGAGTTGGAATAAGGAGACAGGTGGTTTTTTTGAATGGCATCTAATACAAGGTAAAGATGATTAAATTTCTTATCCATGGATAAAAAAACAAATGTGTTGGTTTTTCCTTGTGGTGCTGAAAATGCCTTAGAAATTCACACTGCGCTAAAAGATGTTTTAAATATTGAATTATTTGGAGCATCAGGAAAGGAAGATCATGGTAGATTTGTATTTAAGAACTATATAGGGAATGTACCCTATATAAATGCGCCTGATTTTTTGAAATTTCTTAATAACCTTATTAAAGAATTTAAAATTGACATTATTTTTCCAACACATGACGATGTTGTTTTAAAACTTGTTGAAAATAGCATGAATATTAATGCTGAAATTGCTGTCCCCGGTATAGATCAGGCAAAAGTATGCAGATCAAAAAAAATGACCTATGCGTTATTTAAAGATTATGATTTCTGTCCCGTAATGTTTATGGATGCCAATCAAATCAATAGTTTTCCTGTCTTTGCAAAACCAAATGAAGGTCAAGGAGGTAAAGGCGCGATGGTCATTAAGGAAAATCAGAAAGACATAATCTATGATTTGATAAAAAAAGATTATGTGATAAGCGAGTATCTCCCTGGTGATGAAATAACTGTTGACTGTTTCTCAGATAAAAATGGTGAACTCCGGTTTGTTGGCCCCAGGGAAAGAAACAGAATATTTGGGGGCATTAGCGTTAATTCAAAAACCATTGATTTAACAGATGAGATCAATGACATTGCATTATGTATTCATGAGAAGTTAATAATGAACGGCTTATGGTTTTTCCAATTAAAAAAGAATAAACAGGGCTCTTATAAATTACTCGAAATATCATTAAGAGTCTCCGTAACAATGAATTTATACAGGAACCTAGGGATAAATTTCCCATTACTTACAATATATAATAAATTGGGGTACGAAGTAAAAATCATAAAAAATAATTACACCCTCGAGGTTGACAGGGCATTGTTTAATCGCTATGATACAAAAATCGAATATAATACGATCTATATAGATTTTGACGATACAATTACTAAAAACGGTAAGTTAAATCCAAGCGTTATCATGTTTCTCTATCATTGTTTAAATAGACAAAAAACAATTAAGCTAATTACCAGGCATACGCAAAATATCAGAAAGACCTTGAACCAATTATGTATTTCTCCCAATATTTTTAATGAAATTATTTTATTACAACAAGACGAAAAAAAATATCAATACATTAAAGAGCGCAAGGGAGTTATATTTATTGATAATGCGTTTGCTGAGAGAATAGAAGTGCAAGAAGAGCTCAACATCCCGGTATTTGATGTAGATGCTATTATGAGTTTGATTGATTGGCGCGAATAATAAAGATAATTGATTAAATGAATCTTATAGATAAACGAGAAGAAGTTAAAATTAATACAATTAGGTTTGTTAATCGGTTAAATGCAGACATTTATATTCTTGGAACAAACAGATATGGTGTAACAATGTCTAAGTGGCTTCGGGAAAAACAAAAAAATGTAGTAGGATATATTAACGATTTTGTTGATTATGAATATTTTGAAGGGCTACCTGTATTTAAAACAACGCATAACTTCACAAAAAGTATTATTATTAATTGTATTGTGGAGGGAAGAACGATCGATGCAGAAAATACTATAGAAAAAGTGAACCCCATAGCAAGTATTGATTATTTTGCATTGCAAAGCACTTTTAGTAATGAGCTTGAGCCTGTGAGTTTTTTGAATAACACAGACGATATTCTAACCGACATCGAATCGTACGAATTTTTATTTGAAAGGTTAAGTGATGATCTTTCAAAAAAGCATTTTGAAAATATCATTAATTTCAGGTTAAACAGAGACATCAAATTTTTAAAGGAGTTTGAGTTTAGAATAAAAGAACAATATTTTGAAGCGTTTTTTTTTTTAAAAGAGAATCCTTCTTTTATTGACGGAGGCGGGTTTGATGGACAAACATCAAAAATATTTGCAGAAAAATATCCAGATTATAATAAGATATATTTTTTCGAGCCATTCGTCAATTCTTTTGAGCTTTCGAAGAAAACTTTAAAGGATTTTAAACAAGTTGAAATGTTTCAAAAGGGGCTTTGGCATAAAAAAGATACTTTAAGTTTTGATGGTTCTTTAGGTTCAGCCAATACCATATCAAACAAAGGGAGTGATAAGATTGAGGTAGTTGCTATTGATGATATAATAAAAGAAAAAATAGACTTTTTAAAATTGGATATCGAAGGTTCGGAATATAATGCGCTTATTGGAGCAAAAAAAATGATATGTAATTATAGGCCTAAAATCGCTGTTTGTGTTTATCATCTGCAAAAAGATTTTATAAGAATCCCTCAATTACTTCTCGACTATCACAAAGATTATAAAATATATTTAAGACATTACACACAAGGTGTTTTTGAGACCGTGATGTACTTTATTTAATACTATAAAGCATGAAATACAAGGAAGACTTTATACAAGAAATAGTTGATTTTTATAAAGCACAGCTTTCATTTATTAGAAATATAAAATTATCTAAAAATGTAGATAATATTTCACATCAACATATATTATCTCATGGCACATATGCCCCATGGCTTGACGATCAATCTTTTATTGAGGCTTATGATAATATTAAAGCGCATACTTTAGTAGATATCTATCGTTGTTATGAGCTATGGTCTCTGATGAAACAACAGCATGGGCTTACCGGGGATGTTTTAGAAGTAGGTGTCTGGAAGGGAGGGACCGGCGCTTTACTCGGTATTATTGCAAATAAAATAAATAACAATATAAATATATATTTGGCAGATACATTTAAAGGTGTCGTTAAAGCATCCGGAAATGATTCACAATACAAAGGAGGGGAACATTCAGATACAAGCCTTCCTTTGTTAGAGAAGTTAATAAGCAAACAAAAATTAAAAAATGTACATGTTTTACAGGGCATTTTCCCGGATGAAGTCAATTTTGGCGATAATATTCCTTTGCTGCGTCTTTGCCATATAGACGTAGATACATATCAATCTGCAAAGGATATATTTTATTATATATGGCCACATATAGAGGCAGGTGGTATTGTTGTGTTTGATGATTATGGGTTCTGGGGCTGTGAAGGGGTAACTAAATTATGCAATGAAATTGATGTTAACGATGGCACATTTATTTATAATATTAATGGGCATGGAATTTTTGTCAAGAATATGGACTAATTATTGATAACAAGGAACCTTGGATTCTTGTTGTTTATTAAAAGCAAATTTTAATCAGTTTAATTATAGCATTATGTATGATAAGATTTTTGTTTTAACAGATAATAAAAAACAGTATGATGCTTTTCAGGAGTTATTAGATCAATTCAATGTTAAAAAAAACTTTGCTTTTTATTGCAGTCCTGGTAATAAATTGTTAAATGACGAGATTAGGTCGATTAACCTCAAGGAAAAACATGTTTGGGTTAGTAACCATTATCAGCTAGCCTTTTCTCTACATTCTAAACAGTTATTCCCGGAGCCGCTGGTAGAGACAATTCCTTGTATAAATATTCACCCTGGTTATAATCCCTACAACCGGGGATGGTATCCTCAAGTATTTGCTATTCTTGAAGATAATGTGATTGGGGCTACCATACACCTTATGGATAAAGAATTGGACAATGGACAAATTATTGCCAGGAAAAAGGTGGAAAAACATTGCTGGGATACTTCTGAAACCTTATATAAAAGAGTCCTGGAAGCAGAGTTTGAGTTGTTAAATGAAAGCCTTGAAAACATTCTTAACGGAACGTTTAAAAGTTTTCCGCCGGAAGAAAAAGGCGAGTTAAAATTAAAAAAAGATTTTTACCAACATTGTGAAATAGACCTGGATAAGGAAGGCACATTCAGGGATTTTTATAATTATTTAAGGTCAATGTCTCACGGGGATTTTAAAAATGCGTATTTTGTAGATACCACGACTGGAAAAAAAGTGTACCTTAAATTGAAAATTGAATTAGAGAATGAATAATAATCCTTTGTTGAGTATTTGTACCCTAACTTATAACCATGAAAATTTTATTGCAAAAACATTAGATGGTTTTTTATCACAGGAAACAAATTTTGAATTTGAAATTGTTATAGGTGAAGA
>CAYMKE010000135.1:0-8476 GCA_964390955.1 uncultured Bacteroidales bacterium | reverse complement strand
CAGCTAAAAGGAGGTTCCATCTGACAATTGAAAATAAATTATAAACAGATGAAACTATCTATTGTTTTCAAATTGCTCGTTGGTTTTATCATCATAGGTTGTTTATTTAGCTGCAATCAAAATAGCAGGTATAAAACATATTATTTTTCTAATGCCGGTGATAATAACAATTCGGGAATATCAAAAAACAATCCCTGGAAAGACATTAATAAACTCGACGCCATTGCATTAAATCCAGGGGATAAAATATTATTTCATCGCGGTGATACATTTACAGGAAATTTAAATTTAGGCCAATCCGGCACAAAACAAAACCCTATAACAATTGCATCTTATGGCGAAGGAGAAAAACCGGTTTTAAAAGGATGTGTTACCATCCATGATTATAAAAAAGACACAAACAACCTTGTTACATTTAAATCTCCCAGGGCAATTAAAAATGTCTTTGTTGATAATAAAATGCTGGTTCCGGCACGATTCCCTAATTCTGGCTTTTTAAGGATAGACAGGACAGAAGAAAAAAATGGTATTTTATATGATAATGGCCTGCCGCATAAAGATGGTTACTGGAACAATGCACGTCTTGTATATCGTTCATCTGAATGGACATATGACTGGGAAATCATAAAAAATCACAAAAATAACACCCTTTATTATGACACGTTAAACCTGAAATACCCTGTTCAGAAAAACTATGGGTATTTTTTAGATCATAAACGTGAATTGCTTGACACAGCAGGGGAATATTATTATGAAATGGAAAAAAATATCTGTAAATTATACCCTCCCCATGAAAACATATCAAAAATTGAAGGGGTTATTTATGATTATGGTATTTATTTAGCTGATAGTGTAAGTAATATTGAAATTCATAATATCCGGTTTGAACAATATCATAAAGCAGGTATTTATGGGAAATCCAATAATAAAAACATCCATATTTCCGGTTGTAAATTCTGGAATATAGAGAAGGCTGGCATCCGATTCAGAAGCAATGCATTATCATGTAAAATAAATAACAATGAATTTAAACATATTGCAGGCAGAGGTGTATCTATCACTAATTCTAACAAATGTACTATAATCAATAACAGGATACATTGTATTGGTTTAACTCCGGGACTGGGCATTCATGGTGTCAACGGAATGACAGGGATACTAGTTGAAGCATTAGATGAGACAAGACACTGGGAGTTTGATATAAAAAACTATCAGTCAGATTCTAATTATGTAGGCCTGAACCGTGTGGACAGTTGTGGATATAATGGTATACGGGTTGACGGACGATATAATATGACAGAGAAAAACGTTGTTAGTAACGCCATGCTCCGGTTAAATTATGGTGGTGGAATATATAGTTATAAACACACTTCAAACAGTACATTTCAAAACAATTTTATTTCAAATGTATTCGGCAACAATGAATCTACTGCGAAAATATATGAAAAAATTGCCGTGGGATTATATATAGATAAAGCTCAAAATGTTACGATTAAAAATAATACGATCAATAATAATAAAACAGGTGTCTTACTCAACTCTAACAGCAAAAACTGCCAATGCACCGGTAATGTAATGTATGGTAACACACAAAATCAATTTTCAATAGCTTCAGCATATAACCATTTTGATGAAAATCATACCATTGAATACAATACATTTTTTTGTAAAGATTCAGGGCAATACTGCATGATACAAAAACTCAAATGCACTGATACTGTTTTCGGTACGTTTGATAACAATTTATACTGCGATCCTTATTCAGATTATATTATTAAACGAATATGGAGAATTCAGGACGTGCTTACGTTAAAAAAATGGCAAACTGTAAGTGGTGAAGGCATGAACAGTTCAACATGCGAATTGTATGACCCTAATACTTTCGGACATAAGCTATTTCATAATAAATCAAATACAAATATTGACATCCAATTACATATCCCCTACTTTGATTTAAATGGTGATAAATATTCTCATTTAGAATTAAAACCCTTCTCATCTAAAATTTTGATTTATAAAAAACACTAACTTTCTAACCCCCGGATACCATTTTTTCGGGATATATTTTTTAAGCTTATATTTTATTCAATAAATTTATTAATTTTTACGTTTAAACATTTTTGCCATATAAAAACCAAATAATTCCTTAAAAGAAAAAATGAAAAAACAGAAATTACACAAACAAATTGGCCTGTTCGGTGTTTTTGCTATCAGTACAGGTGCCATGTTTAGCAGTGGTTTTTTTCTTTTACCAGGGATCGCTTCCATGTACACCGGCCCTTCGGTTTTTTTAGCCTATCTTTTATCAGCTGTATTGATCGTTCCTTCCATGTTTTGTATGGCCGAAATATCTACAGCTATACCCAGGGCAGGGGGTGCCTATTTTATTATAGACAGGGCATATGGGCCGTTATTTGGGACTATCGGGGGGTTAGGAACCTATTTTGCACTGGTTTTAAAATCTGCCTTCGCACTGGTTGGAATGGGGGCATATACCTCGTTAGTCCTTGATATTCCGGTAGATCATATTGCCATTGCATTAACCATTGTTTTTACTGTGATTAATATTATTGGAGCAAAAAATAGTTCAGGATTCCAGAATATTTTTGTCATTATTTTAATCTTTATACTGGGGCTTTTAATCATTGACGGATTCAGTCATTTATTCAGCGATAATAATTTTAATAATATTATTCAGAATAATTTCAGGCCATTCTTTAAAGACGGATTGGGCGGCCTTTTTGCAACCATAGGCTTTGTGTTTGTATCTTACGCCGGACTCACAAAAGTGGCCAGTATTGCAGAAGAAATAAAAAATCCTGAACGCAATATTCCACTCGGTATGATCATCTCGCTTATTGTAACTTGTTTAATTTATGCCCTGGGAACATTCTTAATGGTTAGTTTTATCAATCAAAATGATTTTGTGACCGATCTTACACCGGTAGCCACATTAACATCCCATACCCTAAAATGGATGCCTTCCAAAATTGCCCTGGTTATTGTGGTAATAAGCGCTGTTGCAGCGTTTGCATCTACCGGCAACGCAGGCATCATGTCATCTTCAAGATATCCATTGGCAATGGCAAGGGATAAATTGCTCCCTCCTGTCTTTTCCAGACAAAATAAAAAAACCCATATGCCTGTTTTTTCAATTGTTATTACTTCTTTAATAATAATATTCATTATCGTTTTTGTTAGTGCAGAAGGTATAGCAAAAATGGCAAGCGCTTTTCAGTTGTTGATCTTTTTCTTTATCAATTTTGCCGTGATTATTTTCCGGAACAGCAAAATCGATACGTATGACCCGGGTTACCACTCTCCTTTGTATCCTTACATGCAGATATTCGGGATGATTTCTTCTTTTGCACTTATTATTTATCTTGGATGGGAGCCTACTTTATTCTCAATTGGATTAATTCTTCTGGGCATAATATGGTATAATTATTATGCTAAAGGCAAAATTAAAAGACAAGGTGCCATTTACCACTGGTTTGAACTCCTCGGCAAGAAAAAATATGAAAAGATTGAAAATGAATTTCTTCACATCATTAAAGAAAAAGGCCCCCGGGAAAAAGACCAATTTGATCAATTAATCACCAATGCCGACATATCATTCATAAATAAATCAACTTTATTAAATTTCAAAACAAAATCCTATACAAAATTATTATTAAACGTGGCAGACAAAATATCAGAGAACTTACAGGTAAACAAAAATGAACTTATCAATCAATTTTTATCCGTCAAAAGCATTGATACAGAATTTATTATCCCCTATGTTTCTATACATTTTGCCAGTTGTGACAAAGTTTCTTCACCATTCGCGCATATAATCATTTCTCCCAAAGGAGTCAAGAAAAAAATAATCAAAAACGAAATTGCATCCGAAGATACCATTCATGTTTTCTTTTTTATTATAGCGCCTTCGGATGATAACAAACTTTTATTGAGGATACTTTCCCGGTTATTGAATATTACAGACCGGGAGAATTTCCATCAGGCAATAACTTCAAAACAAACAGCCAGAGAAGTAAAAGAGTTTCTTCTGTTCCATGAAAGATATATCAGTTTTTACCTTAACCCATCGAATAATGTCTGCTTGCATTTCATCGGGAAAAAAATAAAAAATATTGATATGCCTAAAGGTTTGTTGATAGCTATCATAGACCGCGGGGGTGAATCCATTACCCCAGGAGGTGATACTATACTTATGGAAAAAGATACTTTAACGATTATCGGGCAACCTGACAAGCTGAAAGAATTTAAGAAACAATATTTTGATGTATCTGAAAAACGGATATTATAATTTCAGAACTCCCGGCCTGACGTAAAAGTCATGCCGCTATTTTTGTAATCTAATATCACCTCTGTGCCGGAATATTTTGTTTCCTGTTTTACGCATTGAAACAACCCAAAAATTGTGTTTGGATCATAAAAGAAATCCGGAATATCTTCAAAGGAAGAAACATTTTCAAAATTAAATAATCCTATGCATTGCACAAAAACAAATGGATATTCAATTGTTTTTGTTACTATAATCATTCCGCGGGATATGATTTTTTGTTATCTTTGAATTTTTATCTTTATATGAAATCTCCATGACAAAGATTTTAACACACACGCATGATTATAAAAAGGAAAAAAAGGTATAAAGGATATAGAAGTATAGAGGATATAAGGGGAAACACACCCCTATCCCACACGCCCTCTAAACTTCCAAACCTCTAAACCTCTAAACTTAATTAACTCAATCAACTCAATTAACTCAATCAACTCAATTAACTTAGTAACTTAAAAATAAACATATGAACCGAGCATGTAAAAAATAATCATTTTTTGCACACACGAGAATGATTATTTTTTACATGCAAGCTCCATATGACCATTGAAAATTAAAAATAAACATATGAAACATCTCATCATTGCATTCGCTTTCATCCTGGTATTCCAATGTATAAATGCAAGCGTCCCGGAGCCCGACACGGCAGGAGTACAAAAACTAAGTACAGACCAGTTCACATTTATTGAAGGCCCGGCATGGGATGGAGAACAGTATTTGTATTTTACTGATATCCCGGAGAATAATATTTATAAATATTCGGTTGAAGGAGGTTTCGAACTGTTTTTGGATAATACATCCGGGGCCAACGGCCTATGGTATAGCGGTGATTCCATCATTGCCTGCCAGGGAGGCGCTGAAAGAGTTGTGGCATTGGATACCTCCGGAACCCTTACCAGTGTTTTGGCCAGCGATTACCAGGATACATCATTCAACAGTCCCAATGACCTGGTGATGGATCAACACGGCGGTGTTTATTTTACAGACCCGGTGTTTGGAGGGACAACCAACATGGTCGAATCTGTCTATTACATTGCAGATGACGGAACTGTTACCCGCCTGATTGACGAACTGGTAAAACCCAACGGGGTGATCATCTCAAACGATGGCCAGACATTATGGGTTGTGGACACGTATGATCAATATGTTTTTTCATGGCATATAGATGCCCCCGGGACGATCAGTCAAAAAGATACTTTTGCCCTATTGCAATTGGCTTCGGGGAATACAGACAACCATTCAGGTGCCGACGGCCTGGCCGTGGATAAACCCGGGAACCTTTATGTAACCACAGAAATAGGCATACAGGTGTTTGACACAACGGGCGATACCCTGTTTACAATCCAGGTACCCGAAAAACCAACAAACTGTACCTTTGGAGGCGACAGCCTGGATATTCTTTACATAACTGCAAAGGAAAACCTTTACAGCATTAAGATCAACTTCCCGGAGGAAGCACCGGTTCAGGGCTATGTTCCCGGATCAAATAAAAATGACATAAGCCTGAATTATGAAAAAACAGGAGTCCGGTTGAATAAGCTTCCTGAAAATACCAAAATTGATGTTTATGATATGACCGGCAAACGTGTTTCATCGAACAAGACAAAATCCTCAACCCATTTCATTCAAAAAGGAGTAAACCCTTCCGGCCTGTATATTGTAAAAATTATATCACCAAATCAACAGCAAACAGTTAAAATAATATTGTAATTTTGGTAATCAAATATTGTCAAAATGAACAATATCAAATCATATCAAATGCGTTACCTATTACATTTTTTTCCCGTTTTTTTCTTCATAGCTACCCTTTCCAATGCACAAGAACAAAGGTCATATTGCAATGAAATTAAAACCCTCACGGAGATATTGGATAGCATTCATTATAAACCGGTAAGAATAGATGATAAAACAAACGAAAATATATTTCGTCGCTTCATTAGTTCGCTCGATCCGTATGGATTATTATTTACCCGGCAAAACATTGCAGAATTATCAATCACCTATCATAAAGCAGAACAACCATTTCATGAAAATGCCTGTCAATTATTGGACAATATTATTCCCCTTTACAAAAAAAGGCTTTTGTTGGCTGATTCGCTTATTCAATCAATTGCTTCACAGCCATTTGATATATATTCCGGCAGCCCCATCCTGTTTGCATCACGTGATACGTTTTCATATCCGGCAGGCGATGCTGTTCTCAGGAAGCGGTGGGAACGCTGGCTGGCATATAGTTTCCTGTCGCATTTGTACTCAGATCATCTCGAACACGATACCACCGGGCAGTTTACAAAAGACAGCATCAGAAAGTATGAACCGGATATCAGAAATAAAGTAAAGAAAGAAAAAAAATGTAAGCTTCACCATTTCATAGATCATCCGATGGGTTTTGACAATTTTGTTTTGTCCATGTTGATGAATACAATCACACATTTTTATGATCCTCATACTATGTATTTCTCAGCAGATGAAAAGCGATTATTTGAACAAGGCATATCAAAAGAAGATTATTCATTTGGCATTAAATTAAAGCAGGATAAAGACGGGAATATTCAAATTTCGAAGCTCGTTCCGGGCGGGCCGGCATGGAAGTCAGGGGAATTAAACAAAGGGGATATCCTGGAAAAAGTACAATATGAAGGAGAAAAAACTACCAGCCTGTCATGTTCGAATATCTATGAAGTAAAAGAATTATTCAGCTCACAGGTAGGTAAAACAATGAATCTGACAGTCAGAAAAGTCAATGGAAAAATAAAGACTGTACCATTGATTAAAGAAAAATTGTTGCTTGATGATAATATGATCACCAGCTTTATCCTGGAAGGGAAACAAAAGGTTGGTTACATTTCCTTACCGGGTTTTTATACCCAGATAGAACAAGGAAACATGCCAGGATGCGCCAATGACATGGCAAAAGAAATCCTGAAGCTCAAACGTGAACACATTGACGGGTTGATCCTCGACGTGCGGAATAACTCAGGAGGATCTATGTTAGAAGCCATTCAACTCACGGGAATTTTTATTGACCAGGGCCCGGTATGCATTTCTAAAATAGAAGACGGAGAAGTAAGGGTGCAGAAAGACATGAACCGGGGCAGTATTTATGATAAACCCTTGCTGGTATTGGTCAACCGCCTGAGTGCTTCGGCATCTGAGCTCCTGGCAGCTACATTACAAGATTATAACCGGGCGGTTATCGTGGGAACCACCACCTATGGGAAAGGCACAGCTCAAATAGTGTTGCCGTTAGTTCCGTCCATCACTGATTATACTCCCTCGTATGATGAACCGGATGCCGATGGATATATTAAACTAACAATTAGTAAATTTTACCGTATAACCGGGAAAAGCCATCAAAAACAAGGGGTGGTACCGGATGTAAGCCTTCCTGACAATATGAGCTATATCCGCCATCATGAATCAAATAACCCCACTGCACTCACTGCTGATACGATTAATACAGAAACCTTGTACACACCGCTCCCGGCATTGCCCGTTCAGCAACTGGCAGAGAAAAGTGCGGAAAGGGTACAACAAGACACCCATTTTGTCCGGATCACACGGGTATGTGACAGCATATCAAATATTACAGACAGCCGGCACATCATTACACCACATCTCGATTCATTCATGGTGAATGCACACCGGAAAAAACATTTACTAAGAATGTTGGAACATTATAATGCACGTGAAAGCCGCGCATATACTGTCCAGAATTGCGCGTATGACCAGCCGCTTATCCGTATGAACCCATACAGGAAAGAAATGTATAAAACATTGAGGAAAAACATTAAACAGGATATTTATATTGAAGAGGCATATTTTATTTTACAGGATTTGATAAAAGCCGGGGAGGGTGAAGAGTAAACCAATAACTTTATCAATCATGGCTTTTATCCCGGGTATATACGTTTATAGTGGTGGTGTGAGATTGGTGGGGATAGAGGATATTATAAATGAACTTTTCTAAAGTTTTAAACTTTGGAATTGGGATTTATGTTAAATTTTGAGCTTTGATTTTTGAAATTTGTTTTTTGAAATTTTTGCCAAATAATGCAAGAATATTAGATGTAAGGTACTAACCCGGAACATTCATACCATTAGCTTTGTGCAGATGCAAGGCGCCTAAGCCCG
>CAYMKE010000134.1:0-8491 GCA_964390955.1 uncultured Bacteroidales bacterium | reverse complement strand
GAGGTTTAGAGGTTTAGAGGTTTAGAGGTTTAGAAGTTTAGAGGTTTAGAGGTTTGGAGGTTTGGAGGTTTAGAGGTTTGGAGGTTTGGAGGTTTAGAGGTTTAGGGGTTTAGGGGTTTAGAACCTTCTTTTAGCTGACATCCAACACCTTAGTTGCTTTTTTCAAATAATCATGCGTGTGTGTTAAATGCCTTATCATGGAGGTTTCATATAATTTATTCGGGCCGGGTAGCTAAAATAAGCTTATACCTGTTGTTTTTTGCTATATTCATTACCTTAACTACTTCATTGATAGGCACATTTTTATCTGCATGCAATGAAATTACCGGATCTTCTTCTTTTCTAAGTTTCTGGTGAAGCATGGTTTCCAGGTTCATAAATTCCACCCTCTTTTGTCCGATATAATATTGCAAATCATCGGTAATGGAAACAGAAACTATTGGTGTGGCATCTGTTTGATTGTTGCTTTTGGGTAATAATAATTTCAATGCGTTTGGAGCAATTAATGTTGATGTCAGCATAAAAAATATCAATAACAGAAAAATAATATCTGTCATTGAGGACATGCTGAAGCTGGTGCTTATTTTATTACGGCTTTTTAAATCCATAGATTCTGGTATATTTATATTATGTCACAGGTTCATTCAAGAGATCAAGAAATTCAGTAGTATTCGCCTCAAGATTAAAAATCACTTTCTCAACCCTTGCCACAAGGTAATTATAGGCGAAATAGCTGATAATCCCAACGATAAGGCCTGCCACAGTAGTTACCAAAGCAGTATAAATCCCTGTTGAAAGCAATCCTACATTAATTCCGCTTCCGGCGTTTGCCATATCATAAAATGCTCTTATCATACCCATTACTGTACCAAGAAATCCAATCATAGGGGCACCACCAGCAATTGTGGCAAGAATGGGTAATCCTTTTTCCAGCTTTGATATTTCAAGCTTTCCAACATTTTCAATGGCGCTTGTTACGTCCTGCAATGGTCTTCCAATTCGTTGAATACCTTTTTCGATCATGCGTGAAGTTGGTGTGTTTTCAGTTTGGCAGAGTGTTATGGCGGAATCTATTTTGTCATCATAAATCAAATCTTTTACCCGGTTCATAAAATTGTAATCTTCTTTTGAAGAAACTTTGATGATGAAATAGCGTTCTATAAAAATATAAACAGCTACAATTGACAGGAGAACAATGGGTACCATAACCCATCCACCCTTTATTGCCAAATCAAAATAAGAAAGAGAGACATTCTGAGATTGATTTACACCCGCTTGTAATGTGTCGTTACCCGTAATTTGTAAGAAAAATAAATTGATCATAGTTAATTAATTTAATGATTGGTTCTTCAACAGATAAAAGTATATGTTAAAATTAGCAAAAATTTAATTTTTTCCGCTTTTTTTTGATTTATTGTTTAAGTATTTTTTTAATAATTCTTTAAAGTTATCAAAATCTTCTTTGTATGTTATCCCCACTCCTTGTGTATATGGCCCCTGTTCATATAACAAATTTTCATTTACTTTATTGTAAGCCTTAAGGCGTAACTTTCCGCTTTTATTCAATTTTGCATCTACATTAAAATCTCCCACAATATTACTGGCTGAAGGAGGTATTTCTTCTCTTGTTGTAACCCTGTTACCCCCCACATCCACATTTCCACTAATGCTCACCCTGTCGTTTAAAATATGGGTAGACAATGCAACTTCAACTTCATCTGTATTAATCTTATCCCCGGGCCTGTAATTAACTCCAACCTCAACTTCTTCGCTAATCTGGGATAACCAATTACTCAATTGGGTAGATAAAAGCTCTGTTGTGGTAGTTATTCCCACATTCCTTGCACCTATATTTGATGAATTGCCATTATACGTTGTATACACTTCTTCCTGCGGAGGGATAAAATTATTGAATATCAACAGAGCCAAAAACTGGTTACTGACTTTTTCTTCTGAATTTAAAATACTTGTTACCTGATGCTGTAGTTCGGGTTCCAATGTTGGAACATCAATAGCAAATTTAATATCCGGGTTTTTCAATCTGCCACTTAATAAAATTTGACATTCAACAGGTATTCTTTCGCTGTAAAGATTTGTAGTATCGGTATAAAATAAATTATTCAATGTTGTTTTAACAACATATACTGCTTTGATATCAATGTTTGCATTTAATGGTGATCCATCCCATTCAATCCTGCCTCCCTCTTCAATTTTAAATCTTTTATTAATAAGATTCTGAAGTGTGAATAAATATTCTCCCTCGATAATATTATACAATCCATAAATATTAAACTGGCCTTCATCATTTAATCCAATTTTTAAATCTCCCTCTCCCCTTGATTCGATAACACCAATGGATTCCGATTCAAATATTATCTTTGAAACTGTATGCTGTGATATACCTAAATCTATGTTCAAATTCAGGTTGGAAGATTTTTCTTCTGCTTTTTCTACCGGTTCTTTCTTTACCGAATCGATATCTTTATTAACAAAGGTGATAAAATCTTTTTGCTCTACAACACCACCACCAATTATGGGAATACTAACATTAGTATTTTTAAGTGTTTGAACAGAAATATCAACATTTAAATCATCTTGATCGCCTTTTATCCTTGAGATTCCGGAAACAAAAGCATCGCCGTAATAAGATTGTTCCACATCATATGAAGTATTAAGAGCCAATAGTTTATCCGTATTAATGGTTAAATCAACAATTATATTTTTCATTTTTTCTAATGTAATACTCCCCTGAACTTCCGCAATATTGTTATAGCGGTCGTATATGTTAATATCATCAAATAAAATTTTATTATTCCTTATTTTAATTTTATCATTAAACCGGTAACTTGTATTCAGATAATCTACCAGGAAAGAGAAATCAGAAAGTTCAAAATCAGCATTTAACTTTGGGTCCCTGATGTTTCCAATGAACTCCAGCGGACCGGTAATTGTTCCTTCAAGGTCAGAAAATATATTTTGTAAATAAGGGTCTATCAATGTAATCGGCACTTTATTTAATTGAGCTTTTATGTCTATAAATTTGCGGCCGGGAATATATCTGCCTGCAAAATCCAGATTTGTACTATTATGATGAGACAATGCATTAAAATACAAAACTTTATCTTCATCGCTCCACCGCGAAGATATTGTTAAATCTCCAAGGGGGTCGCTATTCACTTTCATATCAGATATGTCAAGTTGCGATTCAAAAATTGAATTTGTATAGTATTCGGATAAGACCGCACGTCCGTTTAATTCACCTGATAATAAAAATTTATTTGATTTTAATAATGCATTGATATGGGATAATGAAAAATTTTGGGCTTCAAGGATCAATTCATCTTCCGGATTTTCAGATATAGTACCTCTCAGCTTTAACGATTGATTATTTTCAGAAATCACCAAATCCTCAACATGTATTGTTGTAGTATCAATATGAAGAATGCTATGAGATATATCCCACTGATAATTCCGTTCATTAATAAAAGAAGGAAATACTTCAATGTTAAGAACAGGTTTATCAGATAATTGAGAGAGTGTTCCAAGAATCTGAAAATGGCCTCCAGGCATGTTTGTATCCAACTTATTCCATTGGATTTCAGTCTCTATACTATCATTATGAATGTGATTTTTTGATATAAAATTTTCAAGTATCCGTTTATTGTTAAATTCAATGTTACTGCTCGTTGCATTTAAATTGATATGTTGTGGATCTGTTTGAATGTTAATAGAAAAATCATTCATTACACCATTTTTATAAATCAATTTACTGCTTTCCATATTAAGGTCAAGCTTGTTTATTCCAGGCTGATAAAAAGCATTTATCCTTGTCCCATTGGATATAATAAGGTTGTTGAAAAAATAATTGAAAATTTTTTCAGAATTTATAAATTCAACTGATAAATGCAATTTTTCTGTTTGTTTATGTGGTTTCGTTTGAAGCGATGGCAAATAATGACTCATAAACCGTTTTAATGATACAGGGAGGCCTAACAAACTGTATTGGCCTGTTATTTTTCCTTCAAAATAAGGGGATTCTAAAATAAATTGCTGATTTTTATCTCCTTCTACACTGTAGCATACAATATTTTCAAGGTTCAGTTCTTTGGTTGAATTGACAAAGTTTGCATAACTAATTTTAGCCAACCCGTTAATATGTGCAGTATCAGCGGCTGTAAATTTTGTCTGAATCATAAATGAGGTACTGGAAAGTGTATCAGATTTATCAATGTTTAGCGCATATAAATCGGCACTATCTACTTGCATTTGAAAATCAAAAAACGGTAATTTATCTGAAAAATCTACTTTTCCATTAAACTCCAGTCCAAGGTTTTTATCATTAACAGAAAGTACGCCATCAAATGTTTTATTTGTTGCAACACCTTTAATTGATATATTCTTATACCAATAATCATTAATCCCGATACGATTAACATCTCCTGAAACAAAGGCTTTTACTTTATTGTTTTTTTGGATATATCCATTCGCATGCATATCAATATACATATCACTTATAAATTCCTCCTGGTTTATTAATTTTCCTAATTTCAATGGCTTTGCTGCAATATCTCCTTTGAACTTCAGTGCCCCGTCTTCATCTGGTTTTAATAAGATATCAGTTGAAATTGTACCAATGTCGGTATATATTGTACCATACGCCACAAAATCATTAACAAACCCTGTAAAAGCACCTTTGTACTGGATGTTGCCAAGATTTTCAAGCTCATCCGGAAAGGATATTTTTTTTCCAATGACTTTTTCCAGTTGGGCATTTTTTATTTCATCAATCGAGGTTGCTATTTTTTGAACATCGAGGTAAATATATGCTTCATTTATGTTTGGCAATCCTTTAAATGAAAAATCGGACAGGATTTTGGATTTTTCTCCAAAGAGGAGTTCAAAATTTCTCCCTTTTAAATTACTTATGCATCCGTCAAAAACGCCCGACAAACGAATATCTTTTTGATAGCCCTTAATTTCCGGAATAAAAAACCCCATTTCATCCAAATTTATTTTTGACCTGTTTAAATTCATGTGAATATCCACATATTCCAAAAATCGTTTCCTTTTCCAATCTTGCCATGAATCGTGGGTGAATAATAATTGTTTGCATTTTATATCAGACAATGGAGTGGTGACATTAACATCAGCAAATTCAAATTTTTCCGGCCCAATATGTATTTGTGAAGAAATATCTTTCACAATAAACCCATTAGGTGTTTTGAAATTCATCTTTTTAACAAAAAAAGATGTAAGGGGTTCTCTGTTTTTATGAAAATCTTCGGCAATAATATTTAAATTATCCAAATATAAATTTTTAAAATCAATCCCTTGATGTGTTGAATCCGTATTGAATTTATATGAAGTGTATTGAAAAGAAGAATTGATTAAGTGAATATCCCGAAAAACGAATTCCCATCTTGGTTTTGTAGTATCTTTTCGTTTAAGGGCATCAACAATCGGCTGAACATTTAACCCATTAGCAGAATCTATATGAAAATGTATCTGAGCTTGATCCAGAAATATTTTATTAAATAAAATTTCTCTTTTAAAAATATTGACCAGGTGTAATTTAGCACTCAAATTCTTCACATACAATATGGAATCTTCTTCTTGTCCTTCAATAAGAACATCATTAAATATAAATTTATTAAACAATGAAAAATCTACAGAACCAATGTTAATATTGGCATCAAGATTTTCTGAAGCTGAACTGCTCAACCGGTCAACAATCCTGTTTTGAACCATCTGGTTATTTAATGCAAAGTACCCCCCCGTTACAAGGAATATAAATATTCCCAATATCGTAAAACTTACTTTTAATGCTTTTTTTATAGTTTTGTATGAATTTTCAGTTATCTTCAAATCAAAAAATTATTTATTGGAATAAATGTAAACATTTCTATTCCATTAATTTGTACGCAAAAGAAATAAAAATGTTGATAAATCAATTAAAATAATGAATAATATTACCATTTTAGGTATTGAATCATCTTGCGATGATACTTCTGCTGCTGTATTTACTAACGAATATGAATTGTCGAATAGTATAGCAAACCAGGAAGTTCATAATGCATATGGAGGGGTGGTTCCGGAGTTGGCATCAAGGGCACACCAAAAAAATATAGTGCCTGTTGTAGATACTGCACTAAAACAAGCCAATAAATCGTTACAAGACATTGATGCTGTTGCTTTCACGAGGGGGCCGGGATTGTTGGGTTCATTATTGGTTGGTACCTCATTTGCCAAAGGGTTATCTGTTGCCCGTAACATACCATTAATAGCAGTAAATCATTTACAATCACACATGCTTGTTCATTTTATTAAAAAGAAAGACACCCCTTCTTTGTCTCCACCTGAATTCCCATTTATCGGGCTTTTGGTTTCCGGGGGCCATACCCAGATAATGGTCATAAGAGATTATCTTCAAATGGAAATCATTGGTAATACAATAGACGATGCAGCAGGCGAGGCTTTTGATAAATGTGCAAAGGTGATGGGATTGCCATACCCCGGGGGGCCGGTAATAGATAAATATGCCCAAAAAGGAAATCCCAACGCATTTTCATTTAATAAGCCATCTATTAAAGAACTTGATTATAGTTTTAGCGGCCTTAAAACATCTTTTTTATATTTTTTACGCGATCAACTAAAACATGATGATGATTTCATCAAAAAAAATATTCATGATTTGTGTGCATCATTGCAACATACAATCATAGAAATTCTAATGAAAAAACTTGTCCTCGCGTCTCGAAAAACAGGCATTAATACTATTTCTATAGCCGGTGGAGTTGCCGCAAATTCAGGCTTACGCGCTGCATTATTAAAAGAAAAGGAAGAAAGAAAATGGACTGTTTTCATTCCCGAAATAAAATACACAATGGATAATGCAGCCATGGTGGCTATTACAGGATACTATAAATATTTGAACCGTGAGTTTACTGAACAAAATATTGAACCGGCTGCGAGGTGGGAACTATAACGCTAATAAAAACTTTAATGATGGATAAAAAAACAATTGAGGCCATTAAACAAAAAAAAGGGTTTATCTGTGACATGGACGGTGTCATTTATCATGGGAATAAACTGCTTCCGGGGGTTAAAGATTTTATTGACTGGCTTATAGCAGAAAATAAAAAATTTCTGTTCCTCACCAATTCAAGTGAAAGAACCCCGAGGGAATTACAGGAAAAACTATTCCGCATGGGCATTGATTTGAATAAAAATGTATTTTACACGAGTGCATTAGCTACTGCCAGTTTTCTTTCCCATCAAAAACCGGATGGGAATGCATACATTATAGGCGAAGCCGGACTTATAAATGCTTTATATGATGCAGGCTATACAATGAATAATGTTGACCCCGATTATGTAGTTGTAGGTGAAACCAGAACATACAGCTATGAAAAGATAGAAAAAGCCATCAACCTGGTTTTAAGAGGTGCACGGTTAATAGGAACGAATCCTGATGTAACAGGCCCTGTAGAAGATGGGATTGTTCCAGCAACAAAAGCCCTTATTGCCCCCATAGAAATAGCAACCGGAACAAATGCATATTTTATAGGCAAACCCAATCCTTTGATGATGAGAATTGCTTTGAAAAAAATTGATTGTGCAGAAAATGAAACAATTATTATTGGAGACAGAATGGATACAGATATCATTGCCGGTATTGAATCTGAAATAGATACTTCTTTGGTATTGAGCGGAATAACAACAAAAGAACAAATCACCAAATACCCTTATTTCCCTCATTATATACTTAATGGAGTAAAAGATATTGTAAGCTAATTATTTAAATAACTATATTAATGGAATTACTAAAAGATAAATCAGAAGTCGCTTATTTCATGCGCAGGCTATACCAAATGGGCCTTACTACAACATCCGGTGGTAACATCAGTACAAAAACTCCTGACAACAAAGTATTGATTACTCCATCAAAGCTGGATAAAGCACGTTTACAACATAATCAAATAGCTGTAATGGATATGGATGGCCAAAATTATACTCCTCAATTAACTCCAAGTATAGAAACCAACCTGCATTTATTTATATACAAAACCATCCCTGAAATACAAGCGATTATCCACGCGCATCCAGTCATGGCTACTACCTTTACAGCAATGAATAAAAACATAAATACAAGCCTTATTGCAGAAGCCAGGGCTATAGTGGGTAATCCAATAACTGCTCCGTATGCTGTAATGGGAAGTGATAACCTGGCAAAATTAGTTTCAAATGCTGCGATGAAAAGCCCTACTGTGTTAATGGAGAATCACGGGGTGCTTACAACCGGACAGAACCTGCTTGAAGCATTTGACCGCATTGAAGTCCTTGAATGTGCTGCCAAAATGACTTATTACACCGAATTAATGTATGATAAAAAAGAGCTTTCTCCTGATGCTATTAGAGAGCTTGACCAGCTATTCCCTAAATAGTGTTTGTCCATAATGTCCGCTAACTTCGTTACGCTTGCCCCAAAATT
>CAYMKE010000133.1:0-8496 GCA_964390955.1 uncultured Bacteroidales bacterium | reverse complement strand
TCTGCGGTTTAAAATTCTCACACGCCTTGATCTCGAACTTTATAGAGCAAACACTAAATAATAATGCAGCAATTTCCAGCTAAATTGCTGCATTATATTAATGGAAAAAAAGATACCCAATCAAAATTGCTGTGATAATTCCGGTAAAATCAGCAATTAATCCACATGTTATTGCATGGCGGGTTCTTTTTATTCCAACCGTACCAAAATACAATGCAATAACGTAAAAAGTCGTTTCAGTAGAACCCTGCATTACAGAAGTGAGTCGTCCGATAAATGAATCCACCCCATGTGTTTTTATTGCTTCTACCATCATTCCCCGTGCCCCGCTTCCACTTAAAGGCTTCATGAAGCCGGTTGGAAGCGCCGGGACAAAATCGGTATTGATTCCCAATTTACTAATCATCCATTCAATGCTTCCTATGAGTACCTCAAGGGTGCCTGATGTCCTGAACACCCCAATGGCAACCAAAATAGCAATTAAATATGGGATGATTTTGACAGCAATCCAAAAGCCATCTTTCGCACCTTCTATAAAGTTCTCATATACATTAATTTTTTTTCTGATACCCAACAAAATAAAACCTATGATAATAGAAAAAAGGATAATATTGCTTGCAACGGACGATATAGAGGTGATTTCTTCTTGTGATAATGTTGAAAAATAATAAATGATGCCCAGTATAAATGCTGTAATGACCCCGATATATGACAACACTACCTTATTCAAAAGATTGATTTTTTGATATATTGAAACACTGATCAGCCCGGCCAACGTGGAGAAATAAGTTGCAATAAGAATAGGAATAAAAATATCAGCCGGATTAACGGCTCCCAGTTCGGCCCTGTAAACCATAATACTAATAGGAAGTATTGTAAGGCCTGATGTATTCAACACCAAAAACATAATCATGGCATTGGATGCAACTGGTTTATTGGTATTGGTGACTTGCATTTCTTTCATGGCTTTTAATCCTAATGGTGTAGCAGCATTATCAAGTCCCATCATATTTGATGCAACATTCATCATGATAGACCCTACTGCCGGATGATTTGAAGGCAATTCGGGAAATAAACGCTTAAAAAACGGGCCAATAACGCGTGATAGAACATTCACAATGCCTCCTTTTTCACCAATCCTCATGATCCCGAGCCACAATGTGAGTGCACCTGTTAACCCGATCGAGAGCTTAAAGCCTGTCTCAGCCATATCAAAAGTACTCTTCATCATGGCAGAAAACACTTCCGTGTCTCCCAAAAAAATTAATTTAAAAAGCGCTACGATAAACGCTATAATAAAAAACCCGATCCAGATATAATTAAGGGCCATAAGTCATTTTTTCTTAATAAAGCCTCAAATTTATCAAAAAAACACAGTAAAACAGTAAATGTCAACGCACTTTTCTTCCTTTCCATTGATAATGCCCGGTATTTCCCATAATACCGACGACTGCAGCATAAAAAGGATACAACAATTGCCCCAAAACCAAATATTTTAACCAATGCACCTGGTTAAAAAAAGA
The DNA here is from genome assembly GCA_964390955.1 of uncultured Bacteroidales bacterium. GTDB lineage: Bacteria > Bacteroidota > Bacteroidia > Bacteroidales > JBBRXJ01 > CAYMKE01. The sequence continues at coordinate 6,973 of CAYMKE010000133.1, read as the reverse complement.
AGCTGTTTTGCGGATTAATATGAACTCTGCCAGTATTTTCAATCCCATCAGGATAAAAAACAGAATGAATATATGACTCTGAAACAACCCTGCAATGAAGCCGGCAATGATGATCAAATTCGTCATAAAAACAACGAAGGCTGTCAATAAAATATCGGTATCGTCATATCCTTTATACTTTGAAACCCATCGTTGCTTTTGTAAAATCATTTCCCTGAAACTTTTTTTAGCTGAAACCCACGCCGCAGCATCCATTGATTTTAAATAAACAATTTTCTTTTTTGCTTTTTTTAAAGCAATAAGTAAAAACATATCATCTCCCGATGCCCACTGATTGTCTTTAAAATAGTTGATATACATATTTTTTTTAAAGGCCAGATTGGCTCCATTACACATTAGTGGCATTTTATATTCACTACTTCCCCCGTTAACACCTGCCAGTGCAAACATCTCCAGCGCCTGAAACATAGCTGTGAAAGACCTGGATGGCTTGATCAATACCGGTGCTATGATCAAATCAGGTTCTTGAAATTCATAAAATGAAAGGAGGGTTTGCAACCATTTGTTTCCTACCCTGACATCACCATCTATGGTAATTATAAGATTAAATGAAGCATGTAATACCCCCTTTTTTACCGCCATTTTTTTCCCTTCTTCCTCCTCATCCAATTCAATCAATTTGATTTGTTGTTTATTATTAAAATGTTCAAAAACAATATCATTTGTCTTGTCTGTTGAATGGTCATTAACAACAATGATCTCATATCGTTCATCAGGATAATGCTGATTTAGAAGATCGTTTAAGAGTATAACAATATTTTCCTGTTCATTTCTTACAGGTATTATAATTGAAGTTGACGTGGCATGCACGGGATCAAACGCTTTAAATGCTTTCATCCGGCTCCAGCCGTTTGCATAATAAAGGATCATAAAAAAATAGATAAGGCCAATACTGAAGGAAAAGACCCAAAAAATCTGCATAGGCAAAATAAATAAGAATATTTAATATTCAAATATAATAATTTATTCGGATGATACGGTTAACCATTGGAACCTTTATAAGATCGTTCGTCATTTTAATAAAATATCATTATCTTTGCAATTTAAATCATATCTGTCTATAAACTCAAGTGTTTGGTTGATAATGTTTGTTAACGAGGCTTGCATATCAAAAACGCACGGTTTACTGATATAAATGAACAATTTTACAAGTATAACAAGGCCTGCCCCGTAAGGAAGAATGACTGTATCGGGGTTAACGGATATTATGGACAAACACCAATTATATTATTGAATGAATCTAGTCATAGATATTGGAAATACATTATCAAAAGCAGCTATATTTGATGAAGATAACTTAGTGAAGCACAGGTTTTATCATACAATAACACAGCAATGTATAGATAACCTTATTGCTGAAAATCCGGGTGTTAACCGTGCTATCGTTTCGCCCACAGGCAAATCAAAAACTACTTTAATGAATTACATTTATAAAAAATTTGATACAACCATAAATTTAAATGAAACCACTTCCATTCCCATTGCCAATCTTTATAAAACACCGGAAACTTTAGGTCCGGACAGAATTGCAAATGCCTGCGGTGCCAATCATATTTCTTCAGATACCCATATTCTTGTCATTGATGCCGGAACAGCCATTACATTTGATTATATAAGTCAAAACAATGAATTTCTTGGTGGGAATATATCTCCTGGAATTCATTTGCGATTTAAATCGTTGGCTGCCAATACATCAAAACTCCCTTTACTTGAAAAAGATGACATGTATCCGGAGATGGGGGCCAATACAAAAGAAGCTGTATTAGCAGGGGTTTTAAATGGTGTTGTATTTGAGACAGAGAAATACATGAATCATTTTATTGATTCTCAACCCGGGGGCAAAATATTTTTAACGGGCGGTGATGCAAAATTCTTGGAAAAGAGAATAAAAAATCGCATATTTGTAGTACCTGAATTATCTTTAATTGGTTTAAATTATATTTTAAATTATCATGTCAATAAATAAAAAACTTTTTTTGGTTTTTGGCTTAGTATATTCTTTCAATGGGTTTTCCCAAACCATCAATTCTCCTTATTCTCAACGTGACATTGGGAATTTGGCAAGAGAAGGATACAGCCAAATACGCGGAATAGGCGGGACAAGCCTGGCAATAAGATCTTCAAATTATATAAATTATGTGAACCCTGCATCATATACATCACAGGATACCAGCACATTTTTATTTGATATAGGATTGATCGGAAAATACAAACAATTATCATCTTCAAAAGGGAATGCTTCAGATCAATTCCTTAATTTAAATAATATAGGCCTGGGGATACCTGTATACAAATGGTGGAAATTTTCATTGGGAATGGTGCCATACAGCAGGGTTGGTTATAATATTAAAGACGAATCAGATCAACAGGGATTTGAAGTGACTGATTATTATGAAGGCATGGGGGGAGTCAATCAATTTTATTTCGGAAATGCTTTTTCTTTTTGGAATAAAGTATCAATTGGTTTGAACGTTTCTTATTATTTTGGAGAAATTGATCATGTAAGTGAAAAACACGCTGATACCTTAAAGGTTGAACGTACAAAAAACACATGTGTTTTAAACGGGCTCCGTTTTAACGGCGGAATCCAGTATCATGACAAAATAAATGAAGACCTGGGCATTACAATTGGTGTAATCTACGGTAACAAAACAGCCATGAAATCAACATGTGATTCCCTGGTGGAAACAACGCCTTCTTCATTATCTGATCAGAATTTTATACGCGATACCATTATCAATAAAACCAATATTAAGCAAGATGTGGATTTACCAATGAAATATGGTGCCGGTATTGCAATCACCTATAAAGACAAATGGCTCATTGGACTGGATTACAAACAAGGTAATTGGGGAACCTTATCCAATCAAGGGATGTATAAAACGTTGGGAGATATGTCATCCATAAATTTCGGGGTTGAATTGATCCCTGAACGACATTCATTAAAATATTATTGGAAGCGTATGCGTTATAGAATTGGAGCCTTTTATGAAAAAAACCGGAGAATCATAAATGGTACTCAACTGGAAAATAGGGGTATAAGTGTCGGATTAGGATTTCCTTTAAAATATTCCAGTACAACATTTAATATTTCATATGAATTTAATAAATTTGGCACCACAGAAAAAAATTTAATTTTGATGAATAATCATACAATTTTATTTAATATTTCGTTTCATGATATATGGTTTGTCAAACCTAAAATCAGATAATCATTAATTACAAAAAACATTTTAAAAATGGGGTTTCAAAAAAAAACATTTATTGTATTATGCATTGCTGTTGCCACAGCAATGAGCAGTTTTGCTCAAAAAGGAGTGGAAGACGGTTCTAAATACGGACACGGGAAAGATAGTGTAAGATGCATTAGAAATTTATCCTTATACAGGGAATATGCTAAACAGAAAATATATATTTCTGCCCTTCCGTATTGGAGGGTTGTTTATAATGAATGCCCCAGGGCAAGCTTAAACATATACATTGACGGTGTTAATATTTACAAGACACTTTTAAAAAATGCCAAAACCAAAGAAGAGAAAAAATCTTATCTTGATACGTTGCAAATGGTATATGACCAGCGGATTAAATATTTTAATAAAAAAGCCAATGTGCTTGCCCGTAAAGGTATTGCTCTTATGCAATATGGAAGCAGTTTCCCGGAGATAGTAGAAGATGCTTACAATGCATTTAAACAATGCATTGATATTAGCGAAAACAGCACCCCACCTCCTGTTTTGGCAGGGTACATCACAGCTTCTCAATTGTTATTGAAAGAAAAGAAAATCACCAATGAAGATATGGTAAATAATTATGCTTCAACCATTCAAATCATTTTTGCTCAAGAAAAAAAAGCTCCTTCAAATAAGCAGGTAAAACAAATCAAAGAACATATCAATAAGATTTTTGCCAGGACAAAGGCTTCATCATGTGATGCTTTGATATCCATATATCAACCTAAATTTGATGCATCTCCCAAAGACACATCATTGCTCAAGTCACTCACCGACATTTTAAGTACGAATAATTGTGAGCAAACGGATTTATATTATAAAGCCCTGGCAAATTTCAATGAATACTATCCTTCTTCTGAATCAGCCAGTAAATTAGCACATCTTGCCGAAAAAAACGGCCATTACAAAGAAGCTGCCGAATATTACAAAAAAGCCATTGAACTCGAACAGGATGATATTAAAAAGGCTTCATTATATATCAATCTTGGTCAGATAACATATAGTGAACTGAATAACTACTCCCAGGCAGAAGGCTATGCAGAAAAAGCTGCCAGGCTAAACCCGGATAATGGTAAACCATATATTTTACTCGGCAACATTTATGCTTCTGCTACAAACTGCGGTGAAAATGACTTCCAGAAAAAAGCTGTATACTTATTAGCTGTTGACATGTATAAAAAAGCAAAATCAGTTGACTCCACAACAGCTGAAACAGCCAATAAATATATAAAAATGTATTCTAAATATTATCCGGATAAAGAAACTGCTTTTTTTCATGGCTATGAAGAAGGTAGCTCTTATACTGTGGGAGGCTGGATCAATAAACAAACAACCATAAGATTCAAAGATTAAAAAATTAAACAACTCATTGAAAGATTTATACAGGATACGTAACAATTTTATCTTTTTTTTAATAGTTGGCTGTATCTTATGTGCATCGTGTGAAAATGATATTGAGACGATTAACCTTTACAAAAAAAAGGAAAAATTTGCAGATGTTTCGGTAAAAAATGCCAAAATTGTATTCACAGATTCGGCGAAAATAAAAATTAAAATTGTAACTCCCCTGTTAAAACAATACAATCTCGAAAAAGATCCTTACACAGAATTTCCTGAAGGTATTCAGGTATTCTTTTATAATGCACACGAGGAAGTTAAATCCAAAATAAGAGCCAATTACGCCATTTATTACGAAGACAAGGAATTGTGGGAAGCCAGGGACGATGTGGAAACAGAGAATAACAAAGGAGAAAAATTAAGCACAGAACAAATGTTCTGGGATCAAAAAGAACAAAAAATATATTCCAATAAATTCACCAAAATTAAAACAGAGGATGATATTTTTTATGGCAAAAACGGATTTGTTGCCAACCAGGATATGTCAAAATGGAGGCTTAATAAATCAAAAGGAACTGTACAAATAAATGACGATGAATAAACGGTATAACAATATTTTTAAAGGCATTTGGCTTGTTCTCTCCTTATTATGTTTAGGATTAGGAGCTATGCATACCATCCGTGATGGTTTTGACCAGGGCTACATCTTTTTTGTGTTTGCTGTTGTTGCTTTTCTGCTTTTCCTGGTGAGGCGAAGTTGGAGTAAAAGGAACAAAAACGGGTAACATGAATTTGCACCTTAATTTTATTGTTTTAATGATTTTTGTTTTTATATCTCCTTAATCATAAAATTGACTCCATCAAAATCATTTCTTTGGAAGATGCCCGAAAAGTCAAGGAGATCGAAAAAACAACTGGATGGTCATCTCAGAAGCCATCCAAACCATTTTACGCCGCAAAGGTTATCCCGAACCCTGCGAGGCATTGAAAGAATTAACCCGCACCAACAAAGCCATTGATAAAATGGACATCCATGAGTTTATTGATGGATTTAAAATCAATGAAAGTGTTAAAGCAGAATTGAAAAAACTTACACCCCGGAATTATACAGGCGTTTGTAAATTTTAACTTTGAGTATAATATTTGTTGAACTAAATTCATAGGGCAAGTGATGTGCTTAGGGCTTGATATGAAACCGGTAAATTTTATACAAAATCTTCACGAATCTCAAAAAAAAAATTGTAAATTTGAAAGATATTCATACCCTAATAAACGATTCGTCATGAAAAAACCTTGTATTACCAGGAACAGTTTTTATTTTACAGTATGTATGGCCATACTTTTGATTTTTACAGGATGTCAGCCACAGCCGAAAGCAAAAGAAACAGAAAAGCCAGATTCGGAAAAGGCTGAAACAAGCCGGGGGGATATGGGCCAAAGGCCATGGGTGTTGGATATTGAGGAGGCCACCGTAAACAATCACTTTTACCGTGAAGTCAAGTGGACAGGGGACTATATGCAAATGGTTCTTATGTCGCTGAAGCCTGGAGAGGTCATTGACCTGGAGTTACATGAGGATATTGATCAATTCATCCGGATTGAGCAAGGAGAAGCACGTGTAATGATGGGAGAAACAAAGGAAAATCTCTTGTTTGATAAAATCGTTTCCGACGATTGGGCCATTTTTATCCCTGCCGGATATTGGCATAAAATCAGGAATATCGGAGATGCCGACCTTAAATTATATTCTATTTATACGCCTCCGGAGCACCCCTCAGGAACCAGGCATGAAACATATGAAGAGGCTGAGACTCATGAGCATTAACATTCATTTTACATGCGATATCCATATGACCATTGAAAAATAAAATAACACACACGAAAATGATTATAAAAAGAACGTCAGCGACGTAGTTGCAAACTACGCCAGGCAGTCGTTGTCCGTAGCGTCCACGCTACGGACTTTAAAAGCACTATTCTCTATATCTATTAGAGTTTAAAATGTCAATTATCTTAGAATTAAATACATTTCCAAAATTTAGCTCCTTTGGGAAAGGTTTTGCACAACATGGAGGAACAAAACCATCCCAACTGATATAAAAATGTGTCCAAGGAAATGGACATTTTTTAAAACTGTTATCTGTTTTGAAATTACGCTCGGTAACTAAAACTTCAGGAGTATCCTTTATTGTTTTTTCAAGTTCTTCGATTGTTTTTTGAAAATCTACCGATTTATAGAATGCATAATACGATTGTTCAATGTCTGTAACCGAAGCAAGATTAAATAATGTCAGACCTCGGGATATTAGTAAAAAATATTTTTAGAATCGCCAAATCAAACTTTT
>CAYMKE010000132.1:0-8529 GCA_964390955.1 uncultured Bacteroidales bacterium | reverse complement strand
CAAACACTAATTAATCCGTTGTTTCTAAATAAGAAATTAAAGCTGCTGGAAGTAAATTCTGGCAGCTTTTTTCTTTTTATCTAAATTATTAAGCAAAAAAATGTACACAAAACGTTGGTTCATAAATTCTATAAAAGGATAAGTAGCCGGTAAATATCGTTCTCATAATTTCAGAAGCAAGATGTCATTTATATTCATACTTTGAAGTAATGTATACAAATAGTTAACCCAACTTGCATATAGTATTTCTAATGAAGATGTTGCGTTTGGATGATTTACAATTGGGTCACTACTTCCCTGTTAAGGTTGTAGACATCCCATAGCTCTTTTTCTGTCAGTTTTTTTTGAATACCTCAGAAAATAATGTCCTTTGGGGTTTGCCTCAAAATTGCTTATTAACACCTGTAAACTGAGTATTTTTGGACATCGCAAGCCTCATTATCGAATATTAGCAGTAGCTGAGCCCGCAAGCTCGGATTTGATCTAAACACTTGATTTTGTTGACCTCTATTGATTTTGTTTTAAGATGCCGATAGCTGGTTCAGCTCATTTTTATTCGCTTTTTTTAAGTAACACTGTTGATTATCTCCTTTCAAATTTTTATCTCACTCATCGATTTTATCCCACTAAATAATCAAAAAAAAGCTATTGATTGTCACATGGTAACATCTCTTATCAATGGGTTACATAGATTCTTTTGCCTGTGTATATTGTTGTAAATTTGTTTGTTAGAGCTTAAGTTGAAAAAATGATTGAAAACTTAAGGATAATAATTTTTAGGATAAAAACTTTCAATAAAAAGGGAAAAGGAGAAAAATTATGAAAATCATAGCAAAATTATCATTAAGTATCATTTTATGCTTATTAATTTCTTACAATTTATTCAGTGTAGATATTCATGTAGGGCCATCTCAAACGTATTCAACGATTCAGGATGCAGTTGATGCTGCTACCTCAGGGGATGTCATTATTATTCACGAAGGAACCTATAGCGAAGAAGTTAGAATTGGTACAGACAACATCACAATTACAGCAAACGGAACCGACTCAGTAATTGTAAACGGATGTGAACCACTTTTAACTTGGACGAATGAGGGCAATGGGGTTTATAGTACCACGATGGATTGGGATGTAACAGAAGGAGATCAGACAAATCAAATATTTGTAGATGGAAAAATGATGAATCTAACACGTTGGCCTAATCAAACCAATGATGACTTTGTAATGAATCCAGTAACTGCCAGAATGGAAAATGCAATAGAAATAGAAGCTGAATTAGGAGAAATTATTGATCATGAATTTGATAGTGCAAGTTCTTCTTTATGGGATAGTGCTATGGCATGGGTAAACCTTTCTAACCCCGAATGTAAAAGAGATGGCCAGGGATGGTCAGGGCCTGTTTATATCGTTGATGGCAAAGCACGTGTTAAAGCTGGAAAACGCTATGGAAAATGTGATAATTATTATATTAATACAGGCTCAAGATATTACCTGTTTAATCCTACCTCTTATGCCGTTAAAACCAATGGTGGCGTTACTGCATTGTTGTCTAATGGAGAATGGTGGAAAGATGGAAATGAACTTTATGTAAAATTACCGGATGGTGGTGTTCCTGCTTCATCTTTAGGAGGAAATAATTTAGTTGAAGCCAAAAAATACCCATATGCTTTTAGACCTGATTCAAACAGTACTTTCAGTAATGTAACAATCAAAAAGTTAAACCTTTTTGCTACTTCTATAACCACCGATGATAACTATTTTAATAGAACCTCAATTGCAGGTGCTTCAAATAATATATTTGATCAATTGAATATAAAATACATCACGCATAGTTATGATTGCTCGGGAAATTGGCAATATCAGTGGAATGGCCGATCCGGAATAATTTTATCAGGAACGAACAATATTTTGAAAAATAGCAAAATCGTATATAGTTCAGCTTCAGCTGTTTCTTTAGGCGGGAAGGGGAATAAAGTCATTAATTGTTTTATCCATGAGATCAATTATAATGTGCATGAATGTGGTGCAATTAATTCTGGAGTAGATAGGTCCGTATCTGTAGACCACATCATTGCTTATAATACAATATATAATACTACACACGCCGGGGTTAGTACAAGAAATTTAAATGCTGCTGATGATCATGTAACGAGAGGTGTAGCCAGAATTCATCATAATGTATTTCATGACTGTCTTGCCAGGGCACACGATCTTGGTGTAATAGACGGGGGACAAGGCAAAAATGGCTTGCGAATAGATCATAATATCATATATGATAGTCCGGAATTTTTACAAATTGGAATTTATTTCGATTATGGTGAAAATATTCCAAGTAGTAATTGGAGGCCTGTAGATGCTATCGTCGACCATAATGTAATATATAATGTATGGAGACCCATACAACCTAATTCTTGTAGTGATTTACAAATCTATAATAATACATTGAGTTCATCAGGGAATTCTGTAATAGATGGTGTACACCTGCAGGATAAAGATGTATTTATTCAAAATAATATTGGCAAGCCTGCGAGCTTTGGAAGCCTGGCTGTAATAGACCATAATATAAGCACGTCAACAGCAAAAGATAATAATTATTTTACTGATCATGCCAATGGAGATTTCACACTTACTGCAAATGCAACTTCAGCCATCGACCAGGGGACTGATGTATCTCCATACAATGGATTGTTAAATGGTTCACCAGATATTGGGGCATATGAATACGGAAAACCCAAGTGGGAAGCAGGAGCTACGACAGATACAATTACATTATATAATTTATCCCTTTCTTCTAATTATGGAAATGTTTACCCGGGAAATGGGCCGGTTAAAAAGGGTGAAATAGTTCCTGTTGTTGCTGAAGAAATACCGGGTGTTAAGTTTGAACATTGGGGTGCCGGCCTAAGCGGAACAGATAAACGTATAGAAGTCACAATGGATTCTTCTATAACCGCGAATGCAGTTTTTTCATCCATTGATACATATAATTTAGAGATTATTGCCCGGAATGGAAGTGTAAGCATTGTCCCTGATCAAAGTGCATACAATGAAGGAACAGAAGTGACGCTCACCCCGATACCAAATTCAGGATATGAATTTAGTGAATGGACAGGCGATACTACTGATTCAGCTGAAATTGTTACCATTACGATGAATAGTGATAAAACCATTACAGCAAATTTTGATATTACTGAAGGCATCAAGGATAACTTTTCAGATTATGGCATCAATTTATATCCCAATCCAAACTCTGGCGAAAATCTTAACCTTACAATAGAAAACCTTAATGGGAGTGTTAACATTCAAATATATCATTTGACAGGAACTAAATTATATGATAAATCTTTTAAAAATAGTCATATAAGCATTCCTTTTGAACTGTTAGGCATAACGCAAAACGGAGGCTATATAGTGCAAATCTCTGTGAATAATAAAATTTTCAGAGACTTATTAATAATTAATAAAAAATAATTCATTAACAATTTATTAACCTTAAACCAATTTATTATGAAAAAGATAACTCTTTTTATTTTAGCAAGTGCATTTCTTTTAATAAATGCTTATTCACAATGGTATGAATATACACCAAGTAAATATGTGAATAATTTTACAGGCCCAACGATCGATAAAATCAACGGATCCGATACTGTATTTTATTGGGAACTAGTACAGCCTTATGGAGTTAACCTCTTACAAGAAGATGGGATTCTTAACATAAACCATGTTTTAAAATCTTATAATGAGATTATTTTACATTTTGATAGTATACCTCTCAATATATCTGGTACGCCTAAGATTATTATTGAAACCAAAGCAGATACTATATTTGAACCAGGTTTTGTGCTATTGCTGAAAGATACTGATGGTGGGTCTAGTTATTCACAACATCAAATCAATATGGATACAACATGGAAAGTTGATGAAATTGATGTGAGTGGTTCTTGGGCCGATATTAGCAAGATTAGTTCACTTACTTTTACAGGGAAAAGTGGTGAAAATTATCCCTCAAAGCGTACAGTACAAGTTCGTTATTTATCACTTGGTGTAGCTTCTTATACACCTCCTTCAAGCTCAACTCAATTTTCACTAACAACGGATGTTGTTGGAAATGGCAGCATAACAATAACTCCTGATCAGGCTTCGTATGATTCAAATTCAACAGTGACACTTATTGCTGTAGCCGATACAGGAAGTAACTTTACAGGATGGAGTGGAGATATAAGTGGTACAACAAATCCAACAAATGTTACCATGGATGCAGATAAAACCATCACTGCTAATTTTAGTGTATCCGGGATTGATGATAATGAATTACCATCATTGGTTAATTGTTATCCAAACCCAGTTACTGAGATCCTTAATATTTCAGGATTAGAAGTAAATGCTGCTATTGTTAGCGATTTAACCGGTAAGACAGTCATGGAGATTAATGAAGAAAATATTCAACAAATTGATGTTGCACAATTGCAATCAGGAGCTTATGTGTTGACTTTGGATACTCCTAAAGGTGCCTTAAATAAATTATTTATTGTAGAATAATTTAACATAATCAATGATTTCCTGTTTTCCGCATATTTTTGCAACACCCACTTAAATAATTGAAAATTAACAATATTTTTATATTTGGGTGTTGCAGATTTTTTATTATGGTTGTTAGAAAACTCAAGAACCGCTTGGGAAGCATTTTTATTCAAGTAATACAGAAAGTCAGGGGCGGTATAAAGTTGTAAAAACAGTAGATTGCGCCACAACGCAGCACGAAATTGAAAAACTTTCTAATTTGGCAAACAGGAGATCGAAGAACTTTCATTGCAGCCAAGACTATTTGACAGTAAGTATGATGCGGCTGTTGACAAGGTATTTGTATCGTTGCAAAATGCAAATATCCGCACCATTGGCCCAGAAACCATTTTCGGAAAAATTTATGACCGCATTGGATTTGGAGTAATCAATGAAGAAATGTTTCCTGGTATTTATTGGTTTGCTTGTTGGCCTGGGTGGATATGCTATTGGCTACGACATTTATGAAGGGAATACTTATGAAGGGAATACATTGATTCCTTTCCTTTCCTTTCCTTTCCTTGAAAAAATAAGTCAAAAGTTTAACCTGGATAAATCTGTAGTCATTGCAGATTCCGGGCTGCTTTCAAAAAACAACATTGAAGCCCTGGATGAAAACGGATACGAATATATCCTTGGAGCCAGGGTTAAAAATGAAGGTAAAGCGATAAAGTCACAAATATTGTCTGCAGAATTTAGTGATGGTACAACCCATAGCTTTACAAAAAACGAAACGCCAAAGCTCATTGTTAACTATTCAAATCTTCGTGCCCGCAAAGATGAATACAACAGGAACAGGGGGTTTAAAAGGCTTGAAAAAAGAATAAAAAGCGGACAGCTCACCAAGTCAAATATAAACAACAGGGAATACAATAAATACCTGAAACTCGAAGGAGAAGTAACTATTGATATCGATTATGATAAATTTAAAAAAGATGCTGTTTGGGCTAAAGGGCTATATCACCAATACTAAGTTGCCCAATAAAAAAATTATAGAAAACGATGAACATATCTATTATTTTTATTTCGATGGTTTGAAACCGGCGGCTCAATCATCAAAATTTTGAAAATGTTTGTCAAGGTGATACATTGTTGTCATTATGATACATATTTTGTGTTGTTGATTCTTAAATCCAAAAAAAAATGTTGTATATTCGATGTTAAAATTTGGATTTTATTTTTTATAGATGAAACCTCCATGATAAAGCTTTTGACACACACGCGCATGATTATTTGGGCGAACACAACTAAAACACTGTATCCCAGCTAAAAGGAGGTTCCATATGACCATTGAACTAAGCATAGCGATCTCATGAACGAAGTGAGTAAAATTTAAAATAAACATATGAAACCTCCATGACAAAGCTTTTGACACACACGCGCATGATTATAAAAGGGAAAGAAAGGTATAAAGGATATAGAGGTATAGAGGATATAAGGGGCAACACACCCCTATCTCACACGCCCTCTCAACCTCTCAACCTCTAAACCTCTAAACTTTCTCAACCTCTAAACTTTCTATACCTCTCAACTTAAAAACTTAGTAACTTAAATATAAATATATGAAAATGAAACCGAATAAGTAATGATTATTTAAATAAAACTACAAAACTATGAGAACAATAAAATCACTATTTTTAATTATTTCGATTTTTTGGTACAGTGGAATGAATTCATATTCAGCTGACATTCATGTGGGCAGCGGACAAACATATTCCACCATACAAGAAGCAGTAAACAACGCAAATGCAGGGGATAATGTCATTATTCATGCCGGTACTTATAGAGAAGAAGTCAGAATTGAAGATGGACATGACAACATCACCATCCAGCCAAATGGCTCAGATACAGTCATTATAAATGGTTGTGAACCTCTCTTAAACTGGACAGATGAAGGGAATGGCGTGTACAGTACCATTATGGACTGGGATGTTACAGAGGGAGAACAAACAAACCAATTATTTGTAGATGGGAAGATGATTTATTTTGCCCGCTGGCCAAACCAAACAAGCGATGATTTTGTAATGGCTCCGACACTTGCCACCATGAACGGGGTTGAAGAAATAAGTTGGAACGAAGGCGAAATATTAGATTTTGAATTTGAAGATGAAGATACAACCCGCTGGGAAGGAGCGTCTATTTATATAAATCTCTCAAACCCAAAATGTAAGATGGACGGGCAGGGATGGACAGGCCCCATATTAGATATCGTTGACGGAAAAATTCGTGCCAGGGCAGGGGGAAGTGGCCGTTATAAAAGTTGTGGCAATTGGCATATTGGGAATGGCAGCCGGTATTATTTATTCAATCCTACTCCTTCTGCAGTTGCAGCATCCGGTGGGGTATCTGCATTGCTTTCCAATGGAGAATGGTGGAAACACAATGATACATTATACATCAAAATGCCTGATGGCGGTGCTCCGGCTTCTTCTTTAGGAGAAGCTAACCTGGTAGAAGCCAAAAAATATCCGTATGCATTCAGGCCGGAGGCCGGGGGGACATTCAGCAATGTGACCATAAAAGATTTGCACCTGTTTGCCACGTCTATAACTACAGATGACGATTATTTTAGTAGACTTAATACTTCATCAGCCAGCAACAATGTATTCGATAATTTAAATGTAAAATATGTTACCCATAGCTACGATTGCTCGGGCGACTTTCAGGTGCAATGGAATGGGCAATCGGGACTTATTTTATCGGGGACAAACAATATGTTAAAAAACAGTACCATCGTTTACAGTTCTGCCTCAGCTGTTTCTGTTATTGGAGAAGCCAGTAAAGTATACAACTGTTTTATTCATGATGTTAATTATATGGTTACAGAAGCCGGTGCCATCAATTTCGGAAAGCGAAATGTAGAAACAAAAGATCATAATGTAGGATATAATACTATTTTCAATACTACCCATGCAGGCATTTCTATTCGAAACATAGTAAATTCCGATTCAACTTCTAAAGGGATGGCCCGTGTACACCATAACCATATTTATAATGCATGTGCAAGGGCTTATGATGCAGCTTTTCTTGATGAAGCCGGGGAAAATAAAAATTGGATGAGGATTGACCATAACATACTGCATGGTGCCCCGGAATTTCTACAAATAGGTATATATGTTGATTGGGGGTTGGGAGATCCCTCAGATATATACAAGTATGTACCCTATAGGCCGGCAAGATTCATTATAGATCATAATGTGATTTATGATATTGGCTTTGCTATCGCTGTAAATGGTGCCGACGATCTTTGGATATGGAATAATACCATAAGGGAAGCTGAAACAAGCAGCAGCAGAAGTATTGGTACAGGCTTTGATATGGACAAACATGCCCAAAATGCATTTTTACAAAATAATTTTGCAGCCATCCATGACGATTGGAAAGTAAACGGAATTGTAACAAATAATGTCAATCCTTCCGGCCTGGTATCCACATATTTCACCGATCCAGATAATGGCGGTTTTACACTTACTGCTGACGCTTTAGAAGCTATTGATAGCGGGGTGTATACCTATTGTAATGACCACGTGGCAGGAAGCGCACCCGATATCGGAGCATATGAATACGGGAAACCTGCATGGGAGGCCGGTGCCAAAACAGCTCCCATTGTATTACATCAGCTGACTGTTACAGCAAACAATGGAGAAGTATTTCCGGCCAGTGGACTGTACCGAGAAGGAGAACGTGTAACCCTTGCCCCCAAAGACATCCTGGGATATACCTTTGATCATTGGAGTGGAGATGTAAGCAGCACTGATGAATATGTCGAAATCACCATGGATTCATCCATTACTGCTACTGCCAACTTCACGCCTATTCCGACGTATCAGTTAAATATAGACCATGCAAACGGAACTATAAAACAATGGCCGGAAGGAAGTGAATTTAACCAGGGAACAGAAGTAAAAATAAAGGTATCCCCGGATTCTAATATTTATAAATTTACCGGGTGGACAGGATATGTGACAG
>CAYMKE010000131.1:0-8574 GCA_964390955.1 uncultured Bacteroidales bacterium | reverse complement strand
TTATAAATGAACTTTTCCAAAGTTTTAAACTTTGGAAAAGTTATCGGAGAAATCTCTCAAATCACACATGTCTCAATCAACCCAATCAACCCAATCAACCTGATCAACTCAATTAACTCAATCAACTCAATCAACTCAATCAACTCAATTAACTCAATTACAAACAGATGAAAAATTTTATAAAAAAAAAGAAAAATTTATTTTGAATTTACGGAAAATTGAAATATATTTACGGAAAAATTTACATTATGACATTGCATCATATTGCTCAAAAGGCTAATGTGTCTATAACTACAGTCCACAGAGTTTTTTCCGGTAAAGGTGATGTGCATCCGGAAACAGCCAAAAAAATTCTGAAAATAGCTAAAGAATCAGGATATACCCCTTACACCCGTAAATCAGGATATAAAACTCATCGTGGAAATCATTTTCAAACAGGTATTATCAGTTTATTGTTAGCCGGATTGCCAATGGAATTCCTGGAGTTGCCACAAAACCTTAAAATTTTGTCTTATATTGAGCAGGCATTAAAGGCTTATGACCTTTTGTTATCTGTTACCCACAAAGACAATGAAAATCTCTCCGGCCTTATATCCGAAAATCGTTTTGACGGGTTGATATTGATGGGAGATATACCGCATGATTTAAAGGAGGAGGTATTAGATTTTCCGTGTATTGGAATACTGGGTTCGAATTATATTGAAGCAGGCATTGACTGGGTGTTGCCTGATTATAGAGCAAGAGCGCGCATCAGTATTGATTACCTGATCAATTCGGGACATAAAAACATTGCTTTTTTTAACCCAATTAAAGAGCATTATGGCTTTCAGGAAGTAAGCAGGGAGTTTCAATGGGTTGCCGGGCAAAAAGGAATTAACGGCAGAGTTTTCTCCTCGTCATATCAGAATGAAAGCAACTTTTGGAAGCCTGAACTGGGTCGCCACATTGTGCAGCATATGATAGAAGAATTGCTTTCCATTCCCGAAGCAGAACGGCCTACCGGTTTATTTGTAGCCAACGATGAATTGGCAATGGATGTTTATTATGAGCTTCATAACCGGAATATAGAAATAGGGAAAGACATTTCCATAGTTTCATCCGACAATGTAGATATTTACCTGAACAGGATCTCGCCCAGGCCCGCTACCATAGATGTTGATTACCCTGCGATTGCTCAATTGGCGGTTGAACGCCTTGTCAAACGGATACAAAAACCTGATATGGCCAAGGGAATAAGGATATTGGTTCCTCAAAAATTAATTTTACCAAATCAAAAAATGTAAAATCAAAAAAAATAAAAAGACATGTTGGGATTACAAATTGTAGACATTATTACAATTTTATTATATTTTGTAGTAATACTCGGGATAGGATACTATGCAGCAAGGAGAATTAAAAACCAGGAAGATTATTTTCTTGGAGGAAGGCGTTTTGGCAAATTTGTTCAGACATTCGCTGCATTTGGACAAGGTACTTCAGCAGAAAATGCCGTGGGGATGTCTGTTATTGTGTCCAGAAACGGATTAGCAGGTATAATGCAACAGCTCATTGGTATTTTTCACCTTCCGGTATTTTGGATAACTTCTATATGGTACCGGCGTCTTCGTACCATAACCCTTGGCGATTTTTTTGAAGAACGTTACAATTCAAAAGGACTTGCCGGGTTTTATGCCATTGTGAGTGCATTTTTCTTTATGATCGTTATCGGGTTAGGCTTTACGGCCATGTCACGTACCATTTCTGCCATTACCGAAAAACCTGTATCGGAACTTACAGTACAGGAAAAGAAAGAACACCAAAAAGCAGTACAACTTGAACAACTTGAAGAAAAAGATTACCGGCTTTTAACCCCTGCAGAAGAACAACAACTTGAACAATTAAGAGTCGAAGAACCGCGCCGCCAATTTTCATACCTGAGTGAAGGATTTATTATATGGTTTGTGGCGTTTGTCGTTATAATATATGCCGGCTTTGGCGGATTGGAGGCCGCCTTTTTAAGTGACATCCTGCAGGGGATTTTGATTTTAATATTATCATTGCTGTTGTTGCCGGCTGCATATATAGAAATACAAAATTCATTTAATGTAGAAGGCATTTCCGGGGTAATCGCTACAGCCAAATCCAATCTTTCCGAAGCTACATTTAATATATGGGGTTCTCCAGCCATGACTGATTTCACCTGGTATTACCTGTTGACCATCATGATTACATTACTGATAACCACATGTGTACAGGCTAATCAATTGCTTGCCACGGGTTCTGCAAAAGATGAATATACAGCAAGATCAGGATTTACCACTGGTATTTATATGAAAAGGGCTGCTACATTGTTTTGGGGAGTTACTGCACTATTGCTTGTGATTTTGTATAAAGACCACTTAAGCAACCCTGATTACTTATGGGGAATTGCAACGCGTGAATTATTGGGTTCATTGGGAATAGGCCTGGTAGGACTTATGATAGCCGCCCTCATGGGAGCTCTGATGTCTACCGCCGAAGCATTAATGATTACAACTTCCAGTTTATTGACACATAATTTAATAAAACCTTTTTTTCAAAACTTTACAGAAAAAACATATGTGCGAATTGGAGCCGGATTAGGCGTGGTAATCGTAATTGGAAGTGTATTAATTGCAAGGCAATTTGACAATGTATTCCAACTCATAAAATTAATATGGGAATTTTATATTGTCATTGCAGCCGGTTTCTGGCTTGGCATGAAATGGAGGCGTGCCAATCGTATCGGTACATGGGCATCGGCTTTGTCTACTGCATTTCTTTTTGTGATCCTGCAAGTTATTATTCCATTGTTTCCGGGTGTCAGAACAAATGATTACCTGGCAAAAACAATTGAATCACAGACGTTAAGCAAAGTATACACGGCACGAAAAGTAGATGTTGAACAACGAGGAAAAGAAATAGATTTATGGAACCGGCTAAACCGGAAAGGCCTGGCAGAAGACAAAAGGCCTGAACCTCTTATAGCTGGAGAAAAGTTTGAAAAAATATACAAAACCCCGGAAACCTCTATTTTTTGGGTACAAGGGTTAAAGGTAAATAAAGAAGGACAAGTATACGGATCAGGAATGCTGTCACTTGAATTGGTATTTCTGGATGCCATCGGATTTAACCTGGAGAAAAACCCCCAGGCATTAAATGAAACAATAAGGCTGATATTTAGAACACTATGGCCTTTCCTTATTTTAATGATCGTAGCAGTGTACACAAGAAAAGACGATCAGGAGACTCTGGATAAGTTTTATGCAAAAATGAAGACTCCGGCTATAGCTGATAAAGAAGAAGACGCACGTCAGGTTCAGTTATCAATGGAAACCCCCCATCGCTTCGACTATAAAAAAATGTTTCCAAAATCCAATTGGGAATTTGAAAAATTTGAAAAGCAAGACTGGAAAGGGATTCTTTGGACGATCGCGGGAGGCGCATTGATATTCTTCTTATTATACCTCTTTTCTTTGATTGGCAAATAATTAACCCAACATACATTTTTTTTATTATTAAAACAAAAACTATGGAAAAGAAAAAATTTATCGAAGACATCCTGTCCAAAATGACACTGGAACAAAAAGTAGGGCAATGCCTTGTATTAGGTTATTGCGGGACAGTTATTACCCCGGAAATTCTTTATCGCATTAAAAAATACACTCCGGCCGGAATCCGTGTCGGGTTTTATTGGAGAGTAAGAACAGCATGGCATGACCCGGGGTGTACACCGCCTGAGTTTGCTCACAGAATGCTACGTGTACCATCAGGAACCATGAAAGATTATGTACCGGATATACCGGTTCCGCATGTTACCAATGCCGAATATTGCAATTTCCTGAACACATTGAAACAAGCATCATTGAACAGTGACCTGGGACTTCCTCTGCATATTACCTTTGATTTTGAAGGAGATCAAAACGGGGACTATTATTACGGAGGTGCTCATCAGTTTCCCAATGCATTGGGGCTGACTATAGACGGGAACCCTCAAAATGCTTACGATATGCATTGGGCTATTGGCAATCAACTGTTGCCATTGGGCTTTTCATGGACTCATTCATGTGTTCTCGATGTAAACACAAACCCTAAAAATCCTGAAATTGGTGTTAGGAGTTATGGCGATAATGCAGATACTGTCATCAAATATGCTAAAAAAGCATTAAATGGTTGGCGCGATGCCGGTATTATTGCTACAGGCAAACATTTTCCCGGAAGAGGCGAATCTGCATCCGATGCACATTCCGGCTTGCCGGTTATTGACCTGTCCCCGGACGAACTTGAAGAACATATTAAACCATACAAAGCGCTCATTAAAGAAGGTTTGCCTGCTGTGATGACAGCTCATACTGCTTATCCTAAAATTGAACCTGAAGATGTTCCTGCAACTCTTTCTAAAACAATCCTTACCGACTTCTTAAAGAATGACCTTGGATTTAAAGGAGCAATTACTACAGATGCCATGGCCATGGGGGGAATCATTTCAAGATTTGAATTTATTGATGCATTGATCAAAGCATTGAATGCAGGTGCAGACCTGTTACTGATTCGTGATGAAGGGCCTATCATTCATGAAGTTTTTCCACAAATTGTAGACGCTGTGAAAAATGGCAAACTAAAAGAATCCCGGTTAGATGATGCCATTACCCGGACCCTCGGAGTAAAATATGATTATGGTTTCTTTGACAAAGAATCTAAAACAGGAATTAAACCGCCGGAAAAAGCAGGAGAGGGGATTGCGAACCCGGACGTTATCAATATTGTAAACGACCTTGCAAAAAAAGTAGTTAAAGTAATGCGAGACGAGCAAAATATTTTGCCTTTATCAAAAGAACAAAATGTATTGCTTATAGAACAAATAAACCCAATGCATTACAATATAAACACCCAGTACTGCCATCCTTCTATCTTCTGGGAAAAAATGCTTGATCAGTCTGAAAATGTTGGCAGTATCGAGACGGAGATTACATTCACAGAAAATGACCGCAGACGGATTAAAGACCGTTATGAACAAGCGGATGTAATTGTTATTACAAACTATTATGGACGAAGACATTTAGACGGGAATAATTTTGTAAAAGAAATCATTAGCTGGGGAAAACCTACTATCGTGGTAACCAACTCACCATTCGAATTTACAGTACTTCCCGAATACAAAACAGTAGTGTGTACCCACGGATGCTCTACAGAAATACTTGCACAAGCTGCTAAAATAATTTTTGGGAATGCTTGACAGGTGTATTTAGTGCCTGTCCATAAAGTTAAGTGTTTGGATCATAATGTCCGATAATGAAGCTTGCGAAGACCCAAAATGAGCAGTTTACTGGCTAAATGAGCAAACACTATTTAATAAATTGCTGCTATAAAAACAACTTGTTTTGGGTATCTATAGCAGCAATTAAATTTTTTACAAATCCTTATTTTGCTTTTTTGGTAATATTTAAAAATTTTTCGGAAAATTCTTTATCAGGAGGATCTGCCGGAGACAGGGCTATATTCCCGGAAGGGTCTATAAGAAAATAAGAAGGATATGCCTTCACATTATATTTTTTTAATAAGTCTTTATGCTTGCCTAAATACAAAAAAATACCTTCATTTGAAGTGTTTTCAAGGAATAATTTCATAGATCCAAATGAGGATGCATCAATGATACTTACTATTTCCAGGTGTTCATCAAATGTTTTTAATAAATCATCAAAAAGGGTAAAATGAAGCTGACATTCATAACTCTGAATGGAACAAAAATTCAAATATACATACTCCCCTTTAAAATCATTCAAACCTGTTAAATTACTGTCTTTATCGGGCAATTTAAATATAGGTGCTTCATGGCCAATGACCATGGTTTTTACCCTCTCCTTTATTTCTTTTGCCATGTTTTTATGAAGAGCAATGGATGTATTATAATGTAAAGAATCAAGCAATAGAAATAAACAATGATTTGAAAAACGTTGGTTATGGAACCCCTCGTATACATTTTTCATGATCACCATTTCTTTTAACGGTTCGTTTTTTGACAAAACAGGATTTACATTTAAACACGTTGATAGTTTTTGATAACTGGTATCATTATTAATAATATTGAGAATGTCACCGGATGTCTGTCCACAACCGGGAAAATTTAAAAAATAACGGTGAAATAAGCTGTTAAACAATGTAATATATGAAGGAACATGGTACAAAACCGGTCCGGAAAAATAGTCTTTAATGATTTTGCTTTCATTGTGTTTTAAAGCAGTATATTTTAATTTTGCATATTGATATGTTTTATATTCATTAAAAAAGGAGTCGTTAATATGTTCAAATTTTTTTTCTAAAATATTAATCAATGAATCAACTTCATGAATTTTAATGTTTTGATATATCGCTTTTCTGGCATAAGTATCATAAAATTCATCATAAGTATTATTAAACCTCGCAATGATATTATTCAATTCCAATGATGCAGGAACCGGATTGTTTGTTTGTAAATTAACACATTGAACAGCCTTTATGTGGTATTCTTTCTCCTCAAAATGAGAATGCAGCTTTTTTGCATTCGTCTTTTCGGCTTTCTCCGGCAAACGGATTTCATATTTATGTCCCGGTGTTACAAAAAAATATGCCTTAAAAATTCCCGGGTATGAATATATTTTATGGGTTTTGTCAATATTTAACCTGAAATGAAAATTACCTGTGGAATCGACATTTGCAGTAGACACTTGTATATCGTTTTGTAATATGGGGTTGTGTTTTTGGTAAAAAGGAATTTTTTTTCCCTTGTAAGAAGGGGCATTTCCATAAATAATGACATCTCCGGCTTTTAAAAAAAGATTTGCCCCAAAGAAGAAAATATTTATCAGCACAAAATAAAAAAGATTTCCTGTCATTTTGATAATTTAAATTTTTTTATCGCTTTATAAATAGAAGGAGGGATGAATTTACTGACATCTCCGCCATTTATGTATATGTTTTTTATAATGGTGGAATTTACAGGTGTATGTTCAGGCAATGTGAGCAAAAATATGGTATCTATATCCGGGTACAATGTTTTATTATTCTGAGCTACTGCTCTTTCATATTCAAAATCTGATGCAGTCCGAATCCCTCTTAATATATATTTAGCATCCATTTTTTTGCAATAATCCACTGTCAGGCCTTCAAATTTTTCTACACTGATTTTATCAATATGTTGAAATATTTCGTCAATCCACTTCAGTCTCTCTTCAATAGGGAAAAGTGCTTTTTTTTCAGGGTTCACACCAATGGCAATAATAATTTCATCAAACAAATCTACTGCCCTGTTTACAAGAGATTCATGTCCAATTGTAAAAGGGTCGAAAGTGCCCGGGAATACTGCTTTTTTTGTCATCATGATAATAATTAAATGTATTGTTACTTCAAAGATAATAACCTTAATGTATATATAAAAATTTTATAATATATCATGGCGAATTTTTTGTCGATATTAACATCAAAATTTTATTTACGAGAACAGCTCAAAGCCATAAAAAAAGAATTAGTGTTAATAAATCTTCATTTTTTTTTCATTCCTTTGTAATTATTTTATTTTATACAAATTAATTACATATAAATGAAGAGAAAGACTGTATCAGTTTATGGATATGGAAGATTTGGCCGGTTATGGGCCGGTATTTTAGCAGAAAATCATCATGTAAAAGTATATTCCAGAAGAGGCCTTACAGAACAAGAAGTGCCTGAGAATATTGAAATTGCAGATAGTAAAAGTATTTTTAATTGCGATGCTATTTTTTTCTGCATAGCTATATCAGCATTTGAACCGTTTTTGTCAGAAAATAAACACTTGTTCAAATCCAATGTAACCTATTTTGATACATGTTCTGTAAAGGTTTACCCTGTAGAATGGATGAAGAAATATCTTCCTGAAGAAGCCGAAATCATTGCAACACACCCAATGTTTGGGCCTGATTCCTATCCTGATTCAGATGAGAAATTACCCATTGTTATGTCAAATGTTAAGACAAAAGAAGATCACTTTAACCAATGGAAAGATTATTTTTCTACAAAAAAAATGAGAGTTGAAGAAATGTCTCCCGAGGAACACGATAAAATGGTTGCATATTCTCAGGGCATCACGCATTATGTAGGAAGGGTATTGGCAGATATTAACCTGAAACAATCCAGTATCAGTACATTGGGATATAATAAATTACTCGAAATCATCGAACAAACCTGCAACGATACCTGGCAGCTTTTTACAGACCTTCAGCGATTTAACCCTTATACACAAAATATGAGAAAAGACCTGAATGAATCCCATAAAAAAATATATCAATATTTAAAATTCAATGGTAAATAGTGACTCTTAGAAAACGTTTTTTTTATTATTATACTGTAGTAATGGTAAGTCAGTTATATCACATTCATATCAGCCACTTGTCAGCATTTAATTGTCGCTGTTTGCATTGGGGTATTAATGAAAATAAAAAACACTACGCCGGGTAGTCGTTGTCCGTAGCGTCCCCGCTACTTTAAAAGTTATCGGGTAAATCCCATACCAACCTCCCAACTTCTAAACCCTCTCAACCTCTCAACCTCTCAACCTCTCAACCT
>CAYMKE010000130.1:0-8602 GCA_964390955.1 uncultured Bacteroidales bacterium | reverse complement strand
GCAGAATCTTTGCATCCTTCAGCATCTTCAACAACTACTTTGTAGTCACCTGCTGCCGTGAGGCCTGTCTGGTTGCCTTCATCATCATTGTCTGTTCCGGATCCATCGGTTGTAGTCCAGTTATATTCATATGGAGACGTTCCGTGATCTACAGTTACAATTATTTCGCCGGTATTATCTCCATAGCATTCCACGTCTGTGATAGTTGCACCGGTGATGAGGCTGTCGGGGCAACAATCAATCACTACATTTACAGGTTCGATGTCTGCACATGGTTCATTGCCTGCTTTTATATAATAGGTTCCGGATGTGGTTACACTGTCGGGTTTGCTGAGTTCTGTGGTGCCAGAAGCATCTGTCCAGTAGGTAACATTACTTCCAGTAACATAAGCTATCCCTGGTTTGTTTGTGGCATTTTCTTTTGAATTATATTCGGCATATTGGCTGGATTCACCTTCAATTATTAGGGAAAGTTGCCCTCCTGCTGCCGCATTCACTTCGTTTGTGATGTCAACTTCCTTCCAGCCATTGCTGCCTATATTCCATGACCCTATTGTACTACCTATATTTGTAGGCCTTGTATCATACGTGATGCTTCCTTCTGCCCAGGTATTATCATTGACTATTTTTAAAGTTTGTGTTGCTGAACCATCATTGTACGATTGATAAATTCTAAATGTAGCGGTGGTTACAGAACTAATCCCTGATAAATCAAATTTTAAATATGTGATGCGGTGAGAGTTACCCGTTGATAATTTCACATGCAAATCTGTTGATGAACCATAATTATCACCGGAATAAGTTCCTCCCCGAACATAGGCATCTTCGTTTGCCACAATCGTGTCTTCTGATGTTCCTTGTATTACTCCTGTACTGCCGGAAGTAATAGCTGTATCTGTTAAATCTACAGACGGGCATGCAGTATCAGGGTCTGTGATGACAAGATTGGGTTGTTCTATAACAGTTATATTAACAGTATCTTTAGCTGTACAGTTGCCATCGTCTGTAATGGTTACAATATAATTTCCATCAGCAGAAGTGGCAGCAGAACTAATGGTTGGATTTTGAATACCTGAAATAAACCCGTCAGGCCCTTCCCATGACCAACTTTCAGCATCACCACCATTTTCATTCAGGCTGATGTTATCTCCTTCGCAGATAGTATCTGTTGTTGTGGTGGCATTTGCATTTGGTATATTGATGGCTACGGTAACAGTATCCGTGTTTTCGCAGCCGCTGGCATCTGTAACAGTGACAGTATATGTACCGGCTTGTGCAGTACCTGCAGGTGAGATGACGGGCTTTTGTTCTGTTGAAGAAAAGCCATCGGGCCCACTCCAGTCCCAATCAGTTGCATCACCTCCGGTTTCTTCTAATTTCAATGAATCTCCATCGCAAACAGGAGAGTTACTGCCAGCTGTTGCCGCGGGGGCTGTTACTGTTACGGTTACGGGTTGTATATCCGCACATGCGCCTTCGCCTAATTTAATATAATATGTACCTGCAGTTTTAATACTGTCAGGATTGCTTAACGGTATCGTTGCCGATGCATCTTGCCAGTATGAATAAGCAGGAACAGGGTTTTCATATACAATGGTTAACATAGGACGCTGGTTCACATTACTCTCTCCTTCATGTTGAAATTGATTTGTATTCACATTTGTATAATCCTGAATAATGAAGCCATAATTAGAAGATGTCCCATTTACCCAATTCTGAACTACGTCAATTCCATTGTTATTCAGACAGAAATGTCTTGATGCACGATATCCCATCCCGGGTGCATCTATTTCTCCCAATATGGCTGACCCATGATCAGTAGCTCCCTGTGCACCGGCTATTTCCCAAGACACACCTGTAGATAATATCTTCCACGTTGCACTCCCGGCATCCCAATCTTTTGTCAGTTCATATATTTCAAATAATTCGGTACTTGGCGTTGCCCTGATATTCGTAAATGTCATTTTTGCTTCTTTCACCATAGCATTTGCCGGGATAGAACTAATATCCCATTTTATCAAAGTACTCATAAATGCCCCCATCTTAACGGATTCATCTTCATGGTTTTCAATTTGTTGCCAGTCGGCCTCCCCATTAAAAAAAACATCTTTCGTGCCATCATATCCGGCATCCGGGAAAGCGCCGTCTCTGAAAGAAATCGTATCTGTGGTTCTATCATCGAGTCCGCCTGTACTTCCTGAAACGATGGCAGTATCTGTCAAGTCTACCACACAACCAGGATCAGGATTTGTAATCACCAGGTTAGCATGTTCTTTGACTATTATGTCGACAGTATCCATATTGATACACCCGTTATTATCTTTTACTGTCACAATATATAACCCGTCTGCTAACAAATCAGCTGAAGATATAGACGGGGCTTTTTGTGTTGATGTAAAACTATTTGGCCCTGTCCATGACCAGCTTGTTGCCTCTCCCCCTGTTTCATCCAGATTAATATTATCTCCTTCGCATATTGTGTCATTTGTTGCAACTGCATTCACATCAGGGAAACTTACAATATCGTTTATGATATTGTTCGTGTAATCACATTCATTAAGCGTATCTCCTGCTATACTGGGGAGCGATATTGGCACCGGTTGTGTGCCATCTGCATTGGCTACAATGTATATTGATGATCCGTTTGCTGATTCCGGTATTGATACGCAAGGCAATTCCAAACTATCGCCTGCAATGACTATCTCAGTAGTACGGATGGAGTCAAGAAAGGTTGCCCCGGCTTGTTCAGGGTCACCCTGATATATTGCTATCGGAAAACCTGCTGGCAGGCCTGCATCTCCTATGTTTTTTACCGTTACACATACGCTCCTCCCGAGGCAGCTGTCAGGGTATGTGAATGACAGAACAGCATCCGGTAAAGGAATCCTGGGATGTTCAAAATGAGAATAATCACTGGAAGCTTGTGCAAGAAAATTATTATATCCTTCTACAAGGTAGTTTTCCTGCATGTATTGAGGTATGGTACCATCATTATTGACATTGGTAATGTTGTATGAAAACGTGTTCCATATCGGCCTGGCAGGATACCAGGGATATGCTGCTCCATTGGTATAAATGGAGACCCTGCTTTGGCATGTAGCGATGAGTTCTGCATACCCATCCCCATTCATGTCGGCCACAGTTGGATATTCTACTCCTGTCTGGCTAATACACGAGTTGGCTCCTGAATTGAATATGACTTCAGGATTGCCCGCACCGTCTCCGATTCCCCTGAATGCGCGCAACTTGTCTTCATCACGATACACCAACTCGGCCAGTCCATCACCGTCAAAGTCAAATGAAGTGACACCTGTTTTGGCACTTGCTGCCACATCGGTTACAGCTTCTTCCCATAAAACATATGTCCCCCCCCATGTTGTAACATCATCAAAAGCAACCAGTTTTTCATAAGCACTATATGCAAATTCTGGTAATGGATCATCATCAAAATTATCAATGGTGACCCTTCCGCCACCTTTCACGTTGGCAGGAGATATAGGGCCATAAACGTCATCGGTTTGCATATCCCATACAAGGACCTGACTGACCTCGCTGGAAGAAACTCCATATTGAGGGTTATAAGAGCTAATCACCGCATCAACATCTCCATCATTATCAACATCGGCAATCGAAACCTGTCCCCGTTTAGTCCACATATCGGTATCATATGTAGAATGAGATTTTATGAGGTTCCACTGGTTGGCAGAAAAATCATACCGGTATATCTCGGTTCCTCTTATGAGTTCTACATCTCCTTCATTTCCATTATTGCCTGCATCGGCATCTGCTGTAAACCCATATATTCCAGTATTGGCCAGATCACCATCTGTTGTCGGATTATGCAAGGTTGGAAGTTCACCACTATAAACCGAACCGGTCTTTGCATCAATCATATATCCACTATTCGGGATTAATTCTGCATCTCCATCCCTGTTGATATCCAAAATATCCAAACGCGGACGTCCATTATAAGCTATATCATCTGCTGTTTCCCATATTTTTTCAAAGATTGTGCCATTCCATTCATAACGGTATACCCGTCCATTTTTATCAGGGAAAAAGATGTCTATAACTCCGTTTCCATCAACATCACCTAAAACTGCCCCTGGCATTTTTTCAATCGTTTCTGCATTGCTTGCATCAGCATTGCTTGGGGAAGTAGGATGTATAAATCCTAACTCATTACAATTATTATCTATTATGACTATTCCAAAATTAGCATTGGCTACAATTTCAGGGGAACCATCTCCATTTACATCACCAATCATTGGCACGCTATAATCTGCTTCATCTGTTCCATAACTACATATTAGCGAGGGCTGGAAAGCACTGGCAGGTTGGCGTTTTCCTTCCATATAACAATCTATTGTATCTTCGCATTCAGGGTCAAAGCGGTCTATTAACCCATCGCCGTCATCATCCATTCCATTGAAACAATCTTCCTGGGAAAATGACACCTGAGGTATTATTAAAATGAAAGCAACTATCAAATTAATAATACTTTTTTTGTAATTTATATTTTTCATCATTCAATGATTTAGTGTTTTTGAAATCAAAAACTATAAGTTCTAAAGTTAAACCCTGACATGATACATTATTGGAAACAAGTAACATCATGTATCATATATTCAAATAATGTATCTTACAGACCATAAAAAATTGTAAAATTTTGAATTGAGAAGGTTCTTACCCGATGTTTACTTTATCCGAACAAAGTTCATTGACAGCTCTTAAAACAGCTCTAACCTGTTACTACTATAAACTTCATAGGAATAGTATTATCAGACTTTAAGGAAACAGGAGACATAACTGAGAATGATGTATCTTGTCCTGAAAAACGTCTACATAAAATTCAGAAAAAATGCAAGACAACAGGACAATTAATTGCTATATTGAAATCTTTGAATAAATATTTTATCAAAAATTGAATTTGGGATGTATGCTAACGTTTGCATTGATGTTTATGCAGTACCTGTATTATACTGTACAATAACTTCGCCGTGTTTAACTAAAGGCAACAACGATATTAAATTCTGATTATTTTTTCAAATCATCCTCTTTCAATATCAGAAGGTTTTTTTCCATAATGTGCTTTAAAAGCCTTTGAAAAATGGGAAAGATCTTTAAATCCTACATCATAAGCTACTTCTGATATTGTTAATTTTGGTTCGGTTTTTAATATATGCATTGCTTCATTGAGCCTGCTTAATTTTATAAATTCACTGGGAGATATGCCTAAAATACTTTTTAATTTTCTATTCAAATGTATACGGCTGATGTTTAGATCACCGGCTAACTGATTCACTGAATATGTCTCTATATACATATTTTCTTTCACCAATGCTTTCACCCGGCTTAAGAACTTATCTACATTGCCGGATCCTTCACTTTCATTCGATACAGGGTTTTCGTCCAACAAATACCGTTTACGATAAATTTCTTTCAACCTGGCACGATTTTTCAACAAATTATTTACCCGGGCAATTAAAAGGTCACTGCTGAATGGTTTGACGACATAATCATCGGCACCACTTTGGTATCCTGTAAGTTTATGTTCCTCTGCTGTTTTTGCTGTCAGCAAAATGAACGGGATATGATTTGTTTGTTCATTTTGTTTAATGTCATTACAGAATTGAAATCCATCATATTCAGGCATCATAATGTCTGATATTATAATATCTGGCATATATTTTAGTGTTTTTTCAAATCCTTCCTTTCCATTTTCAGCTTCAATAATTTTATAATTATTAATAAATAACGATTGAATAAAGGCCCTGACTTCTTTATTATCTTCTGCTATGAGCATGACTTGTTGATCATCGTTTTGTATCTTCTCCCCGCTTTCGCCTGTGCCTTGTTCGCTTACATCCTGATAAGGAGCATGTGTTGCAGGTATGAATTCATTTTTATTATCATTTAGCTGAACAGAGGCAGGAAGATTGGGGATGGGTAAAAGTACAGTAAACGTGATTATTGCTTCCGGTTTACTATCAACAGAAATAGTGCCATTTAATATTTCTACCAATTCTTTAGATAAAGCAAGCCCGATGCCTGTGCCTTCATTTTTTTCAGATGACTTATATTCAGATTGATAGAATCGTTCAAATATTTTATGAATTTCATTTTCGGGTATGTATTTTCCTGTATTTGTAACTTTAATCATCAACATTTTTTCTGACGATTCAGCATTTACATCATTTTGTTCTTGTATATTAACTTCAAATACTATTTTTTCTTTTGCCGGAGTATGTTTAAAAGCATTTGAAATAAGATTCAGAAGAATTGTTTCCAATTTTTCTTCATCATAAAAACACTCGTACGTGTCATACGGGCAAACAAAGTTATATTGTATATCATACTGTTTTGCAAGAGGATCAAATAAAAAATATGTTCTTTTTAAAAAGGGTATGATATCTGCATATTTATATTCCGGTTTTAATTTTTTCATATTTAACCGTCGTAATTCAAGCACCTGGTTAACTAAATTCTTCATTCTTAATGCATAATTATATAGAATATTCAATTGTTTACGTATGGATTCCGGAAGTTCTGAATTTTTGAACAATTGTTCTACCATTCCATATAATAAAGTAAGAGGGGTTCGAAATTCATGGGATATATTTGTAAAATATGTCAATTTCAATTCGTCCTGTTCATGTTGAAATTTTGCTTTTTCCTGTTGTTTTTGAATGTTTCGCATTCTGAATAATATATACATTAACCCTGCAAATATCAATAAATAAATCATATATGCCCACCATGCCTTCCACCAGGGTTGTAATATTTCAATCTGTACTGTTTCGGTTTTTTTATTCCAAATCCCATTATTATTGGATGCTTCCACTAAAAAAGTATATTTTCCGGGTTTCAAATTATTATATACAGCTATTCTTCTTTTCCCGGATGTAATATTCCATTGCTCTTCTACTCCGTCTAATTTATATTTATAATGGTTTTTGCCGGGAAAAAGGTAATTCAATGCTGTAAATTCTAATTGTATAGATGACTGATGGTGTTTCAATGTTATGATTTTTTCCGTCCATTTTCCGTATCCTTTTTGTACAATTTCATTGTTTGCCTGAATTTCTGTTATATAAACAGGTGGTGCAATTGGATTTATTTTTATATCATTGATACTAAACATATAAAAACCGGTGTTTTTCCCTCCCAAATATAAAACAGAGTCATTAATAAACATCCCCGAATAATTTGTTGACAGCCCATCATTTTTATCAAAAGTGATGATTTTCTTTGTTTTTACATTCATTCTAGACACTCCCACGCGGGACAACATCCATAAGTTACCCTGCATATCTATACCAAGGTCTGTTATTTTATTATCTATTAATCCATCCTGTTTAAAAAAATAATCTATTGTGTTTTCTTCCGGCTCAAGCCTGTTCAATCCATAATCGGTTGCAATCCATACTCCTGTACTATCTATATGTAGCGCATTCACCTTTTGATTACTCAACCCACTCCCTGTTTGGGGGTCGTATACATAATTTTTAACTATTTTTTTTTCGGGATTATAGCATGATAACCCGTACGTAGTACCAATCCAAATATTTCCTTTTGCATCTTCAACCATTGTATTCACCTTCTTATTAATAATCCCATCTTGTTCTGAAAAATGTTTTATTTTCCCATCCGGTGTTAATAAATCAAGCCCTTCCTCTGTTGCAATCCATTTATTCCCTTTGCTATCGTGTAGTATTTCATATACTAAATTATGAGATAAAATATTATTATTTGACTCATTGTTCCTTATGGTTCTTATAAATTGTTTCTGGAACGGATCATAGACCTTGATGCCATTATTCGTACCAACCCAGATATTATTTTTTTCATCCTGTGTTATTGACCAAATAAATGACAGGCGGCTTGAATTACCAAAAAAACGTTTTTGTAAATGAAGTGATTTGTCAAATAACAGTAATCCATCTCCAAACGTTCCATACCAAAAATTTTGTTGCCGGTCAACAAAAAATTCTTTTCCATAATCCCTGAATTTAGGGTTATTGATTTTATGAAAATATTTATTAAAGTTATTTTTATACATAAAATACACACGTAATCTACGCCTGGTTGATATCCATATATTTTTATTATTATCCTGAAATATCGCATCTATCAGACTCCCTTTTTCAAGTATACTTTTGTCATCATCTTCAGCTTTATAATGTGCCAGGGGTGAATAATCTTTCCCGGAATACACGATCAGTTCATTGACCCCGCCGGTCCAAATATTTCCTGAATCATCAACCATTGCAGAACGTATTCTTAAAGAAGAATTGATGGTGTCGATTATTTTTTCTGTTACCGGGTCAAATAAAAAGTGATGGTTATAAAATGCTCCTATATGCAGCATTTTATTTTGATCCTCTATAATTACAGGAACTCTGTTGATATATTCTTTTTTGTGAACATCAAATTGTTTCAGCTCTTTCTTTTCAGTATCGAACTTTATGATGCCATGGTTATATGTGCCGATCCATACATTCTCATTGTGATCTTCACACATGGCAATGTATGAAATATTTTCTTCTTTTAACCAATGATTTTTTTTATTTTCCTTAATGAGTTGATCTATATCTATCCT
>CAYMKE010000129.1:0-8644 GCA_964390955.1 uncultured Bacteroidales bacterium | reverse complement strand
CTGCGGTTTAAGATTTTTGTTCCGCCTCGAACTTTAACATTATAGAACAAACACTCGACATTATAGACAGACACTAATTAGTATTTAAAATTGTTTTATGATAATATTTTAAAAATGTTTTCGGGATATTTTTTGTTATTTCTTTCGGGAGATAAAATGACCCCAGGTTTACTCCCGGATTGTTTTCTCCATGAAAATCACTACCTCCTGTGATGATCATATCCAATTCATTCCCGATTTGGTAGAACAGCTCACATTCTTTTGTCGAGTGATGGCCTGAAAATGCCTCAATGCCATCCAGCCCTTTATTTTTTAGTATTTTTAAATGCTGTTTATATTCTTCATCAGAGGCAAGATTAAGCAAAGAAGGATGAGCAATGACAGCTATTCCACCGGCGCCGTGTATTAATTCAATACTTTCTTCAAAGGCCAGGCGCGGACGGTTCACGTAAGCCGGAGCCCCTTTCCCTAAATATTTATTAAAAGCTTCTTCAAAATTGTTTGCATATCCTTTTTTTATTAATGCCCTGGCAAAATGCGGCCTTCCGATCTGATCATTGCCAGCTTGTTTTTGAACATCTTCCATGGAGATAGATATGCCTGTCTGATTCAGTTTTTCTATGATTTTGGGATTCCTGTTTTCCCTGGAGCCTTGCACAAATGCCAATCCTTTATTAAGCTCTTCATTTTCAATGTCAATAAAATAACCGCATATGTGCATTGTTCCGGGAGTAAATGCAGTACTTATTTCAACACCGGGGATCACAGTTATATTTTTTTTACTTGAGCATTTATGTGCTTCAGGAATCCCTTTAACAGTATCATGATCTGTTATAGCAAGTAATTCTATTCCCAACTTGACAGCAAGGTCAATAATTTCAGATGGCCCCATCGTTCCGTCTGAAGCATTTGTATGGCAGTGTAAATCAAAAGAATGTTGCATATACTGCAATTATACATATTTTAAAGATGCAAATATAATAAAACAAATGGTTTCGTTTGGGGTTAATCATATTTTAATGTCATATAAAATATGACACGCTATAGCCGATATGTTAAAGGTAAAAGATTTATTGCTTTTTAAAGAAAATATTTTTAAATTTGCGCAATTAAATTTTTTAATGATAAATATTAAATTAAATTTTTCTAATTAAATTTGTCATTTTAAATAAAAAAATATATTAACTTAAAATTAAAGTGTATGTCAAATTCAGCAAAAGCAAAGGAAATAAATAGCTTACTGGAAGGAGCAAGTGCCCAGGAAATTCTGAATTATTTTGTAAAAAATTTCAAGGATCAAATGGTTTTCACTTCTAGTCTCGGCGCTGAAGATCAAGCGGTTACAGATGTTTTGTGCAAAATAGATAAAGGTGTGAACATCGCAACTCTTGATACCGGGAGACTCTTCCCTGAAACGTATAAATTGATTGATGAAACAAATGCGTTTTATGGAATAAAAATGGATGTTTATTTTCCTGATCAGAAAGATGTAGAAGAAATGGTGAGAGAAAGAGGGATTAACCTTTTTTACAATAGCATTGAAGACAGAAAACGATGTTGCCGTATCCGTAAGATTGATTCTCTCGAAAGAGCTTTGGAAGGAATGGATGTGTGGATAACAGGACTGAGAAGAGAGCAATCTGTCACAAGAACCGGCCTTCAGGCTGTTGAATATGATGAGGCTCATGACCTGATCAAAGTAAATCCTTTGATTGATTGGACAGAAGAAGGATTATGGGAGTATATAAGGGAAAATAAAATTCCTTATAACAAATTACATGATAATGATTTTCCAAGCATCGGTTGTGAACCATGTACCAGACAAGTAAAAAAAGGTGAAGATGTAAGAGCCGGAAGATGGTGGTGGGAAAATCCTGAACAAAAAGAATGCGGACTTCATGTGAAATCCGAAAAAAAATAAGTTTATTCAATATACTTATAAAAAAGGCTGCCAAATCAGGCAGCCTTTTTTTATCGTTTTAAGAGTTTTTTTAATTCTTTCCAGGGCCTTGTGTTTAAAATGTCATCTTTTTCCAACCATCCTCTTCTTGCCTGGTATACACCCAACCGCATGTTATAAAGATTGTCAATGGAATGTGCATCTGTTGATACAGACAATTTAACTCCAATATCTTTGGCCATTTTTGCATGAAATTCATTTAAATCCAGTCGCTGAGGTGCAGCATTGATCTCTAAATAACATCCCCGCTCTTTTGCTGCATGGAGGATTTTTTCTATGTTCATAGCATATGGCCCCCGTTCACCAATTAGGCGTCCAGTCGGATGGGCCAGGATATTGAAATAAGGATTGTCCATGGCACGTATGATCCGGTCGGTCTGTTTTTTCTCTGACAACTTTGTATTATAGTGAACAGAGCAGAGAACAAAATCAAGTTCCTTTAATACACGATCCGGTAAATCAAGCGTGCCGTCTTCTAAAATATCTACTTCTATGCTTTTTAATATTGTAATATCATCTAATTTGTCATTGAGTTTATCAATGGCTTCCATTTGTTTTCTGAGCCGTTTTTCATCCAGTCCTTTTGCCACTGTCACCCGTTTAGAATGATCGGTGACCGCATAATATGTATATCCAATTTTTCGGGCAGCATTCACCATTTCTTCCAACGAATACCGGCCATCCGTATCGTTTGTATGGGTTTGTAAATCACCTTTTATGTCTTCAGGAGTCACTAATTCCGGCAATTTTCCTTTTTGAGATGCTTCAATTTCACCCCTGTCTTCTCTGAGTTCCGGTTCAATGTATGAAAGTCCGATGGCCTTATACATTTCATTTTCTGTATTACCGGCAACGCGTTTACCGGATTTATAAATCCCGTATTCATTTAACTTGTAATGTTGATCCTGCGCAATGCCTCTGATGGCGACATTATGTGCTTTAGAGCCTGTAAAATAAAGAAGAGCAGCGCCATAGCTTTCTTCTGGCACAGCTCTTAAGTCAACTTGCAGTCCTGATTTTAATAATACAGAGGATTTTGTTTTACCTTTTGCAATTATGTTTCGCACTTCGTCATATTTCACGAAATGATCCATTACCTTGCCTGTATCATTGCATGTTACTAAGATATCCATATCCCCGACTGTTTCTTTTTTTCTTCTGTAACTTCCTGCTGATGAGACTTTTTTTACGTCATTGTGTTCCTTGAGATAGGCTATATAATCATTGGTGACTTCTTCTGCGAACACCCATTTCAACCGTTTTTTTTGAGCCCCTTCTTTCCTGAATCGTTGTATTTCTTCTATGATATTGTCCTGGGTTTTTTGTCCAAACCCTTCCAGGTTTTTTATCTTATCATGTTTTGCAGCCTTTTCCAGGTCATTAATATTGGTAATGTTCAATTTTTTATACAATGTTTTAACTCTGGACGGGCCGAGTTGTGTCATTTTTATCATTTCTGTTAATTCACCGGGGACTTTTTTTTCTACATCATCTAATCGTTTGATATGTCCTGTTTCAATATATTCTTTTATTTTTTCAGCAATGCTTTTTCCTATGCCCGGTAGTTTGGATATGTCTTTTCCCTGTTTTACCATATCAGGTATGCTTTGAGATGAATTGCTAATGCTTTGGGCAGCATTCCTGTAAGCCCTTACTTTAAATTGGTTTTCGCCGCTTATATCTAATAGGTCGGCAAGTTTGGATATGGTTTTTCCTATTTCATGGTTATGATATGGCATTATGTTTTGTTTATAAGGTTTATCTCTTTATGTTTTATTTTCATTGATTTCCCCGGCTTTTTTAAGTCCGAATTTAGCAAAAATCGGCCCTGAAATTTCAAAAAACACTGAAGTAGCGGTGATTGTTGTAAATATAGTCCGCCCAATATAATCGCCAGTAGTATATGCTTCTCCCTCTACCATAGGGCCAACTCCCTGTAATTGTTGTTTAAGTATGAGCGCTAAACCAATAGCAATCCCTGCTTGTGATAAAAGCCCAAATCCTAAAAAATGCTGTATTTTACGTTCCATTTTTCCAAGCCTGGCGCCTAAATAAGAGCCACTTAATTTGCCTGCAACGCGTCCAAGAATATACACAACGCCAATCAAGCCGAGTTCAGGTAACATATTGATATGTAGATTGGCCCCGGCAATGGTGAAAAACAATAGAAAAAACAGAGGCAAAATAATGCCTATATCTTTTTCCTCAATTTCTCTCATGAATTGATGTTTATGGTCGTTTCCAATGGTGATGCCTAATGTCATGTTGGCTAAAATGAAAGACAGTCCAAGCATTTGACAAATGCCTGTTAATATGATAACAAATCCAAACGTGAGAGTCATGGCAAAATGAAGGTTTCTTTTTTCTTTCCCTGCAAAAATGAATATTTTTCCAAATAGATATCCCAATAATATACTGAATATAATCTCGGCAAAAGGTTTTAAAAAAGATATTAAAAGGTTCTGGTCAATGGTTGAAGATTGAGTAATGATAAATGTAGCAACCGGGGTAATCAAACCAAATAAAATAACTCCTAAACCATCATCTATTCCAACAATTGATATCATGGTATGGGTTAATGAACCTTTTGTTTTATATTCATCTACTACTGCCATTGTCCCTGCAGGTGCACTTGCAGGTGCCAAAGCTCCCAGAAGAAGTGACAACGCTAAATCATTTGTCAGGATATATGCTGTAATTACCACGAAAACAACAGCAGCTGTTGATTCTGAAATAGCTGTGGTGATTATTTTTTTCCCTTTTGTTCTTAATTCATTGATATCTATTTCTATTCCGATTTTTAATGCTACAAAGGCAAGGATTGCTTTGGTTAAAAATGCCAGGTTGTTAAGCAGCGTATTATCTAAAATACCGGTTACCGAAGGGCCAAGAATAATGCCCATAATCATATAGGCAACCACGGATGGTAGTTTGATTTTTTTAAATAAGACAGAAAAAACAAATGACGCACAAATCATTATTCCAATGATTAATAAAAGGGGAGGGTGAATATTCTGTAGTGAACTAAAAAATTGGTTGAACATATGAAAAAAAAAAAAAAATTTAACGAAACAGCCCATCAAAATTATCAATATCAATGGATCATTAAAATAATTTTAACAAAAATAATGCCTTCATCCTATATATTATGATTTTAACTGTTTATTTTTTTGATCTTATGAATGAAGCATCTGGATATCAAAGCGTATAATGGTTGGCTCAGCTGTGTTGATTTTTTAATCGGCTTTATTGGATAAGTTAAATACTGTTATTTCCGGCCTCATGCCTATTCTGCCGGGGAAGCCTATATAACCTAAGCCGACATTTACATAAAGCATCTGGTCATTTTCACAATACATGCCTCCCCATCTTTTATACCTGTATTGAACAGGACTCCATCGAAATTTACCGGTCAGGATTCCGAATTGCATGCCATGTGTATGACCGGACAATGTGAGAGCAATATCTGTTTTATTCAGCACTTCAGCATCCCAGTGAGAGGGGTCATGCGTAAGCAATATTTTAAATGGAATATCTTCTACACCTTGTGTGGCTTTAAGAATGTCTCCATATTGATGAAATGGCGGATATCCCCAATTTTCAACTCCGATGAGCGCAATCTCTTGTCCATTATGCCGGATTTTGACTGATTTATTTGTTAATAAACGAAACCCGGTAGAATTGTGAAATTTTTTGACTGCTTCAAAATTTTTATTTTTTTTATGTTTGCTATTCCATTCATAATAATGCACATAATCATGATTTCCTAAAATGCTGAATTTTCCTTTTGATGCTTGGATATTACGGAAGACTTCCTCCCATCCATCCAGTTCTTTCGCAAAGAAATTCACCAGATCGCCGGTGAAAACAACAATATCCGGATTCTGACGGTTGACTAACCGGATTGCTTTTTTTAACCGATCTTTATGGTAATAAAAACTGCCAATATGTATATCGGATATTTGTACGATTTTAAGGCCGTTAAAAGAGGAGGGAAGATGAGGGAATGATATGTTGTGCTCTTTTACTTTAACATCGAATCGTCCAAGCAAAATACCATAAACAATTAGTGAAAAGGGGATTATAGAGAGTATAGCGCCGGTTTTAGACAGGAAGAATTTTCGGATGAGTGGATGTCCGCCGAAGATTAATTCTTTGATATGGGGGATTTTATTCAGTCCTTTCGAAATTATAAAGATAAAATCTTCTGTTAAATGGAAAATACCAAATACTGCCTTTGGAAAATAAATGGAAAATAAAATGCCAGCCAAAATAAAAAATTGGTTGTATTGTTTGACACTTGGTTCACTACTTTTTATATTGAATGAAGCATATAGTACAATAATGGATACTGCTGAAATAACCCAATAGAACCCGTATAGCCATGGGAGCCATATTTTTGAAGATAGATTCCGGCATAATAAATACATGCCCTTAAAAGCATATAGATCAATTATAATAATAATACTAATTATAATAAGCATAAAAGTAAAACGATTTTTTTTCAT
Source organism: uncultured Bacteroidales bacterium (assembly GCA_964390955.1). Lineage (GTDB taxonomy): Bacteria > Bacteroidota > Bacteroidia > Bacteroidales > JBBRXJ01 > CAYMKE01. Next base: position 2,176 of record CAYMKE010000129.1, on the reverse strand, counting down.
AAATCATATTTAACAACAATGATGTGTGTAAAGTTAATGAATGTAAAGAAGGTTTTTATATTTTTGATCTTAAGAACAAAGTTTTAACAAAATGGTGCAGCATAGAAAAATAAAGGATATTGACTTTTCCAATGAAATGGAATTTAAAACCAGCCGCAGCAGTGGAAAAGGAGGTCAGCATGTGAATAAAGTTGAAACAAAAGTTGAATTGCGGTTTGATATTGATCATTCGACGATCCTGACAGATGCCGAAAAGCAAAGAATAAAAAAAAATCTTTACAATAAAATTAATAAAGAAGGAATTCTGCAAATCACGTCGGAAAAAGAAGCATCACAAACTATGAATAAGCAGGAAACCATTGAAAAGTTTTATACATTAATGGAAAAAGCCCTTCAAAAACCTAAAAAACGAAAACCTACAAGGCGCCCTAAAGGAGCGGAAGAAAAGCGGTTAAAAGAAAAACAAATTCAATCCCGGAAAAAACAGCAACGCAAAGAAGATAAGTATTAAATGATTATCTGATTGATATGGATAAGTAAGATTAAATAATTATATTTGATCTTACTTATATATATTGTTTAATTTTAAAAATTCAATCCTCATGAGAAAATCGTTTTTTCTAATTGTGTTATTCTGTACATGTTTTATGCTTTCTGGTCAGGATAATGAAACGTCAGAACAATCCCAATCGTTTAAACATGCTTTGGGTGTGGGTGCCGGGTGGACTACTGGCTATGGCCTATCGTACCGTTATTTTATAGATAAATGTGGCATCCAAGCTACATTTGCACCTTATTCAGACTATAATACCACTCAGTTTAGCTCCGGACTGACATTCCTTTTTTATTTGATTAATGCAGAAAATACTAATTTATTTTTTTACCAGGGAAATCATTTTTTTTATTCAAAAGATACATATTATTATGGTGGAGGGATGTATATTTCAGGTGGTGATAATAATTCGGAATATGTAGATCAATTTTTTAATCATGGGTTGGGAATAGGGATTGAATTTCTCATTGCCAACAGGGTAAGTTTTAATTTAATGGGAGGATATGCAGGCTATGAAAATTTTGACAGGATAAGCTTAACAGGAGAAACCGGTTTGTATTACAGGTTTTAAGAATGTTCGGAAGGTGGAGAGGTTAAAATATCTTTTGCTTCCGGCCCCCTGTTAAATAATAAATCCAGAATACTTAGATTGGGCACAAAACCAAATTTTTCTGTAAAGACCTGGTTGTATGGAACAGGTTTAAATAATAAATCTGTTTGTTGCATTCGTTGTTTAGGATGGATGGTATCCCTGTAATCAATTTGATCCACAGAGGTTTTATGAATATATTTTTCCGTAAATTTTATGGAAGGATTTATTCCTGCCAATTCGGTCATCAAATGGAGCAATTCAAGATTATAATCAAATAAAAATTCATATTTTTTTTGATAAAAGGGATGCAATTCATCCATGTAAAATTCAAAATACGGGGACGAATTATAAGCTGTTTTAATAGTCCGCCAATGATTTAACTGCCATGCTTTTGAATAATCTATACGAACATCTTTAACCTTTTTTTTATGTAAGTTCCCTTTTAACACCGGGATGGTTAATGATTGCACGCCATTGGCTGTTAAAATGCAACACCGGTTGCGGTATGACTGTTTAGAATAATGTTCATCATTTTCAATGGTTATGTTTGTATGTGCGCCTAACTTGCTAAAGTACTGAATGGGAGGGAGGTATGCAATGGATAATATGGCAGTCCGACTGGTTTTCATCTGTTTGTTTCTAAGTTACTAAGTTACTAAGTTACTAAGTTACTAAGTTGATTGAGTTGATTGAGTTGATTGAGTTATTAGTTATTAGTTATTAGTTATTAGTTATTAGTTATTAGTTATTAGTTATTAGTTAATTGCCAATAGCCAACTTTTAATCCAAATACGGATTATCTATCAACCAGTTATTAGAAAAGAGCTAAAAGTTTTAAAGTAGAAGATACATATTTATTCATGCATATAAAACATTCTTGTATATTAATTTTATATTAAAAAATAATGCAAATATATGCATATGTTTTTTTTTATCACAATCATTTTTATTATTTTGTGAAGACTAATATAGTGTACGTCCATAAAGTCAAGTGTTTGGATCATAATGTTCGATAACGAGGCTTGCGAAGC
>CAYMKE010000128.1:4045-8660 GCA_964390955.1 uncultured Bacteroidales bacterium | reverse complement strand
AATTTTGGGGCAAGCGTAACGAAGTTAGCGGACATTATGGACAAACACTATTTAATAATAAAATGTAGTATGATATGATGCAATATTATTTTTTGCATCAATAACAAACAATTCAAGCGTATGTTGTTGATTTTTATTCAGTCGTTCGTCATCAATAAAATACATAATCTTATCATTTTTAAAATCATATTCAAACAATACCCATTGGTTATCAATATATCCTGTATACTCTGCAATTCCTGATAATTCGTCTGTTGCTTTAAACGCAATGATGTCATCCTTTGCGTATTTTATTTTATTGGGGTGGAGGGGAGTGATTTCAGGAGCAATTGTATCAATTGCAATGGCAAATTCACCAAATTCTCGTATATATGCAGTAACATATCCATCAATATAAGAATATGATCCGCCCATGGATTCAATTTCATCATCATCTTCAAGTTTAATGATCAATGCATTGTCTTGTAACTCTTCATCAAGTGTGTCCGGATGTATAGATAATGTAAAATATTTTTGAACCGGGGTGAATTTATCGTGTATGACATGAATATCTGAATACATATCTTTTCCTGGTTCTCGTGTAGAATATTTAAATTTTAATGTATCATACAATGAATTTTTAGGAATTGTAATTTTTATCCCGGTATCTGAAAATTGATTTTCTTTGTTAAACGGCATGAGCATCGTGTAATTTGTATCCGGCCAAACGTTGCCTGTTGTGTCTACGGGAGCGTTTTTAACCAAGAATGAAATGGTTGATGTATTATTATATATGTCATTGACTTTGTATTGGATGTGATGGACATTGGTGTCATTGAATACAACGCTTCCATTACCGTTTACCTCTTTATAAATACTTAGAGGATTGTTTGGTTGAACAAATGATTTTTGAATTTTATACTTGTCTCGTTGTTTTGCTTCATAATCAATCAGGCTATTGATATAGCGTGTTTCACTAAACGAGAATTCGTCAATAACATGATAATAATGACGGGTTGAATCAACCAGCATTTCGATTGAATGGACTCCACACCGGTTTATTGAACCATTGTGGTAATCATATGTTTCTATTCCAAACCCGATCCTTCCGCTTACCTCAATAAGTTGATTATTGGCCATTTTGTAATGGCCGTTTTCCCCGGTTGCATTCATAATTACTTTTTTATGTTCACCATTGACTAAACTGTTGTCTTCTAATGGATAAATTGCTATGCGGTAAATCCTGGGATGTATATCATCTTTTATATGTATCCCCAGATTTAATGGATTTAAAGGGTGTTGGTTGACAGAGTTCCTGATTTCGAAATGAAGATGAGGGCCAAATGAATATCCCGAGTTTCCGGAATACCCGATGATCTGTTTCTTTTTTAAAGGAAATTCCCCAGGGGTGGGAAACAAATCAACAATATGACTCTTTTTTTCATATTGTTGATTTTTTAAATAGTGTTCAATGTTTTCTGAGAACTTGTCTAAATGGCCGTAAACACTGGTGTATCCGTTGTCGTGCGTAATGTAAATAGCACGTCCATAGCTTTTCGTGGTAATTTTAATCCTGGAAACATACCCATCTGCTATAGATTGCACTGCTTTTCCGGTAACACCCTGGGTCTTGATATCTATTCCTGAATGAAAATGATTTGAACGCAATTCGCCAAATGTGCCGGATAAATAGATGGGGATTCTTACAGGTGCAACAAAATAATTGCTTGTTTTCTCCGTTTGACTATAAGAAAGAACAGAAAAACGAATTATGAAAAGAAACAAAACAAATCTGAATTGGTACATCATTTAATATTATATTTAATTTAGAATAGTAAACATCAAAAATAAAATTATTTTAATATATTTATATAACTTAAACAACTTTTGATAATTTTGCATTATATTGAATTTATTTTATATTTGTATAAATAAATTAAAATGATTGAAACGAATCATAAATTAATTGTCGAACTAAGTGAAAAGATTAATACAATCATTTCCCTTTATGAAAGCCAGAAAAACGAATTTGAAGAGCTGAAAAACAAATACAAAGAGCTTAAAGAGACTTTGGAACTGAAAGAAGAAAAAATGAATGAATTACAAAATAAATATGAAAACATCAAAATATCAAAAAAAATTTCAAACAATGAAGAAGATGATGCTTTAATGAAAAATAAAGTAAATCATTTGGTGCATGAGATTGATAAATGTGTAGGATTATTAAATCAATAATAAATGGAAGAAGATCAATTGTCCATACGTGTGGCTATTGCTGATAGATATTATCCTCTGAAGATTAACAGAATAGATGAAGAGAAGATCAGGAAAGCCGCCAAACGAATTAATGATAAAATAACCCAATATAAAAAGCGCTATAAAGACAAGGATAATCAGGATTTTTTATCAATGGCAACGTTGCAGTTTGTGACTGAGCTCATTGAAAAAGAAGAGAGTAAAGATGATTTAGAACCAATAATGGATGACATTCGAGAACTTAATGAAGGACTTGATGCATACTTAAATAAAGGAGACAGCGTTCTTTAAAATATTGAATACGAGATTAAACCCGTATTATTTTTTCATCCTTTTGAAAACTCAGCACCAATACAATTGAGGACCATCTCAATTTGTGTAGGACAGGCCGCAATCGTAATGATTCTCTTAAATGAGACAGCGGAAGCCCAAAGCAAATTGGTATCCTCTTCCATATTAAATATGGAGTTTTCTTTAAAGTTTGAAGAATTTAATACGGGTTTTTTTATGCTAAAATATTAACCAAACATAAATTATATAAAAAAATGGAAATAAATATATTAGGTATTTTTAGTCAAATAACCACATCAGTCAATTATATTTCATTAATCATTGGTTTTGTTGGTGGTGTAGGTGTGTGTTTATTATTATGGTTTATCATCATAAAAAATAAAGCAAAAAGTATTATACGCGAAGCAGAATCGGAAGGAGAGGTCATCAAAAAGGATAAAATACTTCAGGCCAAAGAAAAATTTTTACAACTAAAATCTGATCATGAAGAATATATCAAGAATAAAAACAATAAGATCAGTGAAGCTGAAAACAGAATAAAACAGAAAGAAAGAGAAGTTTCCCAGCGCTTAAAAGATTTTGAATATCAAAAGAGAGAAGTAGATACTGAAAAACAAAACCTTAACAATCAATTGGAATTGGTTGAGCGAAAAAAAACAGAACTGGAAAAGATACATAAACAACAAGTACGGCAACTGGAAACCATTTCGTCTCTTTCGGCAGAAGATGCCAAAAACCAGATTATTGAATCCCTGAAAGACGAAGCCAAAACAGAAGCCATATCCTATATTAATGAGATAATGGATGAGGCCAAAATGAATGCCAATAAAGAAGCCAAGCGGGTCGTTTTACAGGCCATGCAGCGTATCGCTTCAGATACCACAGAACAAAATGCTGTAACAGTATTTAATATTGAGAACGATGAATTAAAAGGAAGAATTATCGGCAGGGAAGGCCGTAATATCAGGACCCTTGAATCTGCAACAGGCGTAGAAATTATTGTAGATGACACGCCCGAGTCAATTATTCTTTCTTCATTTGACCCCTTAAAAAGAGAAATTGCCAGGTTGGCATTGCATCAATTGATTGAGGACGGGCGGATTCATCCTACACGTATTGAAGAAACGGTAGAAAAAGTTAAAAAACAGGTTGAGGAAGAAATCATTGAAACCGGAAAACGGACAACCATTGATGTGGGTATACACGGACTTGCCCCGGACATTGTAAGGATGCTTGGTAAAATGAAATACCGGTCATCGTATGGACAAAATTTATTGCAACACTCCAAAGAAGTGGCCAATTTGAGCGCCATCATGGCTTCGGAATTAGGACTTAACACGAAACTTGCCAAACGTGCAGGTTTGCTTCATGACATTGGAAAAGTGCCCGATGACCAACCTGAATTGCCGCATGCTATTTTGGGTATGAAACTGGCAGAAAAATACAAAGAAAAACCTGAAATCATAAATGCCATCGGAGCCCATCACGAAGACATTGAAATGACTTCACTGATTGCACCGATTATTCAGGCATGTGATGCTATATCCGGTTCCCGGCCAGGTGCCAGGCGAGAAGTGGTAGAATCATATATTAAACGGGTCAGTGACCTTGAAAATTTAGCCCTGTCATATCCCGGGGTTATGAAAACATTTGCAATTCAAGCTGGCAGAGAGCTCAGGGTGATTGTAGGAAGCGAAAAAATATCTGACAAAGAGGCATACACTCTATCTCATGAAATATCTAAAAAAATTCAGGATGAAATGACTTATCCCGGACAGATAAAAGTGAATGTGATCAGGGAGTCAAGAGCTATTAGTTATGCCAAATAACGAAGGATTGGGTCAGTAGCCCCGGATTTTTTCTTTTTAAATCATTTACGTTTTTTATATTTGGGGTGATTTTTAAAGTTCATTCAACAATATATGAACCGAGCCATGACAATGGGTTGATACACATGCTTATTTTTAAACTTTAGCTCTTTTCTAATAACCAGTTGACAGATAATTGGTATTTGGATTTAAAGTTGGTGGTTAACTAATAACAATCTAAATTTAGAATAGAGCCTAAACCTCTAAACCTCTAAACTTCT
>CAYMKE010000128.1:0-3945 GCA_964390955.1 uncultured Bacteroidales bacterium | reverse complement strand
CTAATAACAATCTAAATTTAGAATAGAGCCTAAACCTCTAAACCTCTAAACTTCTATGATATTTGCAGAACAGAAAAAAATTGATGATATATATTCAATGATCCGGGACTACCGGAAACTTTTAATATTGGGATGTGGTACATGTACAACTGTATGCATGAGTGGAGGAGAAGAAGAAGCTGACATTCTGGCATCTAAGATTAACATTAAATTTCCTGACATTCACATTAAGGCCATTACCATTAAAAGGCAATGCGACAAGGAGTTTATTGAAGAAATACAGGAAGAAATACAGGATATGGATGCTGTGTTGTCATTGGCCTGTGGAGCAGGCGTGCAAATGGTGGCAGAATTATTTGATAATATACCTGTTTTGCCCGGACTTAATTCTATGTTTGTAGGGACGAATGAAGGCGAAGCCACCTGGAAACAACGGTGTTCGCTGTGCGGAAACTGCCTGCTGGATAAAACCGGGGGAATATGCCCGCTTACAATGTGCCCCAAAGGATTATTGAACGGCCCGTGTGGCGGGATATCGGAAGGAAAATGTGAAGTCAACACACAAAATGAATGCGTGTGGATGTCAATATACAAACGATTGGAAAAACAAGGCAAACAAGATCAATTGTATTCCATATTGCCCATGAAGAATTACCAGCATACTCATTCACCGCAACAAGTGACAAATGCAAAAAAAGATCTTGAATAGGAGAGATGTCTATGATTCAACAAAGTAAATTCAAACAGGTATTGGATTCGGGAATATTTACTATTACTGCTGAGATAGGCCCTCCGAAGGGCATTGATACCAAGCAAATCATAGAGCATACGCAGTTATTGAAAGACCGGGTGCATGCAATAAATGTCACTGATAATCAGAGCGCTAATATGAGGATGGCGTCATTAGGTGCATGTACTATTATTAAACAACATGGGGGTGAACCCATTTTTCAGGTCACCTGCCGTGACCGGAATCGTATGGCCATTGGATCGGATTTGCTGGCAGCCAAAGCACTGGGTATTCATAATGTGTTGTGTTTAACCGGCGACTTTATGAATGTTGGCGACCATGTTGAGGCAGCTCCCGTGTTTGATCTTGATTCTGTGCAACTCATACACGGTATTTATAACATGTCAAAAGGCATTGATTTTGGTGGAAATAAAATGGATACCCCCGTTGAGTTTTATTGTGGTGCTGCTTATTCGCCATTAGCACATCCGAAAGAACTACAGATGATTAAAACGGCCAAAAAAATAAAGGCCGGAGCACAGTTTGTCCAAACCCAGGCTGTTTTTGAAAAGGAACCATTGCTTGACATAAAAAAACAAAACATATTTAAGAATACCAAAGTCCTTGCCGGGATTTTATTATTAAGCAGTCCGGGCATGGCTAAATTTGTAAATAACACCATCCCCGGTATCAATGTCCCTTCGTCATTGATCAAAGAGCTATCCGGTGCACCAAAAGGAAAAAGACTGCATAAAGGAATAGAAATCGCTTCACGGTTTATCCGTGAACTCAAAGAAGAAAATATATGTGATGGTGTGCATATTATGGCCATAGGTAAAGAAGAACATGTACCTGAAATACTCAATGAGGCCGGGATTGGTTGAAATGTGCCATGATGATAATAAAGCGCTGAAAAAATGTATATATACCGGGATAATACACATGCGCACATGTATACCTCAAAAAATAATACAAACGATTGAAACAATATTCATTCAAATAAAAAATAAACAGGTAAGAGATGACCAGGGAACAATATAAAATAAAAGTCAACAAACATATCATTTATAAAGAGCAGGAAGATCAAATGCCGCCTTGTCAGTATGGTTGTCCTTTGCATCAGGATGCAAGGGGATACATATATCTGATAGCACAAGACCGGTTAGATGATGCAGCAAGATTGATCCGTGAGACCAACCCATTGCCGGGGATTTGTGGTTCCATTTGTGCACACCCGTGTGAAGATATTTGCAGAAGAGGAAGTGTAGACCAGCCATTGTCTATTCGCCGGTTAAAACGGTATGTGATGGAAAATGCACCCAATCCGTATGCTCCTGTTCACAAAAAAACGGATAATGGGAAACGCATTGCCATCATAGGATCAGGCCCGGCCGGGCTGACTGCCGCTCATGATTTGGCTGTAGATGGTTATCAGGTGACAATATTTGAAAAGATGGATGATTATGGCGGCTCCGTAAGGTGGGGCATTCCTTCATACCGACTCCCTCTGGAAACCATTCATAAAGATGTTCAGGCCATCCGTGATCTTGGTGTCACGTTTAAAAACAATATGGTTTTAGGGAAAGACATCACTATTGAGTCGCTTCAAAGAGAATTTAATGCCGTGATCCTGTCAATGGGGTTAACACAGAGCAGAAGCCTGCCCATTCCGAATGGGAGCCATGAGAATGTACATACTGCACTCCCGTTTTTAAGGTCGGCAAAAGAAAATGAAGCATTGGTTGAGCAGGGCGACCAGGTCATTGTAATCGGATCAGGAGATGTGGCCATGGATGTATCGCGTACTGCTGTGAGAATGGATGTTGAAAAGGTTCGACTTGTTTGTTTAGAGCAATGGGATGAAATGCCTTCTTCTTCATTGGAAAAAAAAGAAGCACGGGAAGAAGGAGTAGAGATGGATTATTGCGGATGGGGGCCTAAAGCTGTTATATTGGACGAACATAATCAAATCAAAGGGCTTGAATGTAAAAAATGTGTATCAGCTTTTGATGAAAAGGGGCGTTTTCATCCTCAGTTTGATGAACAAGAAACCATTATGGTTCCCGGAAATAACATTATTTATGCAATAGGCCAGTATTCTTCTCTCAACTACCTCCAATTTATGGGAATTAAACTCGATAAACGAGGAAGGCTGAAAGTAGATAAACAAACCGGCATGACAAGCAAAAAAGGAATATTTTCTTGTGGCGAAGTATCCGAAGGGCCCGGCCTGGTTGTGGAATCAATGGCACACGCCAGGAGAATCGCTTCACAGGTGGATTCATTTTTAAAGCATAAAGATAGCAGGACAATCGAAGAATTAGAAGTGATTGATAATTTAAAAGACCAGACCATTGAGAATATAAAAAAACATAAACGGCAGAATCCTTCTGTTGAATCAGTGGAAAGCAGGGTTGATCATTTTGAAGAAATAGAACAACCCCTTACACACGACGAAGCATTGCAGGAAACCAAGAGGTGTTTGAACTGTGGGAGAGGGGCCCATTGGAATCACGAGAAATGTGCATTTTGTATGAATTGTGTGCGGGTGTGCCCGTATGAAGTACCTTTTCTGAATCAAAAACATGAAATCAATATTGACCAGGATCAATGCCAGGCATGTGGGCTATGCTATTCTTTGTGCCCGGCCAATACCATTGATTTTAAAATGGAGGATGTAAGGACATTCCAGGACAAAATTCAAAGCGAGGCAGACCGGTTGAAAGGCCGGACAGGAACAAGACAATTATTGCTTTACTGTTATTATTCGCAATATGAATTTCTTTTAATGGAGAAACAATTAAAGAAAAAAGCAGATCATACCTCTGCTATCGGCATCCCATGCCTGGGTAAATTAAAAGGACAAGACGTATTTTTTGCGTTGGGAAAAGGGTATGACAACCTCATGGTCATCGGTTGCGATGAAGAAAAATGCACCCACCCGGAAAGCAGTGTGAGGACGCATGAAAAAGTGGATAATATCCGCACAGAGATACAAAAAATGGGATACCCCGAAGATAAAATGCGTTTCGTGTTTGTTTCGGAGTTGAGAAAAGAACTGTTTCTAAGTTTCTAAGTTACGAGGTTACTAAGTTTCTAAGTTTCTAAGTTTCTAAGTTACGAGGTTTGGAAGTTGAGGGGTTTAGAGGTTTCTAAGTTTCTAAGAAACTGCTAAAAAATTAATTGGAATTCTTCATTTTAAATTTAAGACATAA
>CAYMKE010000127.1:0-8682 GCA_964390955.1 uncultured Bacteroidales bacterium | reverse complement strand
AAATTATAAATAATTGATTATGAGAATAAATTAAAATTATAAACAGATGAAATATGTCTTTTTATTTTTATTAATCTTTGTTAATCTTCACAATGGGTTATCCCAAAAACAATACAAGATAAAAATACAATCGGATTATATTGAAATGGACAAAAGCCTCGGCTCAGATGCTAAACGATTAATCGGGAATGTAGTCTGCAAACACAAAGGGGCAATCCTGTATTGTGATACCGCCCTTTACTACAGCAAACAAAATATCTTGCATTCATACAGTAATGCTCATGTAAACCAGGGCGATACAATTCACCTGTATGCCGATACCATTGTGTATAATGGAACTACAGAAATGGCAAGGTCAAGAAATAATGTTAAATTAATTGATAAAGAAATCACGCTTTTAACCGAATATCTTGATTTTGACCGAAAACGCAGTTTTGGTTATTATGTAAACGGGGCAACAATATACAGTGGTGATAATACACTTACAAGTACGAAAGGATATTATTATTCAAAACAAGACCTGTTTGAATTTAAAGACTCGGTAAAACTTGTTAATCCCGATTATACCATCTATTGCGATACAATGAAGTACAATACACAAACGAAAACCACTTTTTTCCTTGGCCCTACAGATATTATCAGCAATACCAATAAAATTTATTGTGAAAAAGGATGGTATAACACAGAAACAGATGTGTCAAGATTTAGTCAAAACCCTTATTTAATAAGTGCTGACCAAAAACTAAAAGGCGATAGTTTATTTTATGACCGGCAAATTGGTTATGGAGAAGCATTCAATAACATTACCCTGTTTGATTCGGTTAAAAACATAATATTACAGGGAAATTATGGCTATTTATATGAAAAGACAGAAGAGTCATTAATGACTGACAAAGCCTTATTCATCAGTGTTACTGAAGAAAAAGATTCGCTTTATATACACGGGGATACATTAATGTCTGACCCGGATACAACCACCCCGGAAGAAACAGACACAACAAAAAAAGATAAAATCATTAAAGCATTTCATAATGTGAAAATATATAAACAGGATTTGCAAGGTACATGTGACTCTTTGGTGTATTCAACAGTAGACTCCATCATCAGGCTCTATACAAAACCGGTGTTATGGTCACAGGGGTACCAGTTGTCAGCCGAATACATTGAGGTGTATACATCCAACAATTCGGCAGATTCGGTAAAGATGTATACCAATTCCATCATTATCCGGCAAGAGGACACGATCAGGCCAAAATACAATCAGGCACAGGGAAGAAATATAACCGGGTATATTAAAAATGGTGAATTGTATAAGTTAACTGTAAACGGGAATGCTAAATCTATTTTTTACCCCAAAAATAAAGATGGATATGTTGGTGTAAACCAGTCAGTATCCTCTTCGATGACACTTCAATTTAAAAACCAGGAAGTAGAAAGGGTGTATTTTGTTACCCAACCAGATGCTACATTTCATCCGCTTGATAAAGTTGATCAAACGACATTACGCTTAGAACATTTTAAATGGTTGGATGATTTGCGCCCTAAATCTAAAAATGGCCTATTGAAGTAGGCCATTCAGGTTTTTGATGCCAAGGTAAAAGATGTTATTAATATTCATCTTCATTAAACAGAAAATCTTCTTTTCTTGGATAATCCGGCCAAATGTCTTCTATACTCTCATATACTTCTGCTTCTTCTTCCAATTCCTGGAGGTTTTCAATAACTTCCATAGGGGCCCCCGATCGAATCGCAAAGTCTATCAACTCTTCCTTTGTTGCCGGCCATGGGGCATCTTCTAATTTTGAGGCTAATTCCAATGTCCAATACATAAGAATTGTTTTGTTTATTTATATTATGTTTATTGAGGCTGCGAATATATAAAAATAAGAAAACTAATCAAACTTTTTTGCTATTTCAAATAAAAAATATATGAAATAAAATCATGTATTTTTATTAATTGTTTGAAAGTCAGTAAATTAATATTTTACAATATTCTTGTCCGCATTTCGTTTTGAACAAAACGCATATCCTTTTTGATTATTATTATTGAAAATTTAAAATGTAAAAAAAAAACAGGATTTAACCATTTTATTAACAAGTATTATATTCTCATTGTTCTGTGAATTGTTTAAAATTAAAGGGATTTTTAGCTTCCTGGTGCTTTTTATTTCATCTGACATCATGCATTGTTGAAAAATCATATACCATCCCTTCCCCTCTTTTCGTTATTTTTGTATTTTCTTTCTAAAATATAAGACTATGACAGCAAACTATTCAGAAGATACCATTAAAACCTTAGAATGGAAAGAACATATACGCCGTCGTCCGGGAATGTATATTGGCAAGTTAGGAGACGGTTCTTCTCACGACGATGGTATTTATGTCATGCTTAAGGAAACCATAGATAATTCCATTGACGAATTTATGATGGGATTCGGTAAAAAGATAGATATTAATATCAGCGAACATAAGGTAGAAGTGCGGGATTATGGAAGAGGCATCCCCTTCGGTAAACTCAGGGAAGTGGTAAGCAAAATGAACACGGGCGCCAAATATGATTCAAAAGTGTTTAAAAAATCAGTGGGATTGAATGGTGTTGGTATTAAAGCGGTTAACGCTCTTTCAGCAGATTTTTCAATCACCTCGTTTCGCGATAATAAATCAAAAACCGTAAGCTTTCAAAAAGGCAGGCTTTTAAATGAAGAAGAGCTTCCTTCAAATGACAACACTACAGGCACCTTAGTGTCATTTATTCCTGATCCTGAGTTGTTTTTGAACTACCACTACATAGAAGAATACGTGGAAAATATGCTCAAAAATTATGTATATCTGAATTCAGGATTGAACATTCATTTCAATGGAAAAACGTATTATTCCAAACATGGATTATATGATTTACTCGAGGGAAACATGAGCTCCGAAGGACTCTACCGCATTATTCATTTTTCAGACGAAGACATTGAAGTTGCCTTAACACACGGCAGGCAATACGGAGAAGAATATTACAGCTTTGTAAACGGGCAGCATACTACCCAGGGAGGAACACATCTGGCAGCATTTAAAGAAGCAGTAGTGAAAACCATCCGTGATTTTTATAAAAAAAACTTTGATGCTTCAGATATCAAAACATCCATCATTGCAGCCATTAGCATTAAAGTTGAAGAACCGGTATTTGAATCCCAGACCAAAACCAAATTAGGATCCAAAACCATTGAACCCAATGGCACCTCTATCCGGAATTTTATTCTCGATGTTATCGGCAAACACCTTGATAATTATCTGCATAAAAACCCTGAAACAGCGAAAATTCTTCACAATAAAATCCTGGAATCTGAAAAAGAACGAAAAGCCATTTCCCAGGTAAAAAAAGTGGCCAAAGAACGTGCTAAAAAGGCCAGTATGCACAATAAAAAATTAAGAGATTGCCGGGCCCATTTTAATACCAAAGATGAAAAACGCTTATTGTCAACGATATTTATTACCGAGGGCGACTCAGCCAGTGGATCCATCACTAAGGCAAGAGATGTAAATACACAAGCTGTTTTCAGTCTGAAAGGAAAACCATTGAATACTTACGGGTTAACCAAAAAAATAGTATATGAAAATGAAGAATTTAACCTGTTACAGGCAGCATTGAATATTGAAGAAGGCATAGAACAATTGAGATATAATAATGTGGTCATTGCAACAGACGCTGATGTTGACGGAATGCACATCCGGCTCTTACTCATCACTTTTTTTCTGCAGTTTTTTCCCGACCTTGTTAAAAACGGGCATCTTTATGTACTACAAACCCCTTTGTTCAGGGTCAGGAATAAACAAAAAACATTGTATTGCTATGATGAGGCAGAGAAAGGAAAAGCCATGATTAAACTGGGGAAAAATTCACAAATCACCCGGTTTAAAGGGCTTGGTGAAATATCACCTGATGAATTTAAGCATTTCATCAGCAAAGATATCAGGCTCGAACCCGTTCAATTAAGAAAAGCAGACGCTGTAGCCGAATTATTGTCATTCTATATGGGTAAAAACAGCCCTGAACGTCAGGAATTTATCATTAACAATCTTAAATACGAAGAAGTATTGGATTAACTTTGTATTACAAAAAAAAGTTATCTGTTGAGAATATTTAAAAGAACAAAACAATATGGACGAAGAAAAAATAAATCAACATAATGAAGAAGAGCATGGAGGAAACGGCCAGGAAAAGGATGATGCATTAAACACTGGTGGAGATAATGGTGAAGAACGCCATGAAGAGAATGCACCTTTTAAAATGATCCATTTATCAGGGATGTATAAAAACTGGTTTTTGGATTATGCCTCATACGTGATTTTAGAAAGAGCAGTTCCTCATATAAACGATGGCTTAAAACCTGTACAAAGAAGGATTCTGCATGCTATGAAACGGATTGATGACAGCCGTTATAATAAGGTAGCCAACATCATTGGATATACAATGCAGTACCACCCTCATGGCGATGCCTCGATACAGGATGCATTGGTACAACTTGGACAAAAAAACCTGTTGATAGACACCCAGGGAAACTGGGGCAATATTTTTACAGGTGACAGTGCTGCTGCTCCAAGATACATTGAAGCAAGACTCACCAGGTTTGCACAGGAAGTTGTTTTTTTCCCTAAAATAACCGAATGGAAAGTCTCATATGACGGAAGAAATGAAGAACCTGTTACATTACCGCTGAAATTCCCGCTCCTGCTGGCTCAAGGAGTCGAAGGGATAGCCGTTGGATTGGCATCCAAAATATTACCGCATAATTTTAATGAAATCATTGATGCAGCCATCGCTTATTTGAAAGATCAGGAATTTGAACTGTACCCTGACTTTGTAACTGCCGGCATGGCAGACTTTTCAAGATATAACAACGGACTCCGCGGGGGAAGTATCCGTGTCCGGGCACGGATATCAAAAGTAGATAAAAACACCCTTGCCATCACTGAAATACCTTTTGGCAAAACCACTAACAGCCTGATAGACACCATCATTAAAGCCAATGACAAAGGAAAGATAAAAGTAAAACGTATAGACGATAACACGGCAGAACATGTAGAAATACAGGTACACCTGGCCAATGGCGTGTCTATTGATAAAACCATAGATGCACTGTATGCATTTACAGATTGTGAGATATCCATTTCTCCCAACGCGTGTGTCATAGAAAATGAAAAACCGCGTTTCCTGGGTGTAAACGAAATTTTGAAAATCTCAGTAGACCACACACTAAATCTTTTAACAAAAGAACTGGAAATTAAACGAGGCGAATTGGAAGAAGATTGGCACATGTCATCCCTTGAAAAAATATTTATTGAAAACAAAATCTATAATGATATTGAAGATTGTGAGACATGGGAAGCCATCCTGGAAACCATTGATAAAGGGTTGGATCCATTTAAAAAACAACTTAAACGGGAAGTCACACAAGACGATATTGTGAAACTCACAGAGTTAAAGATCAAAAAAATATCAAAATACGATATTAAAAAAGCTGATGAATATATTAAGAACATTGAAGAACATATCGAAGATATCAACCATAAGCTGGCAAACATTGTACCATACACCATTGAATGGTATAAAAACCTGAAAAAGAAATATGGAAAAGGAAGGGAACGAAAAACCGAAATCAGGAATTTCCATAATATTGAAGCCACAAAAGTAGTAGAATCCAATAAAAAATTATTTGTAAACAGAAAAGAAGGATTCATTGGAACAAGTCTGCGCAAAGATGAATATGTATGTGATTGCTCCGATATTGATGACATCATTGTATTCCTTAAAGACGGCAGATATTATATAACTAAAGTGGATGATAAAGTGTTTGTAGGTAAAAACATCATCCATGTCAGAGTATTCAAAAAAAATGACCAGCGGACAATTTATAATATTATCTACCGCGATGGATTTAAAGGAAATATCAGGGTCAAACGCACAGCGATTACAGGTGCCATGAGAGATAAAGAATACAATCTCACCAAAGGAACCGAAGGGTCCCAGGTGCTTTATATGACAGTTAACCCCAATGGTGAAGCCGAAACAGTTACCGTATATCATGTGCCCAGGCCACGACTTAAAAACCGGATATTTGATTTTGACTTTGGTGAAATGGAGATCAAAGGAAAGAATTCTATGGGCAATATTTTGACCAAATATCCCATCCATAAAATTGTATTGAAAGAAAAAGGCCAATCAACCCTGGGGGGAAGACACCGTTGGTTTGATTTTGAAGTACTCCGGCTGAACAGTGATGAGAATGGTCAATACCTTGGTGAATTCTTTGAAGGAGACAAAGTTCTTGTTGTCACTAACAAAGGAACTTACAACCTCACATCTTACGACATCACCAATCATTATGAAGACAATATCATTAAAATTGAAAAATATGATCCTGAAAAAGTTTTTTCTGTTGTTTATTATGACGGGGAACAGGATTATTATTATGTGAAACGCTTTAAACCCGAACCAACAGATAATGAATTTTCATTTATTGGGGAACATCCCAAATCAAAACTCACTTTGTTCACTGAAAATCAACACCCTGTGATCAAAATACACTATGGCGGCAGTGTAAAAAAGAAAGAAGACATTGTGAATATTGATGAATTTATTGCTGTAAAAGGCATAAAGGCACACGGCAAACGATTGACTACCAATAAAGTAAAAAAAATTAACGAATTGGAACCCCTGAAAAAGGGGGAACAACCTGTTGAAACGGAAATGCCCCAGAAAAAACAGGAAAAACAGACACCACCACCAAAAGAACAAAAAGAAGAACCACCAGCAAGTGAACAAAAAGAAAACAAAAAAAATCAAAATCCTGCTGATGGAAACTCACAAATGTTTTTTGACTGGTGAACAACAGCAGAACAGCTTTATGGACTGTTAACGAGTGTTTTTTTGTCGCGTAAATGGATTGTTTTTCCATCGGGCATAACGAAGAAGTCGGACTTTAGAAACGTTTTAAAAAACGGAACCATTTTTTTATCTGCCTGTTTATGTTATATTTGTAGATAAAAAATGCACGTGTATTTATGACTCATATAACAGGTATAACGACAATTGCGTTGTAGATTTTTACCCACAATTATTACAGAGAGAGACGAGATACTTGTTAATCACTCTTGTTTCGAATAATAAAAAAGATTATATTTGAAATATGACAAAGAGAGAGAACATATTGAATGAAATAAAAAGAATTGTAAATGAAAAAGAACCTTCTGCAAAGATTTATCTTTATGGATCCCGAGCACGTGAAAATGAAAGAATTGATTCCGATTGGGATTTGTTGATTCTAATTTCAGAGGATAAAGTAAGTCATGAGATGGAACAGAAGATCATATATCCTTTATACGATTTGGAGTTTGATACAGGAGAAGTAATAAGTCCTATGGTTTATTCTGAGAATGAATGGAATGGAAAATATCGCGTGACACCTTTTTATCAAACAGTAATGAATGAAAGTATCCAGTTATGAGTGAAAATTATAATCCGAAAGAATACACGAAATATAGAATAGACCGAGCCAAAGAAACGATAAAAGAAGTTGAAACTCATATTGAAAATAAATTTTGGAATACATCAATAAATAGAATGTATTATGCATGTTTTTATGCAGTAATTGCCATTTTGAATGAAAGAAAAGTGACAGTTTCAAGTCATTCAGGAGCACGACAAAAATTCGGACAGTTATTTGTTGTGACTGGAGAGATCGATAGAGATTTAGCTAAAATGTACAATGAATTGTTTGATAAAAGACATAAAGGGGACTATAATGATTTTTTCGATAATGACGAAGAGACCGTTAAAAGATTATATCCTTTAACAAAAAGATTCATACAACGAATTGAAGAATTATTAAAAAAGTAATAAAAGTGGGTAACACTAAGGGCTGAATAAATAGCGTGGGGTAATAATTTGCCACGAAGCACGAGAGATTGTTTCACGCTATTGATTTTGCCCTTCTGTTGGACGTTTACCCGGTATAAGAGCTACAGTGATTTGAATGTTTTTTGTTTCTGTTTGCCATAAACCCGTAATACCTTATTTTCATAAATCCTTTAGGCAGTACATGCAATAAATCTACAGACAAATATTTGCATTTGCTTACTATCTATGTCAGTAATTAAAAGATTGGTGGCCTCGTTTCGTCGTAATCCGGCAGAATAGACTAACTTCAAAAAAGCCCGGTGTTTAATGTTGGCAGTACGGTCAAATAAGCGTTTAAGTTCTTTGCTGTTGAGGATTTCAGGAATAAAATTTGTTTTTTTCGGGTAAGGTATTTCTTTCACGATACCTTCGCGTCTGACTACATGGCTGAACATGTATTTAATACCACAACTATAAATTCTCATGGTGTTACGACTAAGATTACGTTCTTCACGAAGCGAAACAAGATAAGCTATGATGTCATCGCTATCTATTTTGTCTGCCATGTTTTGTATTTGGATTGGTTCTAATGATTCTTTATGCGCTCGGAAACAACAGACTAACTAAGATTAAGAAACAACCAAGATTTGAGAAATCAATTTCTTTTGGACAATAATCATTATATTTGTTTTTTTAAAAAAACTGTTAATAACAGTTGGTCCAAATTATTTTTTATTTATTTATATGAAACCTCCATGACAAAGCTTTTGACACACACGCGCATGATTATTTGGGCG
>CAYMKE010000126.1:0-8730 GCA_964390955.1 uncultured Bacteroidales bacterium | reverse complement strand
GTTGATTGGGTTGATTGGGTTGATTGAGGCATGTGCGATTTGAGAGATTTTCCCGATAACTTTCCCAACGTTTTAAAACGTTGGAAAGTTCATTTAAAAGATGCTGTTTATGAAGTCCGTAGCGAGAACGCTACGAACAGCGACTGCCCGTCGTAGTTTGCAGCTACACCGCTGAAGTGCCTTTTATAATCATACGCGTGTTGCTTGTGTTAAAAAATTTGTCATGAGTGTTTCCACGATAATTGCAATAGCACAAAAAAACAAGAGGTTTACCCTGTCAAATGACTGCTTTCCCATATCATATAAGCCATTACTCACTTTTTATCCCATTGGATTTGTCCGTGTTAACAGATTTCTTTAATATTTTTTCAATTATAAACCATTTTTAATGATTTATTTATTTAATTTGCTTATTATTTTGTTTAATATAAATTTATAACCTAAAC
Organism: uncultured Bacteroidales bacterium; assembly: GCA_964390955.1. GTDB lineage: Bacteria > Bacteroidota > Bacteroidia > Bacteroidales > JBBRXJ01 > CAYMKE01. The sequence goes on along the minus strand of CAYMKE010000126.1, from coordinate 8,284 downwards.
CAATATACATAAAGAAATTATTCAAAAATGAGTGATAAGAAGAAGATCAATAATGCTTTAATATCAGTATTTCATAAAGATGGACTAAAAGAGATTGTTGAACTATTAGAAGAACAAAATGTCAGAATATATTCAACAGGTGGAACACACCGGTTTATCGAACAACTTGGTGTAACCGTTCATAAAGTAGAGGATTTAACAACATATCCGTCCATTCTTGGAGGCAGGGTTAAGACACTGCATCCAAAAGTATTTGGAGGAATACTTGCCAGGAGAAATGACCATGGTGATGTCAAGCAATTAAAAAAATACGATATCCCTGAAATAGACCTTGTGATAGTAGATCTTTATCCATTTGAAAAAACGGTTGAATCCGGGGCCAGTGAAGAAGAAATCATTGAAAAAATTGATATAGGCGGTATTTCGCTTATACGGGCCGGTGCCAAAAACTTTACCGATGTGCTCACAATATCTTCCATGACACAATACGATGAATTGAAAAATATTCTGAAAGACCAACAAGGTGTTTCCGGGTTAATCACGCGGAAAGAATTTGCCGCACAAGCTTTTAACCTTTCTTCTCACTATGATACCTTGATTTACAAACATTTTGCAAAAGAAACTCAAAATTCTTTTAAAGAAAGCATTCTGAATGGGAAATCGTTGCGTTATGGTGAAAACCCGCATCAAAAAGGAACATACTTTGGTGAGTTTGACCAAATGTTTGACCAGCTTCACGGAAAAGAAATTTCATATAACAATTTACTGGATATTGATGCAGCCGTTAATTTGATTAATGAATTCAATGACCTCACATTTGCAATATTAAAACACAATAATGCATGTGGTTTAGCTACACGTGATGACATGAAGCAGGCTTATTTAGATGCTCTAGCAGGTGATCCTGTATCTGCATTTGGAGGAGTACTTATTACAAACGGAACAGTAGATGAAGCAACGGCTGAAGAAATGAACCAGTTGTTTTTTGAAATAATCATTGCTCCGGATTATAAAGAAAAAGCTCTTGAAATATTAAAATCCAAAAAAAACCGCATTATACTTCTATCTAAAGACACCACACTGCGACCTGTTTCATACAGATCAATATTGAATGGAACAATCATACAGGACAGGGACACCAAAACAGAATCTATTTCTGATATGCAAACGGTTACCAATAAACAACCCACGAACGATGAATTAAAAGACCTGGAATTTGCAAACAAAATTGTCAAACAAACCAAGTCGAATGCTATTGTATTGGCAAAAAACCAACAATTGTTGGCAAGTGGCGTAGGACAGACTTCCAGGGTAGATGCTCTCCAACAAGCCATTGCCAAAGCCACTCACTTCGGCTTTACCCTTGAAGGTGCGGTTATGGCATCCGATGCGTTTTTCCCTTTCCCCGATTGTGTAGAAATCGCGGGGAAAGAAAACATTACTTCGGTTGTTCAACCCGGAGGGTCTATACGTGATGACAAATCTATTGATTGTTGTAATCAACATAATATGTCCATGGTTGTTACCGGGACAAGACATTTTAAACATTAATTAAAACAATTTTATTATTAAAATGGGAATTTTTTCATTTTTAACTCAGGAAATTGCTATTGACTTAGGCACAGCAAATACAATAATTATTCATAATGATAAAGTAGTTGTAGATGAACCGTCAATTGTAACAATTGACAAAAATACATCCAAAGTAATAGCTATTGGAAACAAGGCTCGCCAGATGCATGGCAAAACCCACATGAATATTGCCACAATAAGGCCCTTAAGGGATGGTGTGATCGCTGATTTTGATATAGCCGAACAAATGATCAGGGGCATGATAAAAATGATCAGCAAACGACGCAGCTTTATTACTCCAACCCTGCGGATGGTGGTCTGCATTCCTTCCGGGAGCACAGAGGTAGAACGAAGGGCTGTAAGGGACTCGAGTGAACATGCAGGAGGAAGAGATGTATATATGATTTATGAACCAATGGCTGCAGCCATTGGTATTGGCATTGATGTTGAAGCCCCGCAGGGGAATATGGTGGTGGATATTGGTGGCGGAACAACAGAGATTGCCGTCATTGCCCTGGGCGGAATTGTATGCAACAAATCACTCAGAATTGCAGGAGATGGATTTACCTCTGAGATTCAAACATATATGAGGCATCAGCATAATATTAAAATCGGTGAGCGTACTGCTGAAAACATTAAATTAAATGTTGGCTCTGCATTACCTGACCTGGAGGAACCACCACCTGATTTTATTGTACGCGGCCCGAATATCATGACAGCTATGCCGGTTGAAATTCCTATATCATACCAGGAAATTGCTCATTGTCTTGATAAATCCATTGCAAAAATAGAAACAGCCATCATCAATGTCCTGGAACAAACTCCACCAGAGCTATATGCAGATATAGTGAAAAAAGGAATTTACCTGGCAGGCGGAGGTGCATTGTTAAACGGACTTGAAAAACGCCTTTCTGACAGATTGAATATCCCTGTATATACCGCCGAAGACCCATTGCATGTTATTGCCAGGGGAACAGCCACAGCCCTGAAACATGTAGATGAATTCAACTTTTTAATGCGGTAATTTATTTATAGTATGTTTATGCTGATTGGCATATGAGAAATTTATTTCTTTTTATTATAAGGTATCATTTCCTTATCCTTTTTTTGATTATTGAATCAATTTCAATTTCATTATTACAGTATAACAATTATCACAAAACTGAATTTTCCGAATATTCAGCAGCCATTTCAGGATATATCAACAGTAAGTTACGAAATATCAAAGAATACACAAATCTTAAAGAAAAAAACCAGCAATTATTAAAAGAAAATATACGGTTAAGAAATAAGCTGACAGCTTATGAATTAAAAAAAGAAATGTGCCAAATGAAGCTCCCAAAAGATAAGCTCCATCAATATGAATACATACAGGCCAAAATAATAAACAATTCTACCAATAAACAATACAATTACATAACATTAAACAAAGGAGCCGAAGACAGCATTAAAAATGAAATGGGTATTGTTTCAAAAGACGGTGTCGTGGGCGTTGTCAGAGGTGTTTCTAAAAATTTTTCAATTGTCCTGCCTATACTCAACAGAAATATGAATTTAAGCGCTGAAATCAAAAAAAACAATTTTTACGGTTCGGTATCCTGGAACGGGAAAGATTACCGCTATGCCATGCTTAATGAGATACCATATCATGTTAGCATTGCCAGAGGAGATACCATTGTTACCAGTAGCTATTCAGCCATATTTCCACAAGGAATAACCATTGGGTATATTTCTGATTATGAAAAAGGAGGCAATTTTTATAATATCAGGATCAGGCTTGCCACAAATTTTAAGAATCTTTCTTACGTCTATATAATTGAAAATAAATTAGCTGCTGAACAAAAACAACTTGAAAATAAAATCAAGAAATGACAAGAACGATCCCATTAAATATTTTAAGATTCATTATATTAGTCTTTATACAGGTGCTGTTATTCAACAATATACAGTTTAGTGGATATATCAACCCTTATATCTATGTGTTATTTATCCTTTTACTCCCGTTTGAAACGCCTAAATGGTTCTTGCTCGTACTTGGATTTATGATGGGGCTGGTTATTGATTTAGCTATGAATACACCGGGCATGCATACATCTGCCACTGTTTTCATTTCATTCATCAGGCCTTATGTATTAAGCTATATCTCACCCAGAGACGGTTACGAGGCAGGGTCATCCCCCACTGTTTCATACTATGGATTAAAATGGTTTTTAAGATATGCTGTCACCATTACCTTTCTCCATCATTTTGTGCTCTTTTACCTGGAAATATTCCGCCTTTCTTCATTTTTTAATACTCTACTTAAAGTGATTATCAGTAACGTATTTTCTTTAATATTTATACTCATCGCACAATATATTTCGTTTAAAAAACAGAACTAATGTTGGGAAATAATTAAGTTATCAACCAATATTGATATTTATCACCTTTTGTTCTTGCATTAGGTATCGTCATTACATGATTATTTAAAAACCAAATACTCAAGTGAACCAATTTGTAAACAGAAAATATGTCATCATTGTATTGATAGTGATTATAAGCCTGGCTATTGTCATACGATTATTCAGCATCCAGGTAGCTACATCCAGTTATCGTTTTTCTGCTTCCAGCAATACACAACGGAAAATCATACAATATCCGGCAAGAGGATTAATATACGACAGAAAGGGCAGGTTGCTGGTCTCAAATCAGGCCGGTTATGACCTTAAAGTAATACCATCGCAGCTACATGCATTTGACACCACAGAATTTTGTAAAATACTAAGAATAAGCAAAGAAGACTTAAAAGAAAAACTTAAAAAAGCATATAATCATTCGAGGTACAAGTCTTCAATTGTATTGAAACAGATATCTGCAAAGACATATGCTGTACTGCAGGAAAAACTCTATAAGTATCCAGGTTTTTTTGTTCAACCCCGAACAATCCGGAAGTATCCCGGACAAATTGCAACACATTTATTAGGATATGTAGGGGAAGTGAATAAAAAAATTATAGAAAATAATGATTATTATATCCGGGGAGATTATATTGGAATCAGCGGTATCGAAAAATCGTATGAACATGAGCTGCGCGGAAAAAAGGGGCAAAAGATTTTTTTGGTAGATGTTCATAACCGAATCAAGGGAGCATACCGGGACGGGAAATTTGATGTCCCTGCGGAAATCGGCTCCAACATCATTACAACCATTGATGCTGAATTACAAAAATATGGCGAAAAATTGATGGAAGGAAAGATTGGAAGCATCGTTGCAATTCAACCATCTACCGGTGAAATACTCACATTGATTTCTTCTCCGGGTTACAACCCGGAATTCCTTACCGGCCGCCACCGAAGCAAATATTATACAGAATTAAAAAATGATACATTAAAACCCTTGTTCAACAGGGCATTAATGGCTAAATATCCTCCGGGATCAACATTTAAACCTATGAATGCTTTAATTGCATTAAATGAAAAAGTCATTGATCCTCAGACATATTTCTTTTGTTATAATGGATTTCGGGCACGGGGTGTATCTGTAGGGTGCCATTCACATCCAACCCCTTTAAATCTTATAGGCTCCATCCAGGCATCGTGTAATACATATTATTGTAAAACATTCATCAGGGTATTAAACAACCCGAATTACGATAATATCCATGTTGCTTTTGCCAACTGGAAAAATCATTTAGAATCTTTTCATTTTGGAAGAAAAATGAACATAGGCCTTCCTAATGAACTTAGTGGCAACCTGCCTGATACCAATTATTATGATAAGTATTATGGGAAAAAAGGCTGGTCTGCTTTAACAGTTATATCATTATCTATCGGACAAGGTGAAATAGAAACAACACCGCTTCAAATGGCCAATATGACTGCAGCTATTTCAAACAAGGGATACTACTATCTACCTCATGTGGTAAAAAGTATAGAGGGAGGACAACAAATAGATAACCGCTATAAAACGCCATATTATACCTCTATTGACTCTTCATATTATAAGCCTGTAATTGAAGGAATGGAAAAAGCTGTAAATGGCCCCCCGGGATCAGGCAGTACGGCAAGAATAGCAAAAATTGACGACATCATAGTATGTGGAAAAACCGGAACAGCTCAAAACCCTCATGGCGACGACCATTCGATTTTTATTGCATTTGCCCCAAAAGATAATCCTGAAATAGCCATTTCAGTATATGCAGAAAATGCAGGTTACGGATCAACCTTAGCTGCTCCTATTGCACGAATGATGATTGAAAAATATATTAAAGACACCATCACCAGGCCCTGGCTTGAAAATTATATATTAGAAAAAAACTTTATTCATAAAGATGAACCGAGCATGTAAAAAATAATCATTTTTTGCACACACGAGAATGATTATTTTTTACTTGCGAGCTCCATATGACCATTGAAAAATAAAATATAAACATATGAAAAAAAGAACTGATATCATAGCAAATATTGACTGGTTTACAGTGGCATTGTATCTTGCATTAATCATAATAGGTTGGTTGAATATTTACGCTGCAGAATATGCTCCTGAACATTCCAGCATCATTGATATATCACAACGATATGGAAAACAATTTATCTGGATACTGATTGCATTGGTTCTCGGGTTTATGATTCTTGTGATTGACAGTAAATTCTTCCCATATTTTGCATACCCGCTATACGCTTTAGTAATAGTACTTCTCATTGGAGTACTGTTTTTGGGAATAGAAGTAAATAATTCACAATCATGGTATGCCATCGGAAGTTATCGTATTCAACCGGCGGAACTTGCAAAATTTGCTACAGCCCTTGCTATAGCTAAATATCTTAGCCATTACCAGGTGAATTTAAATAATTTCCGGTCAATTATTATATCCCTGGCCATTATTTTCATACCGGCCGGATTGATCATATTACAACCCGATGCAGGAACAGCCCTCGTATTTTTAAGCTTCATGATTGTATTATACAGGGAAGGATTGCCCCACTTTTTTTTGGTTATCCTTTTGTTATTGCCCGGTTTGTTTATTGCCAGCCTGCTTTATGATAAAATACACGTTTTAGCAGGTATAACAGCCATTGCAATCATTGTTTACGGAATACTAAAAAAAGATAAAAAAGGTATGCTTATATCGGTTTTACTATTGGGATTTATTGGTGGAGTCAGCTGGCTTATAAATATTTTAGCACACCTTAATTTTTCTGCTTACCAGGTTTTACTGTCCACAGCCTTTATTTCTGCATTGATTTTTATGTTCATAGCCATTTTCCAATACAACAGGAAAATACTCATCATCCTTGCATTTTTCGTGGGTTCTGTAGCTTATACCTTTTCAGTAAATTACATGTTTAACAATGTCCTTCAAAAACATCAGCAAGAACGGATAAACATTGCTTTAGGCATTAAATCCGATCCATTAGGTGTGGGCTATAATATAAACCAGTCAAAAATAGCCATTGGCTCGGGTGGAATATCCGGGAAAGGATTTTTAAAAGGGACCCAGACAAAATTTAATTTCGTCCCTGAACAAAGCACTGATTTTATTTTTTGCACTGTTGGCGAAGAATGGGGATTTATAGGGTCTTCTATTTTGGTTATTTTATTTGTCTTGTTGTTTGTCAAAATCGTCACCATAGCCGAACGACAGCGATCTGTTTTTGCCAGGATTTACGGGTATGCCGTATTGTCTATACTCTTTTTTCACTTTGCCATAAATATTGGAATGACAATCGGGCTCTTTCCTGTTATTGGCATCCCATTGCCTTTTTTCAGTTATGGCGGTTCATCATTATGGGGGTTCACTATTTTACTCTTTATCCTCATCAACCTCGATACACGAAGATATGCATTGATGGCATAGAAATTTAAAATGAAATGATCTTCATAAACAATTTGTTGATCAATATTAATACTGTTCCTTTTCATTGGGGAATTCATTCGACCTGACATCTTTAATATATGTCTTTACCGCTGCTTGAATTTCGTCATATAAATGAAGATATCTTCTCAAAAACCGCGGTGAAAAATCCTTTGTAATCCCTAACATGTCATGGAGTACCAGTACCTGACCATCTACATCAGCTCCGGCGCCGATACCAATAACAGGAATATTCACTTTTCGCGCTACATTTCCTGCTAATTCTGCTGGTATTTTTTCAAGTACTATACCAAAACATCCCAATTGTTCCAATAGCTCAGCATTGTCCAACAATTCTTCTGCCTCTTGTTCTGATGTTGCCCTTACTTTAAACGTCCCAAATTTATGAATAGATTGAGGAATAAGCCCAAGATGTCCCATTACAGGTATTCCGGCTGATAATATTCTGCTGACAGATTCCCTGATTTCTTTTCCTCCTTCAATTTTAATCCCACCCGCGCCTGTTTCTTTCATAATACGAATGGCACTGTTCAGCGCTTCTTTAGAATCACCCTGATACGTGCCAAATGGCAGATCAACAATAACCAATGATCGTTTTACAGCCTTTACAACACTTTTAGCGTGATAAATCATTTCATCCAGTGTAATCGGAATTGTTGTTTCATTGCCGGCCATGACATTCGAGGCTGAATCTCCGACAAGGATCACATCAATACCTGAATCTTCAAGTATTCTTGTCATCGAATAATCGTATGAAGTAAGCATGGTAATTTTTTCACCATCTTTCTTCATATTTTGTAAAACATGTGTCGTTATTTTGGGGGTTTTGGAATATACACTCATCATGACTATATTTTA
>CAYMKE010000125.1:0-8860 GCA_964390955.1 uncultured Bacteroidales bacterium | reverse complement strand
GTTAACCCGGAACATTCATGCCATTAGCTTTGTGCAGATGCAAGGCGCCTAAGCCAGCAGACATAGCATTCTATTTACTCACAAAAAAATAATTTTTTAATTGTGTTCGTGAGCTAAAGGTTCAAGGGCTTAGCAACGAAGCAGATGTGCAAAGATAATGGTAAGCATTACCCCAAATTTGGGTTAATAAACAAAAGGGTTGCAGAAAGCCAAGAGGTTTATTAATAGTGTTTTATATCGATCTTTATCGTTTTGCGGTGAATTTTTCGGGTTAAATCTTCAGTATCGTATCCTTCAAGAACAGAAACATTGTATTTGGCAAGTAATTCAAGAAAATCAACCCGTGATAATCCTAAAACTCTTGCTGCAACTCCAGATAAAACTTCACCAAGTTCATATGGTTCTATTTTAAAAGGCTTTTCACCATTTTTACACAATTCCCAATCAGCCATAAGTTCATCTCTGTGTATTTCAACCTAAGTGCCTTGAATAAGTCTTATTTGTCGATTTGGCATAGTCCCGTCCATCACTTCACAGTCCTTAATTTTAATTGTACAAACAGAATCTTGATAAAATGCATGGATATGGGGTGGATTATGTTTTTTTGGTGCATAATACATTCTGATTATTATCCCCTTATAAGTTTTTTACATTACCCGGCATCATTCAAAAAGAATGCGTCCATCTCTTCTCACTTCCTTCACCACTTTATTATCTGCTTTAAAAGCCGTGGCAGTGATCCATGTTTTTGCAGTTTCACGGGGGGGCAGGGTATTTAACGTACCATGTTTTGATTCTGCTTCGAGGGTATGAACACCTGAGGTAGAAGGCATGATGCAGATGGTATAACAATTCCCATAATGCGGATTTCCGGTATCACCGTTTGCATTTACCCAAAGCAGGCAATATTTAAACATTTCAGGATCCCAGGCAATGCCAAACCCCGTATTGATAGCAGGGTTTCTCACGGCCATCCAGTTTGCCTGTAAATTCGACATCCAGTATAATTCATTACTTCCTGCATGAGGTGCTGGTACATTCCGAATGTCAATATCAGTTTCCTTTCCTTTCAATACAGGCCACTGTCCTTTAGTGCCTTGATATATCCGTGCAGTATCCGGTTCAAACAAGCACTCAATATCTGCTCCGTCGAAATCAATCACACAATCTTCTGAAAGAAAAGGTTGGCCCAATAAGGGGTGATGTCCCCATTGGTATCCAACAGGCTCATTGCCCATATTTGTTATAGTTTCATCAAACCGGATGGCAGTAGATTGAGACTGAAGTGTTAAGATTTTATTGATCTTAAAAGGCGTTTTAAGTGTTTTGGCCTCAAATGAAATCACCAGTTCTTCAGGCTCATCTTTAATCACTGAAAATCGCCAGGGCAAGAAAGCAACTTCATCATAAGGTTCAAAAGCCACACCCTTATAATTGCATGACAGTCCTACATTGGGAAATGCCTCAAACCATCCTCCATGATAGGCCTGGGTGAAAAAGTTCGAATATATTTTGTGGGTTTTATCCAGGCTTTTCAATCCGTTATTTGTTCGCCACAGGAATGATGTATCATTTTTTTTGTATGTGAATTCGGCAATGTCACATCCTTTGTCCGGCAAAATGATAAGCCTGATCTTTTCATTTTCTATAATAAGTGCCTGGTTGCCGGCCAATATTATCTCCATTGCCCTGCAGCCATAAGTTCTGTCACTTAAATATTGCATGTATGTAATATTTATTTTTCGCCGTTAAATTCCTTCACCGCATCCATCATGGCGATGATGTTTTCAGGAGGCACATCGGGTAAAATGTTGTGGACTGTGTTGAACACAAACCCACCGCCTTTAGAAAATATTTCCATTCGTTCGAGTACCTGTTTTCTTACCTCTTCAGGTGTGCCATTGTTTAGTACTGTCCGCGTATCTATTCCACCACCCCAAAAAGTAATGTCATTGCCATATTCTTTTTTTAGATTCACCGGTTCCATTTGATGCGCATTGGTTTGGACAGGGTTGATAATATCCAGTCCGGCATCAATTAAATCGGGTAATATGGGGAAGATACCTCCGCATGAATGGAGCAGAGTAGCCATGTTGCTGTTGTTCTTGATATATGATATTAGTTTTTTATGCCGTGGTTTAAACAGTTGCTGGTAAATCTCTTGTGGCATGAACGGGCCGCTGTCCATCCCCAGGTCATCGCCCAATCGGATGACATCTACTATGTCTCCTACTGTGTTGCACACTTTTTCGAGGGTTGCCAGGTGGATTTCCATGAGCGCATCGAGAAGTTTTTCAATGTTCTCCTGGTCAATAAACAGGTCCATGAGGAAGTTGTCCATTCGCCTCAAAAAGGTGCCCCATTCAAATAGGTTACATCCTGCAGTGATCACCAATGCTTTGTCTGTTGTTTCTCTCAGGTGTAGTACATTTTTCCGCAGTTGATCCCAAAATCCCGGATTTCCGGCTTTATCCCACGGACTGTGTGCCATGGCTTGCCATAGAACTTTATTCATAGCATCCGGAAGATTGTTATAATTATCAGGATACCCGTCTATATATGGGAAATATGTCTGGTCAAAAAATGTAGCACCCTCGGGTTTGCGGGCAATCATATCTTTGTCCTGATCATAATATACCCAACTTCCATCGTCTTCTTTTTTAGGTTTGAACCATGTTGGGTAATAGGCTTTACTGCCATCAGAGAGTGTCATTTCATACCAATCATTCATATCTGTATTGAAAGTTCTTCCAATGTCCAGGACATCTATCCCTAGTTGGTCAATAATCTCTTGTTCGGGTTCCGCAAGTTCTTGTACTACATCATATACCAGTGTTTTGCTTTGACTAAGTCCCATCTTTTTTGTGAGGTTGCCGTAAGCAATGGCTGATATTCCGGAGCTTGGTGTTGAACCAATATCCACAGGTACTTTGTCCGGCTCTTTATGATTAATAGCTGCTATTACATTTTCTCGTGAAGTCATTTAGTTTGTCAGGTTTTTAGTTTGTTATTGTTTGAAGTTTAGTTTATTACTACTTTTTTGTAATAGATTTTATGCTGTTATGAAAGATTTTTTGTTTTCTTTTATATCGTTCATACATGGGATTGCTGGTTGTATCGGGAGCAGGGTGCCTTTTTTTTAGGTTGTTGATGGTATCCAATGCAGCTGATACTTTAGGATTGTTGAGTGAATCTGTAACATTTATATATGACAACTTCCATTCCGATGTACGGATGCATCGCCACAAGCTATCATTCCCATCAAGATAAAAGTCGTTGTATTTAAAAGCATGTTTCCAGTTTAGGTATGAATACAGGTAGTCTCTTTTTCCACCTTTCCCATCTATCACGGGTTTAAAGCTGATGCCATCAAAATGAATGCTATCCGGTAGCTCTATACCGGCAAGTTCGGCTATCGTAGGGAACACATCAGCAAGTTGAACATAATCCATGCTTTTTTTGCCCTCAGAGATCAAAGCGGGACAGTGAATGATCATTGGGACTCTGAAACCATTTTCTGACTCAATATGTGCTTTTCCTTTTCCGGGGCTACCATTGTCTGTTGTAAATAATATGACTGTATTGTTTAAAATCCCCAAACTATCTATTGTTTGTACAATTTTACCTACCAGGTGGTCCAGGTATTCGATGGCATATTTTTGCCCCACGGGAGTGCGTCTGCCGGTTTTGTTTCCGGCTGAATCAAGTTCCGGGACTGGTCCAAATGTTCCCCAGCGTGTTTTTTCACTTACAGGTGAATACCACCAGTTGTGTGCCAGATTCATTGGATAATATACCATAAAGGGGTTTTTATGATTTTCCTTTATAAACCGGTTTACAAATGCGGTGAAATAATCAGGTCCATAATCGTCTTCACCTGTTGGGCCAAGTTTTCCGTTTTTGATGATGGCTGGTTGCCAGAACGGGCCCCTGTCGCCTACACCCCAAAAGGGGCCGGAAGCATCTTTTACTTTAGCATAATCTTTATGTTCAGGGGGTAATGTGTCGGGAAGTCCCCATAAACAATATTCATCATATCCATAATCTTTTTTGAATGTTTCCCATTCCGGATAATCTTCTACATGCCATTTTCCAGAAATTGCAGTTTTATATCCTTCTTCTTTGAATAATTCAGAAAAAAACAATTCATCTTCTCCCAGATCATACCCCGGTTGTCCTTCAATCCCATAAGGAGGGTCTCCGGCCGGTTTAAAACTATTGCCATACCATCCTGTACTCGATGCATATCTGCCTGTCATAATCTGCACTCTGGATGGCATACTTAAAGGGGTCGACCAACAAGTGTGAAACTGAAGACCATTTTGAGCAAGTCTGTCAATATTGGGTGTTTGAATATCTTTATTTCCATAACAACTAAAATCAACAGCAGAAACATCATCTGCCATGATGATCACGAAATTCAGTTTATCATTGGTTTCCTGTTGTTGTTTCGCGCATGATGATAATGAAAGGGCGCTTCCTAATAAAGCGCCCTGCCATAGTGTTTTGTTTTTAATATTCATGGATATGACCTTTACAATTCTTCTTTTTCTCTTTCTAAAAATACATGGTCAGTGATAGAAGTCATGGAATTAGATAATGTTTTTTCCATCCATAATTCTTTCATTTCTGCTTTTTTATCAGCATATTTTGGATCCATTGCCAGGTTATGAAGTTCTAAAGAGTCTTCATTGCAATTGTATAGTTCTTCCCGGTCATTGGTATAAAAGCAATATTTCCAACCGTCTTTTTTTACCATTGACGAACGTCCAATCACCGTATATTCGAGAAACCAGCTTGTTCCGGATTCTTCAATGCGTTTGGCCCTGTATTTTTCAAATTCTTCTTTATCTTCCATAATAGGTGGAGGTGTTCCGGGGAGGCCTACTTCAGAGTAAATAACACTTCGGTGTTCATCAGCTTTTTCTCCTTTGATGATATCTAAGAATGACCTTCCTTTAACACCCGTGATATGATCAAATCCTAAATATTCCATTACAGTTGGCATCACATCAATATTTTCGATTTGCGCTTCGTATGTTTTGCCGGTATTTAAGTCGGGAAAACTTATTACAAGGGGTACTCTTACAAGGGTTTCATAAAATGCTTTTGTTTTGCCAACCAGGCCGTACCTACCCCCAAAATTTCCATGGTCAGATGTGAAAACAATTACAGTGTTTTCAGTTAAATTAAGTTCTTTTAGCTTGTCCATGAGCATTCCAATAGCCTTATCAACAAAAGTGATTTGGCCGTACATGGTGGCGACAATGCGTTTTCGTTCCTGTTCTGTATATTTGTCGTATCCCTGAGAAATCGATTGGACATAATGGGCAAACGGATGTTCATCCCAGTTAATATTCAAACCTTCTAATTCAATGCTATCAATATCATACATTGAATAATAAGGGTCGGGAACAACATTCGGCCAATGCGGATCGGGAAATGAATAATGCAGGAAGAAGGTGGTGTCTTTGTATTTGTCCAAAAATTCCATGCCGTCTTCAGCAATTCGATATGACATATTTTCTTCTTCTTTAAAAGGGAGTGGCCCTTCGATAAGGCCTTCTCCTAAGACTTCTCCCTGATCGGGCGTGTTGGATTTGAATTCAGGCCTTTTTTCGGTATGCAGGTATTCGGCTACAGCTTTATCTTTTTCCGTAAGGATTCCATGTATCTTGCCGAAATGAGTATATTCTTCACGATAGTCAAACATGTTTTCCATATACTCATCATTGAAGCAATGGTTTTTGCCGGCCAATCCAATGATATACCCGGCATCTTTAAGAGTCTCAAGGTATGACCACTGGTCAGGTTTCATATGGTTTGGCATGTCAACGAATTTACATCCATGCTGCATGGTGTATTTTCCCGTGAAAAAACTTGCCCTGCTTGGGGTCGAAAGAGGTGAAACGGTGTAATCGTTAACAAATATATTGGAGTTTTCAGCTAATTTGTCAATATTTGGAGTTTTAACCAGGGGATGATTCATATAACCTAATTGATCCCAACGTAATTCATCCATTTTGATGACGATCAGATTTTTCTTGTTAAAATCTTCAGGCCTTTGTAATTCTTTTGCCTCTTCTTTAGGGGCACCGGAATTACATGCCGAAAAAATAAGCGGCGAAAAGCATGCAGTTCCCAGTATGTTTTTTGTGTTTTTCGAAATCTGTATCATAATAAATAATTTATGTGATTAAAATATTTAATTCTTTTTTCAAAGAAAGCTATCTATACAAAAGTAAAAAAATAATCATTTAATAGATTACATGTTTACAATTTTAACGTAAATATTAAATGAATAAATGTCCGATAACCTCGATAAAGTCATTTTTCCTTACGGGGCAGGCTTCGTTACGCTTGACTAAAAATTATTCATTATTTTTACATTTTAATCAAAAATTACACGCACGCACATGATTATGAAAGGGAAAGAAAGATATAAAGGATATAGAGGTATAGAGGATATAAGGGGAAACACACCCCTATCCCACACACCCTCTAAACCTCTAAACCTCTAAACTTAATAACTTAGTAACTTAATTATAAACAGATGAATTTAACCAACTCAAAAAGTGTTATAACCGAAATATTTCAATCCGCAATAGGAGCTGTTAATCCTTATAATGCTATTGTAAACAACATACAAATAAAAGACCGGATACTATTGATTAATAATAATCTTAAAAAAACAAGGTTCTCGTTGTCTGACTATGAAAATATTTATGTTGTAGGATGTGGCAAGGCTGTTGCCCCGATGGGAAATGCCATTGAGGATGTGATGGGGAGATATATAACCAAAGGCATCCTTACCACCAAATACGGACATACCGGGAATAAAAAATTTAAAAAAATGATATTGGATGAAGCCGGTCACCCGGAACCGGATAATGCCGGAGAAATATCCTGTAAAAAAGCAATTGACATGCTTACAACCACTACTGAAAAAGACCTTGTCATTGCCCTCATCTCCGGAGGAGGATCTGCCCTTTGGCCGCAACCTCCAAAGGAAATTGGGTTAAATGAAAAAATAATATTGTCAGACATTTTACTCCAAAGCGGTGCGGCTATTCATGAAATGAATACTATCCGTAAGCATTGTTCAACAATGAAAGGAGGGTGGGGGGCAACATATGCATTTCCTTCTGAATTATTGACATTTGTTATATCAGATGTAATTGGTGACCAACTTGATGTAATCGCTTCCGGACCTTTTTTTCCTGATCATTCTACATTTCAGCAAGCTCATGAAATCATAGGACATTATGATATTGGGAAGAAAATCCCGCCTTCTATTCTTAAATATATTGAAAATGGTATCAATGGAATTGTTCCCGAAACGCCAAAGCCCGGGGATTATGTATTTGAAAGTGTCCATCATTTCATTGCCGGCTCCAACTCAATTGCTCTCAACGCTGCTGCCGGGAAGGCCAAAGAGTTAGGCTTTAAAGTTAAAGTTATCGATACACCCCTTCAGGGAGAAGCAAGAGATTCGGCCAGCTACTTTGCAAAGGAAGCCATAAAACAAAACAAAGAAAACGATGTTCCATTTTGTTTATTAGCAGGAGGCGAAACCACTGTTACTATTAAGAATGGATGTGGAAAAGGAGGAAGAAACCAGGAATTTTCATTGTCAGCTGCTCAAGTTATTGAAGGAATGCAAAACATTGTAATTGCCAGTTGTGCTACCGATGGAAATGACGGCCCTACAGACGCTGCTGGCGCCATTGTTGACGGTTCAACGATAAAGCGTTCAAAACAACTTGGGTTAAACCCCAAAGAAGCACTTGTTAAACATAATGCATATCCGTTTTTTGAAAGATTAAATGATTTATTAATAACCGGCCCTACAAATACAAATGTAGCAGATATTCAAATAGCACTTGTATTATAAAAAGATATATTCTGACTTCTGTATGCTTTAATA
The DNA here is from genome assembly GCA_964390955.1 of uncultured Bacteroidales bacterium. Lineage (GTDB taxonomy): Bacteria > Bacteroidota > Bacteroidia > Bacteroidales > JBBRXJ01 > CAYMKE01. Next base: position 933 of record CAYMKE010000125.1, on the reverse strand, counting down.
TTCTTTCATTGAAATAACAGTAAAACCAAAATTATTAAGATTTTAAATGATTTTTAATTTTTGAAATATCAGGCGTATAACCTCTTGCAATGATTTTATCATTAATTATTAAAGTTGGTAAAAGCCATGTGTTGAATTCTACCATTTCATCAATTTTGTCGATGATTTCAATACTAATATCAAAATCCGACTCCTTTGCGATAAGCTCAACAAGATTTATCATCTTACGGCATTTTCCGCATTTACGGCCAGGACATAATATTTTTATAGCGTTCGTCATTTGTTGAAATATATACTCCGGACTTAACAGGATATTGTTTTATGCTTTTATATTTTCATGAATAAAAGATTAATATCTATTCCTGTTTGCAAAAGCCACCAGCGAAAGCATCACCGGTACCTCAACCAACACGCCCACCACGGCAACCAATGCTGCCGGTGACTGAAGTCCAAACAAAGCAATGGCCACGGCTACGGCCAATTCAAAAAAATTGCTGGCGCCAATCATGGCCGCCGGGGCACATACGTTATATTTCAGTTTCAGTCTTTTCCCCACAAACCACGCCAGAAAAAAAATAAAATAGGTTTGTATGATCAATGGCACTGCGGCCAATAAAATGATTAAGGGGTTATTGGTGATGTTTTGCCCCTGGAAAGCAAATAAAAACACAAGGGTTACCAGAAGCGCCATGATGCTCACTGGTTTAACCCGAAAAATTCACCGCAAAACGATAAAGATCGACATAAAACACTATTAATAAACCTCTTGGCTTTCTGCAACCCTTTTGTTTATTAACCCAAATTTGGGGTAATGCTTGCCATTATCTTTGCACATCTGCTTCGTTGCTAAGCCCTTGAAATAGAATGCTATGTCTGCGGGCTTAGGCGCCTTGCATCTGCACAAAGCTAATGGCATGAATGTTCCGGGTTAAT
>CAYMKE010000124.1:0-8882 GCA_964390955.1 uncultured Bacteroidales bacterium | reverse complement strand
CTAGATAAGGAACTGCTCCATACTTTCCTCTAATATAATTTTCCTCAAAAGGCTCAGTCTTTCTAACTTCATCAGATTTAAAATCGGCTAATGAATATAATCTTGCTTCACCGTATTTATTTTTATCAGTAAACCAAATTTGGTCGCGCCTAAACAAGCCTGTACTTAATAAATTAGTATCATGAGTATTAAAAATCAGTTGAGCATTATTCTTATTCAATTCTTTCGAATTAAACAATGATACGATTTTACAAACTAAATTTGGGTGCAGTTTGGAATCAAGTTCATCTACAACTAGTGTATATCCATTTTCAATAACGTCCAATATAGGACCTGTTAAAGCAAAAAACTTCCTTGTCCCGGAAGATTCATCATCATCAAGAGAAAAGCTAACATTACCAATTGCTTTTCTATCTAAATTGTACTTTTCATGTGAAGTTAAAACATCTGAAACAAACTCAGCCTTTTCATCATTAACTTGTTTAATAATCCTATCTCTAATTTCTTTAGGAATATCTTTGGGTAACTTATCTATATCTAATTTTTTCAACTGAATATCCTGAATACCTAAATCGGCTGCTTTTAGTAAATTCAAAATCTTTGCCTTATGTCTTGGGTCTTCCGTTTTACTCATTGTATACCCTTGATAACCTGATTCATTCAAACCTGATAGCGTCTTTAATCTTTCAAACCAATCAATTACATTAATAGCTATATGGTCATTAAATTGGGCAGCAACCGAAATTAGTAGTGCATTATTTCTTACAAGCCCTTCTTTTACAACTGTTCTACCTTTGGTAAAACTTCTAGGATGCGTGTCAATATTATTTTCATCTCTATAGAAGATTTCAATCTCCTTTGTCTTTGGTTTCTGAAATAACCACTCGGAAATAACTCTTTCTTTTGTGACCTCAAAACCATAGCGATATAAGATATCTTTATACACAAACACCACTTCAAATTCCGTAGGTTCATCTTCAGTCTCCTCACTAAGCATAAAAGACTCAATATCAATTTTGTCTCCTTTTTGACTTTCTTTAGAGCTGTTAATTATAAAATGTCTCATGAACATAAAAGCTTCCATTAGCTTACTTTTTCCGCTTGCATTAGGCCCATAAATTACAGCACTTTTAAGTAAACGTAAACCAAAACTTTTCTCGGAATATATATTATCGTGCTCCCTTGTATCCTTATCGTAGTTTGAAGCAATAAGACTTAAAGTAACTCTGTCTTTAAAAGTCTTAAAATTATTAATCGAAAACTGCAGAATCATAGTTTTTCTGTTTTTGGTAAAATTTTATGCAAAAATAATAATTATTTCTCACACTTGCGCAATTTTAAAAGCATTTTACCAAATATTATGCAAAAAAAGCAATTATAATGCTGCGAACTGAGCTTGTTGGCAACAAATCTACAACGCCATTGTTGTTATACCTGTTATATCTTTTATTTTAGCTATAGTATAATACAATTCATTTTATTTTCACAAATATTACATAAGCAGGCAGATAAAAAAAATGTCCATTTATCAACGTTTGTAAACGGAAATATACAAAATCGGTTTTGCTTTGCTCTTCTTTTTGGCAGGTGAGGGTAGTGTTGATGGTTATTGAACCGCCAGGTACGTGTACGGGGATACTATCCTTTTATAAAAGTCAATGCTTATTAAGGATTTCTGTGTTTTAATTCAAGTGACTGCCCGGATTGGAAGCAAGGGAAATTTTTTAAATAAATGATAGAAAAATAAAAAATAATTCGTAGTTTTAGGGTTGTTTTAAAAACATATAAGATAAGGATTCTTAAAAGAGAGGTTTTACGGGATATTTTCGCCTGATGTTTTATTAAGGGGATGATGCGAAAAATAAAAAACCCCACCGAAGCGGGGTTATAGGATAAGAATCCTTCGGCATATAGCCTTGTTGTGATAAGATTAAATTGGAATATAATCTTTGTTCAAAGATAAATACTTTAAATATAAAATCCAAATAATATGACAAAAATTTTAGGACTCGACCTCGGAACCAACAGCATCGGATGGGCCGTGGTGGATAAGGAGAATGCAAAAATAATTGATGCAGGTGTAAGGATATTTCCTGCAGGAAAAGATAAATTGGGGAGTGGTGATAGTGAAGTTTCAAGGAATGCGCTGCGGCGTGAAAAAAGACAACAACGCCGGGGTTACTTTAGGCGTAAATTAAGAAGGATAAAATTACTTGAAGTGCTTAGAGATGCAGATATGTGTCCTCTTTCAATGGATGAATTAAATAAATGGAAGAAATATTCAAAAAACGAAGGTGCAAAAAACAGGACTTTCCCCAATACTGAAGCATTCAGGAATTGGTTAAAGATGAACCCTTATGCTTTAAGAAAAAAGGGGTTACAAGAACAAATCAGTCTTTATGAACTAGGAAGAGTCTTTTATCATATGATACAGCATAGAGGATTTTTGAGTACAAGAAAGGATAAAGACACAGGGAAAATATTTGAAGGTAAAGAAGGTATCAGAGGAATACATGAAACAAAAGAACAATTAGCAAAACACAATACCACTTTGGGCAGCTATCTTTACAGTATTTATCCAAAAGAAAATCAGAGTTATAAGAGAATAACTGATCATAATGGAAATGAAGCAAGGATAAGGGCAAGATATACACTGCGAGATATGTATATTCATGAATTTGATGAAATATGGAACAAACAGGCTGAACATTTAGGCCTGGATGAAATTTATGTGACTAAAACAAAAACAAGATTCGAAAAAGGATCTGATAGAAATAACAGAAAAAAGAAGAAAATAAATTATTTGATTGAGAAATATGGAAAAGAAAATGTTGAAATAAAAGGGGATAAAATAGTTACCAAAACCAGCATCCCATTAAAAGAATATTTAGGAGGTACAAGGGAAAAGTTAGAAAATGGAAATATTAAATATAAAGCGAATGAAAGTGTTTTGTTTTATCAAAGGCCTTTGAGATCACAGAAACAACTTCTGGGCAAGTGTTCTTTTGAAGGGTATAAGCTTTATGATAAGCAGAATCATAAATATATTGAACAAGGGCCTGTGCCTGCTGCTGTCTCTCATCCTGAATACGAAGAGTTCAGGGCATTACAATATATCAATAACATTGAGTATGCTGATAAGAAAAGCAGGTATTATCGAAACCTTGATGAACATCAGGCTGAAATAGTAATGGAATTATTTAATGCTAAAAAATCAAATTTCAAATTTTCTGAAATTCCTAAAAAATTAAATCTTAGTCATGTACATTTTAATTATGATAACGAGCAACAAATACCTACAAATTATACTATAGTTAATTTAAAACCATTATTCCCAAAAGAAATATGGGCAGAACACAAAAATGACATTTGGCATTGTTTTTATTTTTTTGATGATAATGAAAAACTTTTTCAGAAGCTAAAAAAAGATTATCAACTAAAAACTGATGACCAAAAAATTATTGAGAAAATTAACCTTAAAGATGACTATGGTAATGTTTCTTTAAAAGCCATCAGAAACATAACCCCTTTTTTAAAGAAAGGGTATAAATTTCATGTTGCGGTAATCCTTGGTGGTGTAAGAAATGCTTTTAGAACAACTGATGACAATGGTAATCCATTAGACAGGTGGGACTATTTCAGGGATAGTCATCAGGAATTAGAAAAAGATATTATAAATATCATAAAGTCAAAAAACAAAGAAGGCGAGGCTATTGAACAAATCAAAAAATATTTAATACAAAATAATTATGGTTTTTCTAATGATGACAGATGTTTTAAAAAATTATATCACCACAGTCAACAAACCATAAAAAAGGAACAAAAAGATAAAATTGAAGAGATTGAAAATTTGCGGAATCCTGTGGTACAACAATCAGTTAGTGAAACAAAACGAATAGTGAATGAATTGATTGAAAAATATGGTAAATTTGATCGTATCAATATTGAACTTGGCAGGAACATTAAAGCAGGGAAAGACTTAAGACAAAAAATGACACAAAGGATAAGAGAGAATGAAGCCAAAAACAATAATGCAAGAGAAAGGATTCTTGAAGCAGGGCTAAGGCCAACCCGCGATAATGTGCAAAAATATTTGTTATTTGAAGAAATTGAAGGGAAAAATGGCACAGCTCTTTGTCCTTATACTGGGAAAACAATGGGAGTAGGAGATGTAATCGGAACAAATAATACATTTCAAATTGAACATATTTTTCCCAGGAGTACATCGCTGGATGACAGTTTTGGAAACAAAACACTATGTGAATCAAAGTTTAACGGATTAAAAGGCAATTTAACACCTTTCCAGTTTTACCAAAAGAATGCTGATAAAAAATTATGGGGTGCAGAAAATTGGGATGAAATTAAAAAACGTGCTTTTTCAGTATTACCCTATAACAAAGCTAAAAGGTTTACTTCTGAAACAGACAAAAAACAGTTTGATGAAAAAGAGTTTTTTGAACAACAATTAAATGATTCCAGATATATTGCTGTTAAGACAAAAGAAATTGTATCTGAAGTTTGTTCGGATGTAAGAGTGTTGTCTGGTGGTTTAACTGCTGAACTGCGCCACCTTTGGGGTTTAAACAATATACTGCAACCGGTTGAAGTATTAGATTTTGATAAAGCAAAAGTTGATGCAGAAAGACGAATCCCGCACCAATTACTTATTGATAAAGAAGACAAAGTAATTGAAATCATTCCGACTACAAATAAAAAACCTGATATAGAGAAAAACGAAATTACAATACCCGGCTTGATCAAAGGAAATAAATTTGAACCAGTTTTTAAAAATATTGTAAAAAGGCCATTTGGTGTTTCAGAAGAGCATAAGGATGGCAGGTATTGGGTTAAATTAAAAACAAATTTGGATAACATAAAAATAGCTCCTGTATTTACTTCACCACCTTCAAAAAATAAAGATCAGATCATTATTCGGGGAATGATAAAAAATAATTATTTTTCTAATGATAATCTTGGCAGGATAGCAACACCAAAAGGTTTTGAAGATGGTGTTTACAGGGCGTTGTTTGGTGTTAAAAACATTCAGTTATTACAGCCTGAAAAAAATAAGCAACCCAAAAAATCTAAAAATCAGTTACTCCTTTATGGTACAGTAAGTAATGGCATTTTTACTTCTTATATCTTTAGTTATGATGCAGGGGAACCCGATGGCAATTATTGGGCATTAATAGACCTTGACGTTGAAAGTGTAGAATATTACAAAATCAAAAATGAATTGCCAACCATTGGCAATGATCAGTTATTGATAGAAGGTAATATTAATGCTGATGGTTGCTTTACTACAAATATTGATCATCAATTTAGTATTGAATTAGAAGAAAAACCTGGAAAATACTGGCTTATTGTGAATGCAGATTTTTCATCAGCAACATATTACTCTTTAGATAATACATTAAAAGCTGAAAAAGACCAACGAATTGTAGAAGGTGATATTTGGGTGGATAAGTCAACAGGTGAAATAAAATATGACCCGAAAAAAAACAGAGACGACCACCGCCACCATGCCATAGATGCAATGGTTGTTGCATTAGCAGAACAAAGCCATGTACAGAAATTAAGTACTTATTATGCCAATAGAGATGAAAAATTAAGAGGCAGAGAATATGAAAAACCAGAATTTAATGAACCATGGGATAATTTCAGGAAAAATGCTGAAAATAAAGCTGCCGAAATATTGGTATCACATAAAATGAATCAAAAAGAAAGGCAAGTGCTTACCAATATTAGAAAAACAATAAATAAAAATGGAAAATTGTATAAAAGTGAAGGTAAGGCAGCGAGGGGGCAACTGCATAAAGACAGTATTTATGGTGCACGTATGGCGCCGGGTGCAGATAAGGAATATTACCATATCCGAAAGGATGTGAACTCTTTAACGGATGCACAAATCAAAAAGATTGTGGATAAAGAAGTTAAAAAGATCATAGAGCATGCTAAAAAAGAAGAATCTGTCATCAACAAGAAAATTGCAGAGCTTAATAAACAACTAAAAAAAGCAAGTGAGCATGAAGAAGCAATGATAGAAAAAGAAATTGATGAATTAAAAAAGCAGATTGAGTTACTTTATACACTAAAAAATAATAAAGGAGGAGACCGGGTTCCCATAAAAAAAGTAAGGATAAAAGAAACCATTGAAAACGCCAAAAAACTTAAAAATAAAACAATTATCAAAGAAAAAGATGGTGAACTAAACCAGCTTAACCAATTTGTTAACCTAAGAAATAATCATCATGTTGCCATTTATAAAGATAATAATGGTAATTATTCAAATGAGGTAATAACATTTTGGGAGGCGGCTAATCGCAAAAAAAATAACTTACCTATTATAAATAAAAAAACAGAAGATGGATATACACTTGAAAATATATTTCAAAAAAATGATACTTATATTCTTTTTCTTGACGAGGAGTATATTTTAAAAAATATTAAGAATCAGAAATTATTATCAAAGTATTTATTTATCGTACAAAAAATTTCTGGTGGCGATTATTTTATTGAGATATGTTTTAGACACCATCTTGACTCAAGAAATGATCAAGTTGCCAAAAATGATTATGTATATATTAAAGGATTTGGTGACGGGATTACAGGTTATAATAGAATTAAACCTGTTAAAGTTAATATTGATGACTTAGGGTTCATTTCACTATAGCACATGATAAAAATTTTGATATTATGCTCAAACGTACCATATTTTTTACAATACCCTGTCATTTAACGATCAAAGACAAGCAGTTGAAAGTTAAACATGATGGCGCTGCTGCTAAAACAGCCTTGCTAAAACAGCCCTGTCAGGGTTTCAAACCCTGACAGGGCTTAAAAAGCAGAAAAGTTGGATTAAAGTTGGGATATAAAAATTATAAATCAATATCCAGATGAAAGACTATAAAAACATATTAGAACCCGGGAATATTTATCATATTTATAACCATTCCAATGGAAACGATAAACTGTTTTTATCCAATGACAACTATTTTTTCTTTCTTCGAAAATATAAGCAATATATATCCCCGGTTGCCAATACTTATTGCTATTGCCTTATGCCTGATTATTTCCATTTTGTGGTAAGGATTAAGGAGGAAGACGATTTAACTACGGCCCTTGCTAAAACAGCCCTGTCAGGGTTTCAAACCCTGACAGGGCTCGAAAAGCAGGCAATCCTATCAAAACACACCAGCCAACAATTTTCCCATTTATTCAATGCCTATACACAAGCATACAACAAGCAGAATAACAGGCGTGGAAGTCTATTCCAACGCCCATTTAATAGATTGAATATTACAGACCATACGTACCTGTTGAAACTTGTCCATTATATCCACTATAACCCTGTAAAAGCTCATTTATGTAATAAACCGGAAGATTGGCAATTTTCTTCTTACAATGCAATTGTTTCCAATAAAAAAACCATGATAAACAAAAAAGACGTGCTCAATTGGTTTGGTGATTTGAATAATTTTATATTTTGTCATCAACACCCACCTGAATTAACGGGAATTGATCAGGTTTAAATGAACCTAAAGTATTCGCCAGCAGCCCTGTCAGGGTTTGAAACCCTGACAGGGCTTAAACAATTATAACTAACACCTATGCTTAAACGAACCGTATTCTTTACCACCCCATGCCATTTGTCGCTTAAAGACAAGCAGATGGTGGTAAAACCAAAAGACGAAGACAGCACCACCATTCCCATCGAAGATTTGGGTTTTGTATTGCTGGAACACCAACAGATATCTGTGAGCATGCCGCTGCTGGATGAACTGGCAGTGCAAAACGTGGCTGTGATTTTTTGCAACCAAAAACACATGCCCCATACCATGCTGTTCCCGCTTGAGGGCAACCACCTGCAAAGCGAATTGTTCCGGCAGCAGATACAAGCAACAGAACCAGTTAAAAAACAATTATGGAAACAAACCATAGAAGCCAAGATAAAAAACCAGGCATTATTGCTTGCAAAACTTGGCAAAGAAAATGATGACATAAAAAAGCTGGCCAATGAAGTAAAGAGTGACGACAGCAGCGGACGGGAAGGGGTTGCAGCCAAACTTTACTGGAAACGCTTGTTTGGAGATGATTTTTATCGTGATCGCTATGGCCCGCCGCCCAATCATCTGTTGAATTATGGTTATATTGTTTTGCGTGCTGCCGTGGCAAGGGCTCTTACCGGAAGCGGTTTATTGCCTACGTTCGGAATTCATCATCATAATAAGTACAATGCTTATTGTTTGGCTGATGATATCATGGAGCCTTACCGGCCATTTGTAGATGCAGTGGTATATGAATTGTACGATAAATATCCGGGGCCGGATACGCTGGAAAAAGAAATGAAAGCAGGGCTTTTGCAGGTGCTTACGGCAGATGTACATTTTACAAAGGTGTCGCGTCCATTGATGGTAGGATTATCTCAAACAACAGCTTCGTTGGCTAAATGTTTTGCAGGTAAACAGCGAAAAGTGGAATACCCGGTTCTTATAAGATAACACTTTTCCAAAGTTCAAAACTTTGGAAAAGTTGAGTTGCAAAGAAAAATGAACGAAAACATAAAACATGGAACAACAACGTCTTAATGCTTATCATATCATGTGGATATTTGTGTTTTTTGATTTACCGGTAACAACCAAAACCCAGCGGAAAAAAGCAACCCGGTTTAGAAAAAATCTGGAGAAATCCGGATTTACCATGATGCAATTTTCTGTTTATACCCGGCATTGTGCAAGCAGGCAAAGTGCTGATGTGCAAATTAAACGCGTAAAATCTATGGTGCCTGAAGAAGGGCAGGTAAGCATTTTAACTGTAACCGATAAACAGTATGGTGACATTATAAATTTCTGGGGCGCCAAAAGCAAACCCATGCCCGAGGG
>CAYMKE010000123.1:0-8904 GCA_964390955.1 uncultured Bacteroidales bacterium | reverse complement strand
TCGCGTAACCAAATTCCAAATATACAAGCACCAAATAACAAATAAAACTCAAACTTCAACCAAAAATTTATATCTTAATACCTATTAAAATAACATCATCAATCTGTTCCTGGCCACTTTGCGCCATCCAGTCTTTAAATGTTTTATCCAGAATTTCTTTTTGTTCATTCATCGGTTTAAGATGAATTTCCAATAACAGGTTTTTCAGGTTTTTAATTTTAAATTTCTTTCCATCCGTGCCGCCGAATTGGTCCTGATATCCATCAGAAAAGGTATATAAACGGTCATCTTTCTTAAATTCAATCGTGTGATTCGTAAATTTCTGATTTGCAAGCTCATATATCCCTATGGGCATTTTATCGCCTTTTATCATACTCAACTCTCCGTCTCTGATCAAAACAAGAGGATTATTAGCACCGGAAAATTCTAATGTATTTGTATCATAATCAAGAATATGCAATGCAAGATCCATTCCATCCTGGCTGCCACCTGTTTTCCCTGTTTGATGAAGTGAATCAATAACCCTTGAACGCATTTCGTTCAATATCTCATTTGCATGAATATTTGGATTTTTGCTCACTATCTCATTAAAGAACGCAATCCCTAACATACTCATAAAAGCACCAGGCACTCCATGCCCGGTGCAATCGGCTGCTACGGTTATAATCCTGTTATTTTGCCTGCTTATCCAGTAAAAATCGCCACTCACAACATCCCGGGGTTTGTAAAAAATAAACCTGTCAGAATATAACTTGTCAATATAATCATCTGGTGGCAAAATTGCTTTTTGTATTTGACGTGCATAATTAATGCTGTCTTTTATTTCATTATGTTGCTGGGTAATCAGTTCATTTTTGGTTTCCAATAAACTATTGGCTTGTTTCACTTTATTGTTCTGACGGATTACAACAACTGTTAATCCTCCAACCAAAACAAAACCAACAATAAAGAATATAATGGTGCGGCGCATTGTTTTATTCCGTTGTTCGGCTAATGCATTTTCTTTGTTCAGCAGTTTTATTCTTGCTTCTTTTTTTACCGTTTCGTATTTTGTTTGTTCCTCTGCCAGTTTTTCAGAAAACTGATTATTTAAAATATCATCTTTATATTTACTGTATTCTCTGTAAAAATGATATGCTTTTTGATAATTATTCTTTAATGCATATATTTCAGCAAAAGATTCTGTTATATCTCTAAGCTTGGGTTTTGCATTAATGGATTTTGCCACTTCATAACTTCTATTTAAATAGCTCAGGGCTTTTTCAAGGTTATTGATATATTGATAAGCTCTTGCCATTCCCAATAAATTGATTATTGACTCTTTTGTGCTTTCCAATTCTTCACTTAAATCAAGCGCCTTTTGATAATATTCCAAAGCCTTTGGGTTATTTCCTGCATTCATATACACAGTACCCATATTATTTAATGAACTGGCAATCCCTCTTTTATCATCAATTTCTTGTCGTATTTCCAAAGCTTGTTTATGATATCTAAGTGCTTCAGCAAATTTCTTCATCATTTCCCGGGTGTTTTCATATATATTCACCGAATCAATCCATTTTTCACCATATTCAATTTCCAATGTATCAATTACTTCTTGTGTACATAGATTCCCTAAATTACTGAGTGTATTGGCTATTTCCTTTTCATTTCCAATTTCCTGGCGTGTTTTTAATGCTTTCTTGTAATATTCACGGGCCTTTTCAAGTTTGCTCCATTCTTCATAAATAAGGGCAATATTATTTTGACAACTGGATATCCCAAGTTTAAAATCTATTATTTCAAAACTCCTTAATGCTTTAAAATAATATGGCAAAGCATCTTCGTACCTTCCCCAGTAAATATAAACATTGGCTATGTTATGAAGTGCAATGCCAGCTCCCCGTATATCTCCGCTTTTTTCACGAATAGACTTCGTTTTTTGATAATGAACAACGGCACTATCGTATTTTTCTTCGCTATAATATATTAAACCGATACTGTTATGAACTTGTGCAATTCCATTCAAATCATTCATTTTCTCATAAAAAAGCAACGCATTATTAAAATATTCATGGGCCTTTTCTAAGTCATTTTCTTTTCGGGAAATATTTCCCAATCTATAAAGAGCGTAAGCCTCTTGCTCAATATTTTTTGATTCTTTTGCAATATCATATGAATGTGTAAAATATTTTTTAGCAGAATCATAATTTGGCATATCATAATATACAACCCCTATATAATTCAGCACTTTAGACAATCCTTTTTCATCATTAATTTTTTGTTTTATATCCAGACATTCACTGAATATTTCCAATGCCTTTTCCGGCTTATACAAATAATAATAAACATTCCCTATCTGACATAATGCATCGGATTCTGCTTTGCGGTCGTTAATTTGTTCAGCAATATTTAACGCTTCCCTCGCATATTCCATGCTGAGGGATAATGAATCGGAAGAATATTCTTCTGACAACTGAATAAACAGCTTAACCTTTTTTTCCGGTGATGCTGCTTCAGTTAATGCTTTTAAACTATCAATATTTGATGAAAATAATGCATGCCCTGTCATAAAGACCAAAAAATTACTCAATATCAGTAATTTACAAAAACTTCTTTTCATATAAATTTATACTATTTTTATTCAAAATTAAAATAAAAAAATCAAAATAATATTGAATTCATTTAATTTTGTTTATAATTAACTTAATTTTGCAATCACTTTTTTTGATAAGTTGAAAGCATTAATCCCAAATTCAATGAAAAGAAGGCCTCGCTTGTATTTAATTATAATAGATATTTTTATACTATTATCTTCTTTCACCCTTTCAATTTTATTAAAAAAGGGCGCAACCCTATCTTCTTATTACCAGGATCAATATCTTATTTTTTATGGTGTTCTGTTATTATTATGGCTTATCATCTCTTTTACAAAAGGTAAATTCAATACCAAAAAGAAAACATCATTACAGGTTTTCCTGCATATCATCAAATTAAACGCTGTCATTCTTGGATTTGCTGCACTGTTAATGTATTCATTCCGTCTTCTGGAGTACTCACGATTTATCGTGCTGGGCACCATAATAATAGCCACGATTTTTGAATACTTATTGGCTTACATTCAATATTTGCTGCAACACACCAAGTTAGGAGAACATGAAACAAAGCCCCATAAACATTATGGCATAAGCCATCGCAAAAAACAGAAATCTTCATCTGAACTTCCGGCTTTGGGTGTTAAAGATAAAAAAATTATACCCTCCAGTCACATTGTTGACACCATCAAAGCAGAAGCGGGAGAAGATGTGTATCATTTTTTAAACGAACACCTTAATCTGAATACACCGGATTATATTATACTGGCAACAACTACACGATTTAACATTGACAGACTTCCTGATAATTACTACAAACATATTATTAATCTTAAACGAGTAAATGATATCAGGTATGTAAATAAATTTTTTGAATCAATTAATGCTAAAATCCCCTATAATGGAATATTTGTAGGATGTGTTGAAACAAAAAACGAACGAAAGAAAAGATTATTAAAAAAATACCCTCCAGGCCTGAATATTATTTATTATAGCCTTGATTTTATTGTAAAACGTATTTTTCCAAAATTCTCTATCAGTAAACAAATATACTTTTTAATGACCAGAGGGGAAAACCGGGTAATTTCGGAAGCCGAAATATTGGGGCGTTTATATTCATGCGGATTTGAATTGATACTAAAAAAAGAAATCACAGGGCATTTATTTTTTGTAGCCAAAAAAACAGGAGAACCGGCCTTTGACGAAACACCTACATACGGCCCTTTTATTAAATTGCCACGAATAGGAAAAAACGGCAAACTTATTTACGTTTTCAAATTACGCACCATGCATCCTTACGCTGAATACATCCAGGATTATGTTTATAAAACCAATGCATTACAAGAAGGAGGAAAATTCAGCAATGATTTCCGGGTAACAACATTGGGGAAATTTTTCAGAAAAACATGGCTTGATGAATTTCCCATGATCATTAACCTGCTTAAGGGAGAAATGAAAATCATTGGAGTAAGGCCATTAAGTCAACATTATTTTAATTTATATTCCGAAGAATTACAAAAAAAACGTGTACAATATAAACCAGGTTTAATCCCGCCTTTTTATGCTGACTTACCTGAAACACTCGAAGATATCCAAAATTCAGAATTAAACTATCTGAATCAATACGATCGTCATCCTTTTAAAACAGATACGCGCTACTTATTCAAAGCTATATACAATATCGTATTTAAAAAGAAAAGAAGCTGTTGAGTTCAGATTGTGTTTTTTCCGGTTAAATAAAATATTAATAAAAAAATTAATCATGAATCCTTTATAATTATAAAAAATATTGTATTTTTGCCGTCCATTTTAAAACTTTGAAAAATATTTTTAAATTAAAAAAGACCTGAAATAGTGAGTGAATTAAGTTATAAAACCCAATCGGCAAAAAAAAATGACATCCAAAAAGAATGGCTTTTGGTGGATGCTACAGATCAGGTATTAGGAAGACTATCTTCAAAAGTAGCCAAAATATTACGTGGAAAACACAAAGAGTGTTTCACTCCACATGTTGACTGCGGTGATTATGTAGTGATTATCAATGCAGAAAAAATAAGATTGACGGGTAAAAAATGGACAGACAAAGAATATATCCGTTATTCTAATTATCCCGGAGGGCAAAAAAAAGAGAGTGCTAAGGAAGTGCATGAAAAATATCCTTCACGAATCATTGAACGATCTGTAAAAGGTATGCTTCCGAGAAATCGTCTTGGAAGGAGCATCTTTAATAACTTACATATTTATGACGGCGCTGAGCATAAGCAAGAAGCACAAAAACCAAAAGAAATCAAATTAGACGACATTAAATAATAAACAGACGAACCGCCCATGACAAAATTTTTGCCACACTATTTATCCCGTATTTTAATCGGGACGCGCATGATTATAAAAGGGAAAGAAAGGTATAGAGGATATAAGGGTCAACACACCCCTATCCCACACGCCCTCTAAACTTAATAACTTAATAACTTAGTAACTTAATTATAAACATATGAAATATATACATGCCATAGGAAGAAGAAAAAAAGCCATAGCAAGGGTTTATATGGCTGAAGGCAAAGGAAATATCACAATCAACGAAAAAGACTATAAAGAATATTTTCCTTTACGATTATTTCAGGACAAAGTTGAACAACCGCTTAACGCTGTTGAAAAAAGAAATGATTTCGACGTCAAAGTGAATGTGGCCGGAGGTGGATTTAAAGGACAAGCAGAGGCATTACGTCTTGGTTTGGCGCGTGCTTTGCAAAAACTAAATCCTGAACACCATGCAGTACTTAAACCCAATGACTTGCTCACAAGGGACCCGCGTCAGGTTGAAAGAAAAAAACCGGGCCAGCCCAAAGCAAGAAAGAAATTTCAATTTAGTAAACGCTAATATTTCGAATATAATCGAGTTTAGTATCTAAATTCCCGGAACTTTCTGATATCCAACAAAACGCCCCCGGGGATTGCTTATTTGTAGAACGTAAACTTAAAAATGAATGTCACGAACAACTTTTAAAGAATTACTGGATGCAGGTGTACATTTTGGACACCTTAAAAGAAAATGGAATCCTAAAATGGCTCCATATATTTATATGGAACGGAACGGGATTCATGTTATTGATTTACACAAAACAATGGCAAAGCTGGATGAAGCAGCCAATGCTATGAAACAAATTGCCAAATCAGGGCGGAAAATCCTTTTTGTCTCTACCAAAAAACAGGCAAAAGAGATTGTAAAAGAAAAAGTAGACCCACTCAAAATGCCTTATGTCACAGAGCGCTGGCCAGGTGGTTTACTTACCAATTTTCGCACGATCAAAAAAACAATCAAAAAAATGTCTACCATAGAAAAAAATATGGAAGAAGGCGTTTATGATACGCTCTCTAAAAGAGAACGGCTGGCCATTGCAAGGCAAAAAGATAAACTTGAAAAAAACTTCGGAAGTATTGCCAATATGGGCAGGGTTCCTTCTGCTGTTTTTGTTGTTGATGTATTAAAAGAACACATTGCAGTTAAAGAAGCTCAAAAACTTAATCTACCGCTATTTGCCACAGTAGACACCAATTCAGACCCTACCGGAATTGATTTTCCTATCCCAGCCAATGATGATGCATCCAAATCCATTGCATTAATCCTTGATGTGGTTACAAAAGCTGTTGAAGAAGGTTTAAATGAACGTCAGCTTGAAAAGGAAAAATCAGAAGCCGAATCAAAGAAGGAACCAAAACAAGAAAAAGAAAGCAAAGAAAAAGAAAAAACAACTGCAGAAAAACCCAGAAGAAGCCGGGCAAGAAAAATAACTACAACAAAAAAGGAAACCTCTACAACACAACAAAAAGAAGGCAAAGAACAAACTGAAAAGAAAGAAAAAGCAGATGTAAAAGAAAAAAGACAGATATCTAACACAAAGAAAAAAGAGGACACAAAACAAAAAGAAAATAAACAACAGGATACAAAACAAAAAGAACCGGAAAAACAAGAGGTCCAGGAAGAAGAAAAAAAATAATCAATCAATAATATTATAAAATCACATTATAATGACAAAAATATCAACAGCTGAAATTACCAAATTAAGAAAGCTCACCGGAGCAGGTATAATGGATTGCAAAGAAGCTTTGACAGAAGCTGATGGTGATTTTGACAAAGCAAAAGAAATAATCAGGGAAAAAGGGAAAGCGATGGCTTCTAAACGCTCAGAAAGAGAGGCTTCCGAAGGTGCTGTTTTAGCTAAAGCATCTGACGACCGTACAAAAGGAGTAATGATCGTTTTAAATTGTGAAACCGATTTTGTAGCCAAAAACAGTGATTTTCTTAACCTGGCAAATGAAATCATAGAAACAGCATTGGACAAAATTCCTGAAAACTTAGAAGAACTTAAAGAAACAACGCTTAATAATACCACTATCAACGAAGAAATAATAAACAAAACAGGTGTTATTGGAGAAAAACTTGAACTATCTTATTATGACTATATAAAAGCAGGACAAGTAACAGCTTATATCCATCCGGGAAATAAAGTAGCTGCATTGATCGGACTAAACAAATCTGCTGATGATGAACAGATTGGAAAAGATGTTGCCATGCAGGTAGCTTCAATGAACCCTGTTGGAATAGATAAAGATGATGTTCCGCAAAGCGAGATTGACAAAGAAATGGAAATCATTAAACACCAAATCAGGCAAGAAGGCAAACCCGAGGAATTGGTTGACAAAATTGCCCAGGGAAAAATCAATAAATTCTTCAAAGAAAGTACTTTGTTGAATCAGGCTTTCATCAAAGAAAATAAAAAAACTGTAAAACAATACATACAGGAAAAAGACAAAGACCTGACAGTCACAGCAATTAAACAATACAGTATAGCCGGATAAAAAAAAGAGAGCCTTTGTGCTCTCTTTTTTTTGAATCTTTCACAATTGATAATCATGAAAAACACCCCAAAATACAACCGGGTTATTTTGAAATTCAGTGGTGAAGTGCTGATGTCAAACCAACAATCCATTGATGAACAAAAACTCCGTTTTTTTATAAATGAAATAATTAAAATTGTTGAAATGGGAGTTGAAGTAGGTGTTGTGCTTGGAGGTGGCAATATATTTCGTGGTTTAAAAGGAGTAGAAAAAGGATTTGACAGGGTAAAAGGCGATTATATGGGTATGTTGGCCACCATTATCAACAGCCTCGCCTTGCAAACTGCTCTTCAGGCAGAAAATATCCCTTCCAGGGTTTTTACTGCATTTAGGGTTGAACCTGCAGCAGAATATTTCAACAGGGAAAAAGCTCTTAAAGCATTAAAAAACAAAGAAGTAGTAATATTTTCAGGTGGCACCGGAAATCCTTTTTTTTCAACAGATTCAGCAGCTGCACTGCGTGGTGTCGAAATGAATGCAAACATTATTCTGAAAGGCACAAAAGTAGACGGGGTTTATAATGCAGACCCTGTTAATCATCCCAATGCACACAAATATGAACACATATCATTTGATGAAGTGTACCAGCAAGAATTAAAAGTGATGGACCTTACTGCATTCACCATGTGCAAAGACAATAACCTGCCCATTATCGTGTTTAACATAAATGAAAAAGATCATTTAAAAAATATTATTTTAGGTGAAAAAATTGGTACATTAATAAAAAATTAAATAATTTTATATTCAGGATAAGTATTATTTAAAAATTAAAAATATACGCTCATGGAAGAAGAAGTAAAAATAGCCAATGAACAAGCCAAAGAAAATATGGACAAGGCAAAAAAACACCTGAATCTGGAACTTAAAAAAATCAGGACAGGCAAAGCCGACCCTAATATTTTAAATGATATATATGTTGATTATTATGGAACAAGTACCCCCATTTATCAATTATCAAATATCAATACCCCGGATCCGCGTACTATCTCAATACAGCCATGGGATAAAAATGTGATTGATGCCATTGAAAAAGCAATACAAGGTGCCAATTTAGGATTAAATCCAAGTAATGACGGGGAACTGATCAGGATTAACATCCCTCCTTTAACAGAAGAAAGAAGAAAAGAATTGGTGAAACATGTGAAAGCACTTGGTGAAAATGCAAAAGTAAGTGTCAGAAATGTACGAAGGGAAGCAAATGACCAATTCAAAAAAATGAAAAATGAAGGGCTTTCCGAAGACGAAGAAAAGAAAGCTGCAGAGAAAATGCAGGAAACGACCAATAAATATGTGAAAGACATAGATAAAATTATGGAAGATAAAGAAAATGAGATCATGGAGGTATAATGAGTGTTGTCTATAAAGTCCGATAACCCCTGGTACAGTCATTCTTCCTTACGGGGCAGGCTTCGTTACGCTTGCCCCAAAATTGCTC
>CAYMKE010000122.1:0-8915 GCA_964390955.1 uncultured Bacteroidales bacterium | reverse complement strand
CGGCATGCTGCAACCCGGGAGAAGCTTTAATGCCGGGGATTACCGGTTCGGGTTTAATGGCATGGAAAAGCTGGACGAGGTTACTGGGGTGACTGGCAGCCATTTAGACTTTGGGGCGAGGATTTATGATAGTAGAGTTGGGAGGTGGCTAAGTGTTGACCCATTAACATCAGATTATCCATTCGCAAGCCCTTATAATTTTGCTTTAAATACTCCTATCCAAGCAGTCGACCCAGATGGTAAGTTAGTTTTATTCATAAATGGGCTAAGATTTAATGAAGCTGTGGGCGACCAATATATGCCAGTAAAGGGTTATACTGGAAATCCTGAACCGTATATTTATGACGGAAAAACATACGAAGGCCCATTAAGAACTTATTGGACGAATGATGGAGAACCTAATAGCTTTGGCAATAATGTCGATATAGCACAAAAATATATAGATAGGTTTGAAGATAATAATGCGTATTATTTAAGTGGTTCATCCCGATGGACTTCACAGGCAAGTGATAGAGAGGCAGAAGGAGCTAAGAAGGCAGAAATGTTTCATTCTATGGTACAATCTGAGAAAATTGAACTTGCAGATGATGAAACAATTAAAATTGTATCACATAGCCAAGGCGGAGCACATTCAGCTGGTTTTGGGAAAAAGCTCATGGAATATAAAGATGCAGATGGCAATCAATTATACAATATAGAGGTTATGTATTATGTTACACCGCATCAACCAACAGATATAGACCATCCAAGTGGTATTAAAGGAATACAATACTCTCACCCGAGTGACTGTGTTTCATCTTCTCAAACTTCTCCTCTACAATGGTTTAATGGTGGTTCTGAATTTGGTAAAATCCCTAATATAAGTGAAGGTAATTTTGTAGATTATGATATTTTACCTGGTAAAAAGTTTGGCAATAATAAATATCGTGGAGGTCATAATGTGGAAGATAATACATTTATATTCGATATTTCAAAAGGACAAGGTGGGTACATTGAACCAAGAAAAGACAAAAAAGAATAAATAATATTAATGAATTTCTCAATTAAAGACATAAAATATTCCTTGAGAATTTTATTAGCGATTTTTATAGTAGATATTGTTTTTATCACACTAATGTTTTTAAGTGCTATAGGGGATGAAAGTCCTTCAGAAATGAGAGTCTCTGTGTATAACATCACTAATTTTTTATTGAAAAATGTGCTTAGTTTTCCAGCTAATATTATAAATAAAAACTTTCCTTTCTTTTTAGAGAATGCAAGAGTTAATAAGTTGATTCTTATTTTATTCGTTATGTTAAACTCTTATATCCAATCTTGGTTAATTATAATTATTAAAAAGATATTTACGGTATTCACGAAGGGGGCACAAAGAAAATAAACATGCCAAGCCTTTGTCGTATTTGTTTTGACGTGTTTGATTTTATGGTAAAACAAAAACTACAAAGCCCCCTCTTGCGCAAGTGTTTTTCCCCCTATCGCGCAAGTGTTTTTCACTTGTGCGGAGCTACGTCGTTTGCAACCCACCCGTTAACAACTACAAGCAGGTTTTACCTGTGTACATTGCTTTATAAAAGTGACTTGTCCTAATATAGGTTTACACAAATAGTGTAAATTTAACATCCCCCCCCTCGCGCAAGTGTTTTTCACTTGTGCGGAGCTACCCCTGCTTGTGTTGGTTTAGCTTACGCTGAGTTCCTCCTTCGTCGGTTTCAACCCACCCGTTAACAGCCACAAGCAGGTTTTACCTGTGTAGATTGTCTGAACCTTGATTAGTAAGATTAAAAGATTACTTGATTAAGAATGGATAATAACAAAACATACCGAATACATTTCACTTTCCTGCTTTTTTATTTAGCAGAAAAGAACAAAATGAGTTTAACAACAATATATATTTTCAACCAGGAAATATCAAGAAAAGCCCCCCCCCTCGCGCAAGTGTTTTTCACTTGTGCGGAGCTACCCCTGCAACCCAAAAAATCATTCCCAACCCCGCCAGAAAGAACGGGGCAAGTTATTGGGAACATGTTGTAAAAAAGGCATTTCAGCTATTTGAGTTGTAAAAATTATCATACATAACCCGGATAGGACATTTTAATAGAGAATTATAGAATGAAAAATAAAATACAAAATAAAATAAAAATTTATATCAGACGTTTATAAATCAAATTAAAACATTTATATTTGCAATCTATGGGTAAGCCTTATACGGCCAGCTCCTGTTGAATCCCCCCAGATCCGGAAGGAAGCAAGGGTAAACGGTTGAGCGGCGCGATATAAGTAGCTTACCCATTTTTATTTATTTTTTATACAGTTAATGTATATTAACTCGTCATTTTTCAATGATTATTGATCAAAAACTAATATATTTGTCCGTGAAATAATAAACAAATAATTTTATGGAGGGAAGTCAATCTTCTGATTACACGAAATATACAATGACATACGGAGCCTATGTTGGTGGTGCTTTTATTCTTGTATCCCTGTTGTCATACATAACAGGTTCTTATTATGGAAACCCTCTTCAATTACTTCAATATTTTGTCATTGCCGTTGGAATACATTTGGGAACCACCAGACACAGGGACCAAAACAATAATGGCCTCATTTCATATGGACAAGCTTTAATAACAGGTATAGTGATTATATTCTGGGGTACACTTATTTATGGTGTGTATGTATATATATTGCATAAAATTGACCCTCTTTTAATTAAACAATATATTTATTCTATAGAAAAAGCATTTACAAAAAGCTTTTCAAAGGAACAGGCTGACACACTTATTCAGTTTTATGATACATTTATTACCCCTTTCATGCTGGCACTCGGAGAAATTATTGGTAAAACCATTATAGGTATTCTTTTTTCATTAATTATAGCAATGTTTGTTAAAAAAGAAGATAAAACAATACATAATTCAGAATAAATTTTAAATGAATATATCAGTTGTTGTCCCCATATATAATGAACATGAATCACTGCCCGAATTAAGCAGTTGGATTAAAAGGGTTATGGATGAACACAATTATTCTTATGAGATCATCATTGTAGATGATGGTAGTAATGACGAATCATGGGAGGTGATTGAAAACCTGGCAAAAACGAATCAATCTGTAAAAGGTGTAAAATTTCGTAAAAACCATGGCAAATCAGCTGCGTTGCATATAGGATTCCAACATGCACAGGGAGAGGTTGTTATTACAATGGATGGTGACTTACAGGATAATCCGGATGAAATACCGGGACTTTATCAAATGATAATCCAGGAAGGGTATGATATGGTGTCGGGTTGGAAAAAGAAACGATATGATCCGGTTTCAAAAACGCTGCCAAGTAAATTTTATAATTACACTGCCCGTTGTATAACAGGCATTAAATTACATGATTTTAATTGTGGGCTGAAAGCTTATCGGAACATTGTAGTAAAAAACATTGAGGTCTATGGAGAAATGCATCGTTATATCCCGGTATTAGCTAAAAAAGCAGGCTTTGGCAAGATTGGGGAAAAAGTTGTAAAACACCGGAAACGACAGTATGGAACGACTAAATTCGGAATGGAACGGTTCATCAATGGTTTTCTTGATTTGTTATCCATTACGTTTATTTCTAAATTTGGCAGAAGGCCCATGCATTTATTTGGTTCACTAGGCACCATTATGTTTATTATTGGGCTATTGGCAGCTATCGGACTGGGGTTTCAAAAGATTTATTATCTGCAGCACCAGATAAAAGCCAGGTTGGTCACTGAAAGTCCGTATTTTTATATTGCTTTAACAGTAATGATCATTGGTACACAATTGTTTCTTGCCGGTTTTTTAGGTGAATTGATACACCTCAACTCAAAAGACCGGAATGACTACAAAATAGAAAAGACAATTAATGATTTAAAACAGACAGATAATTAATTTAAACACAGGCCAAATTTTTAATTCTTACGTTTTGTAGGTGTAAGTTTGTCCTTCAGCATAAAATACTAAACTCATGAAAACACATTTGGTTACAGGAGCCTGCGGTTTTGTAGGGAGAAACATGGTAAAAAGATTGTTAAAAATCACAAATGACAATGTTTTTATTGTAGATGACTTAAGCATTGGAACTCATCCTTCCAATTGGATTGATGGTTTTTGTTCTGAAAAATATAAGGATATAGAAATCATCGGAGAAGATAAACGCTTGTTTTTCTGGCAGGGTGATTTCCGGAATTTGTTGTTCAATTTCAGGAACAATGACAAATATATACAGGAAGAGTATAATCTTGATTTTGATAAATTTTCCGATGTGTATCATTTTGCTGCCATTGTAGGAGGAAGGCTTAAAATTGAAGGGCATCCAATGCAGGTAGCGCTTGATCTTTCTATTGATGCAGAATTTTTTTATTGGATATGCAACCATAAACCGGAACGTGTCCTCTATCCCAGTTCCAGCGCTGCTTATCCTGTAAGTTTACAATCGGATACAGATGCTGTTGCACTAAAAGAACAGGATATTGACCTTTCCGGTAGTTTGGGCAAACCTGATATGACCTATGGCTGGTCTAAGCTCACAGGAGAATACCTGGCATCCATAGCTGCAAAAAATTATGGGATTCCGGTCGCATGTATCCGTCCTTTTTCAGGATATGGTGAAGACCAGGATTTAAGTTATCCGGTACCTGCTATTGCAGCAAGGGCAGCAAATAAAGAGAATCCATTTGAAGTATGGGGTACTGGCAAGCAAGGACGTGATTTTGTCCACATTGATGATATTATTGATTTTATCATAATGCTTATGGATAATGTGACCGATGGTTCTGCATATAACATAGGTTCGGGAAAACTCACTACATTCCTTGAGCTGATTGATGTCTTTACGGATATTGCCGGATATAAACCGGATATCAAGCCTTTGCTTGACAAACCTGTAGGAGTACATTCACGCTACGCTGATATGTCTCTTGTTAAAGAAAAATTCGGATGGGAACCCAAAATATCAATCAGGGAAGGTATGAAGCGTGTGTATGACAAAGCAGTTGAGCAATTGAATAAATAACTTGAATAGTAAATGCATACAGCGTATCTATTGGTGTCATATTTAATAATCTATAAATGCTGAACAATAAAATAATAAATATATGAAGCGCATTGTGTGTTTTGGCCCGGGGCCCATTTTTAAAGGAGGATTGGCAAATTATAATACATCATTGGCCAAAGCGCTTGATCAACAGGATGGAACAGAAGTC
The DNA here is from genome assembly GCA_964390955.1 of uncultured Bacteroidales bacterium. Classification (GTDB taxonomy): domain Bacteria; phylum Bacteroidota; class Bacteroidia; order Bacteroidales; family JBBRXJ01; genus CAYMKE01. The sequence goes on along the minus strand of CAYMKE010000122.1, from coordinate 3,699 downwards.
TATATAGTGTCTTGGACACAGCAATACCCTGCAATCATTCCACGTGATTTTATTGATAAAAAAAGTAAGACGGATTTATTACAGGGAACAAACATAAAAGTTCATTATATAACTAATTACAACAATCCATTTTCGTGGTACAACACATATAAACTGATCAGGACAATTGCTCCGGATATGATTATTTTTCAATGGTCAATTGCTATACAGGGGTTGCCTCTTTCTTATATTGCGGGGAAGATCAAAAAATATACAGATATTGAAGTATTATTTGATTTACATTTTGTAAAACAGAAAGAAGGGTCTGTGATAGATAATTTTTTTACCCGCATAGGAATACAGCATGCCAATACTTATATCGTTCATGCGATGAAAACTGCACATGAGCTTGAAGACCTCCTCAGGCAAAAGAAATTCAGTATTGTTGAAAAAGGCAGAAGTGAACGGGAAGAGGAAACATCGGTGATCAAGCTTTATCATCCTGTTTACAATATGTTTGCGCCGGACCCTGATTTTGATGTTAAAGCATACAAAAAAAAGCTGGGGCTTAACAAATATGTTTTTCTGTTTTTTGGATTTATCAGACGGTACAAAGGGCTGCATAACGCAATTAAAGCATTTGCCGAACTTGCCGGAGAGCGTGATGATGTTTCATTGCTCATTGTTGGTGAATCTTTTTGGCAAACACTTGACCAAAAAAAGGTAAGTACCTTCCTGAAACGCATATTTTTCTCTATCGTTAAAAAGATATTATTAAAAAAACAGGATGACGAAAGAAATTATCGTCCTCTCCGGTTAATTAAGAAATTTGGTATAGAAGACCGGGTAACCGTGATCAATGATTTTGTGCCCAATGAAGAAGTAAATCAATATTTTCAGGTAAGTGATGCTATTTTATTGTTTTATTTGACAGCGACTCCTTCCGGAGTGGAATCCATAGCGTATAATTTTAAATTGCCGATACTGGCCACCAGGACAGGCCATTTTCCCGAAACGGTACAGGATGGTTATAATGGATATCTTGCGGAACCGGGGAATATCAGTAGTATGAAAGAGGCCATGAATAAAGTGATAGAACGTCCCATCCCTTCAGAACATGTTGAAGAAACGTCAAAAAATATGTCATGGGATAATTATGCAAAAGCCATCCTCGGAACCCTTTCATGAATAAATTGGTAGTAGAACCTGAATTTTACACATAAAATGCGATCCTGCTATTCATCAAATTCACCTTTGAATACGAATTCTGCAGGGCCGCTTAGCCAGATATCATAAAAACGATAACCATCTGTTTGAAACCTGACATTCAATTCACCTCCTTTGGTATTCACTGTATAATTGGTTCCTTGTTGTTTATTGGCAATATGCGCGCAAATAGCTGATGCAATGACTCCTGTTCCGCACGAAAATGTTTCGTCTTCCACTCCTCGTTCGTATGTCCTCACAAAAAGGCCTTCTGCACTGAATTCTACAAAATTCACATTAATGCCTTCTTCTGTATACGCCGGGCTGTACCTTATTTTTCTTCCTTCTTTTCGGACATCAATAGTTTGAATATCTTTAACAAACTTCACATAGTGTGGTGATCCTGAATCAACGAAATAATCATTTTCTGATTGTCTTATTTCATTCACATCGTTCATTTTCAGGTTAATGATATGATCATTTATATGAGCCTGATGAATACCGTCAATTGCTTCGAATGAGCAATTACTCCCGGTTAATCCGGTATCATGTGCAAAAGCTGTGATGCACCGTCCTCCATTTCCGCACATTGTACTTTCTAATCCGTCCGAATTAAAATAGATCATCCGAAAATCCAGTGTGTCATGTTGCTCCAATAACATCAGGCCATCTGCACCAATGCCAAATCGCCTGTCACACAATTTTTTTATTAATTCACTGTTTATTTGTATATTATTGTATGTATTGTCCACAATAATAAAATCATTACCAGTTCCCTGGTATTTTGAGAAATGTAGCATTTTATTAATTTTTCCTGATACGAAAATATTGCGTCAAAATTAAAGAAAATAGTTAATATGGTTGGTTTTTAGTTGAATAAATTTAATCAATATATGTCATTTTTACTTGACTTTATGACAGGCTCCAATTAGTAACGGCATAATATTTGATTTCTTTGTGTTTAATTGTTTAACTTAAAAATAATATATTATGAAATTATCCGGTGATTCAAAAAGAATAGGTTTAAATGTACTGATTTCGTTACTTAGTGCTCTTTTAGTAATGGGTGTGTATGCTGTTTTTATTGATAAGGATGATGCTGATACATACCAGGTTCAACCGCAACAGACATCTATGGGGAATGGTGCTCGGTATCAACGGGTTCATTTTACAACAGAGTCAGATTCGGGAACTGAACAAAACAGTTTTGTAATTACTGCCGAAAAAACCATAGATGCTATAGTACACATTCGAACCACACAGGAAATGGAAGCGCCTTCCAATCCTTTATATTATTTTTTCTACGGACAAACGACCCCGCCAAAAAGAATATTAAGGGGCGTTGGTTCAGGAGTTATTATTTCAAACGATGGATACATTGTAACAAACAATCATGTGATTGAAAATACAGACCAAATAGAGGTCACTTTAAACAATAATCAGAAATATGATGCTGAGCTGGTCGGGGCGGACAAAGCTACAGATTTGGCTGTTTTAAAAATCAAAGGAGATAATTTTCCAATGATTGAATATGGCAACTCGGATGATACGAGAGTAGGAGAGTGGGTGCTGGCGATAGGCAATCCTTTTAATCTTACTTCTACTGTTACAGCCGGAATTGTTAGTGCAAAGTCAAGAAGCCTGGGGATCAGTGATGAACGATACAGCATTGAATCATTTATCCAAACAGATGCAGCATTAAATAAAGGAAGTAGTGGAGGTGCATTGATTGACCTGAATGCAAAACTCATAGGGATCAATACCGCTATTTTATCACCAACCGGAGCCTATGCAGGAGAGAGTTTTGCCATCCCTGTAAATATTGTAAAAAAAGTTGTTGATGACCTCATTGAGTATGGTCAAGTTCAGCGCGCGATGCTTGGAGTACAAATTGCTACAGTGAATGCTGATCTGGCCGAAGAAAAAAATATTGAACAAATTAAAGGAGTGTATGTAGCTGATGTAACAGAAAACGGGGCAGCCAAAGAAGCAGGAATTAAAGTTGGCGATGTCATTTTAAAAATGAATGGAGAAGATGTGAATACTGCATCTCATATACAAGAGATTATTTTCAGGCATGTACCAGGCGATAAGATTGATGTAATCGTTTCACGAGATGGAAAAAGGAAAAAAATTGTTGTTGAATTAAAAAATATTTATGGCGATACAGGAATTGTTAAGTCCAGGAAAAAAATAAGCCTGTTGGGTACACAGTTTAAAAATGCGGAAAAATCTATTCTGGATAAACTAAATCTTGAAGGCGGAGTTCAGATAGAAAATATCAATTCGGGAAAAATAAAACAGGCAGGAATTAAGGAAGGATTTATCATAACGAAGATTAATGGGGTAGTGGTTACAGATGTAAATGACCTTCAGCAAATAATCAATCAGATTAAAGGAGGTGTTTATGTTGAAGGGGTTTACCCTAATGGAACTGTGGCATATTATGCATTTGGGCTCTAATTAGAGTTCGTCTATAATGTCCAATTTCTTCGTTGAAACAAAAATCTTAAA
>CAYMKE010000121.1:0-8920 GCA_964390955.1 uncultured Bacteroidales bacterium | reverse complement strand
ATGTTCGTTCAAAAGAACATATTGAAGAACTTGGCAAAAAACTCTACATAAAAATTAACAGCAATTATATAGGTATTCAGATAAAACCTATTAATCAAGGCATTCAACTATCTCAAATATTTAAAGAAAAAGGATTACAAGAGGAATCTCATAGTAAGTTCTTAAAAGAATTTGGAGGTAAAGTTTTTTATATATTTTCTGCTCGTACAGATGGTAAAAAAGTTATAATGAATCCGGAAGTAATAGATAAAATAAGAAATGAAATAAGCAGACTGGAAAAATAGCCCAACGCTCAACATGCCGTTTTTGCGTCATGGTGATTCGGATAAAAAAAGGCTGTAAAATTTACATCAATCCAATATATGATAAGATAACAGAAGTTGCTCCGGCCTTTTCTTCCACATATTTCCTGGCTGTTTTTCCCGATTTTTGGCGGACATCGGCAGACTGAACTAACTTATTCATCACGTCATTATACTCTTTTTGAGTTGTTATGGGAAAAGCAGCCTTTTGCTGTATAAGTCCGAGTGCTTCATCAAATTTTTGATGATTCGGCCCAAATACAACAGGCATCCCAAATGTTGCTGCTTCTAAAATATTATGAATACCTTTGCCAAAGCCTCCTCCTATATAAGCGATATCACCATATTGATATAAAGATGATAACATTCCGATATTATCAATGATCAATACATCAGCTTCGTATGCAGAAGAACCCAGGATATTTGAAAATAAAACCGTTTTTTTATGAATCCGATGTACCATTTCATTGATATGGGGCTTGTTTATTTCATGTGGGGCAATAATGCATTTAATCCCGGGATTGGCTTCATTTAAATAATGAATTAATAATGACTCGTCTTTAGGCCATGTACTTCCTGCAATGAGTGTCAATGTATTTTGTTTAAATTGTTCTGCTTCCGGGATATGTTTAACTCTATGGCTTATTGTTAACACCCTGTCATAACGTGTATCTCCTGCTATTGATACATTATTAATGTGATGTTGGATCAATAACGCCTTTGAATGTTCATTTTGCACAAATATATGTTCGAAAAAAGACAACATTTTCCTGGAGAATTTACCATACCACTTAAAAAACCATTGCGATTCTCTGAAAATACCTGAAATTAAATAAACAGGAATGTTTTGCCGGCTTGCATTATGAATATAATGATACCAAAATTCATATTTCACAAAAATAATTTTTTCAGGATGAATTTTCGTGATAAATTGGCGGGCATTTTTGGGTGTATCCAGTGGCAGGTAATAAATATAATCGGCAAGGGGATAATTTTTCCTTATCTCATACCCGGAAGGAGAAAAAAACGTAAGCACAATTTTATATTCAGAATGGTTGCCTTTAATTGCCTCAATAATAGGCCTGCCTTGTTCAAACTCTCCTAATGAAGCACAATGAATCCAAATAACTTTTTCTTCACTTGGGATATTTATCTTTTGGAATATCCCCCGGCGTCCTTTGATCCACTTTTTTGCTTTGGAATTAAACAATGATAAAATAAGAATCGCAAAACAATAAAATGTTATAGCCAGGTTATAAATAATTATCATATAAAACGAATGAATTTTAATACTTAATACAAAGCAAAGGTAATTGAAGAAATTTGAAATGTAATTATTTATTTGTATTTAAAATATATTTTTATACATTTACGGAAACTTATTTTAATATAAATCAATGAATAAGGAACAAGAAACAATCATTGTCCCCTGGGATTTCACCGATGTATCAAAAAATGCAATTAAGCATGCGGTTCAAATTACACATATTTATCCAAACCGTATCGAATTATTGCATATACAAAATGATGAAGGTTTAAAATCAGGAACTAATGGAATAGCGGAAAAATTATCGGATTTGGCCAAAAGATATGAAGAAAAATATTTAGTTAATATTTCTGCAACCACTATTAAAGGAAATATTTACAGCTCTATCCCTGATTATGCTGAACAAATTGGTGCTTCGCTTGTAATCATGGGCACTCATGGGATCAAAGGAATGCAAAAGGTTACCGGAAGCAAGGCATTTAAAGTAATGCTGGGAAGTAAGATCCCTTTTTTAATTGTAAAAGACAAACCGCAAAATGCAGAAAAGCTAAATAATATTTTAATCCCTATTGACGATAGCGCTGAAAACATTGAAAAACTGGACAGTGCCGTGTATTTTGCAAAACAATTTGCTCTTAAAATACACATTATTACACCGCCTGATATAAACAATAGCACTCACAAACAAATGCATATCAATATCAATGTTGCTAAAAAACTTTTATCTCAGAATGATATTGATTTTGAAATCCATACTGTTAAAAAATCAAAACGGTTTTCAAAAGAAACCATTAAATATGCACAACAATTAAAAACAGATTTGATCCTGATCATCACGAAACACCATAAATTTAAAGATTATTTGAATAAAGAGCACGAGCAATATATCATTGATAACAGTGCTAAAATTCCGGTGTTGTGTATCAATCCGATAAAAGAGATTTAAAAACTCCACTTGAACCTTAAATACGGCATTGTAACAGACCTTCTTTCTTTTTGCTTTTGTAAGCCAGGAGCTTCAAATTCACCACTAAACGATTGGATTATTAATGATGTTTCAAAATTTTGAGATAAGGAATATTTAAGGGTCGGGCCAATATAATAACCGGAATATTCCGGATAATAGATGCCAGATAAAGATGCATTAAATAAAGGCGTAACAGGATAAGAAGCCTGCATGAAAATGTTATATTCTGTAAACGATAATCGCTTGGCGGATAAAGGCTGGTAATAAAAACTTTCAAATCCTCTGATATTGGAATTGCTGGTCAATTGGTTGTATAATGCTTCGATTTGTATAAACAATGAATTACCAAATGTATAATCTCCTCCAACCGAAACAACAAACACACCAGTTGTATCTCCCGGATTTTCCATTGGATGTGCATACATGGCTTCCCCTCTGAAAGAAGTATTTTTTATGTATCCCGACCATCCAAATCCTCCAACGTAATCCTGTTCATTCATAATACCACCCAAAACCTGGATGTCATAGTCCCATTTGCTGAATCTCCATAGCCCGGCTAATGTGAGCCTTTCCCTGTGATCTATTTTCCCCGCTATTTCTACAGAAGAAGTGTAGCCGGTATAATATTGCAACCGCACTGCATCGCTCCCGGGCCGTTCGGGATAATCTACATCAAAAAATGAATAGGTATTGAATATGTCATTGGGGTTCCATACAAATGTTTGCCCCCAGTTAATCCGTTGCCGTCCGATGGTGGCTTCAAACTTACCTTGTGTTAACTTCACCCATGCCCTGTCCAATGCCGTGTTAAATAGATAAGACTTCCCATCAAATATGGTTGCAGATAAGTCAAAAAAACCGTCATCCGATTCAATTGTTTTTTTGTAACCGGGAAACGATTCTACAAAGTCTCCATATATAAAACGATTGCGTGCCTGTAACGAAACTTCAATATTTTTTGATGGATACCAATAAGCGTTAATCCGGTTATGAAGCATGTTTTCAGTATTCCATGAACCTGTGTCAATATCCTGGAACATGGCCGATTGCAAATTGGAAATATACCCATCCAGCTCCCATTTTTTTAAATCCGATTGTGCTTTTAATAACATACAATTCAAGATACATAACAGGATAAAAAGGAGAAAATATCTATTTAATGGCTTCATAGTTATATTTAAGTTACTAAGTTAATTGAGTTAATCAGGTTATAATCATTCTCGTGTGTGCAAAAAATGATTATTTTTTACATGCTCGGTTCATATGTTAATATTTTGGTTGTACTTTCATTTTAGTGTTTGTTGATTTAGGATATAGAATTCAGACACTGTCTTCTGAATTCTAATATCCTGAACCCGTTCTCATTCTCTATTTCATTTTACCTGCGCTCATCGCTACCTATTTTCCCGTCTTCTATGGTAATCACCCTGTGTGCTTTTTTCACCACCCGTTGGTCATGCGTAGCAAAAATGAATGTAATATTTTCTTTTCTGTTGAGGTTTTCCATGATGTCCAGCAGGTTTGCCGTGGATTTAGAATCCAGGTTAGCTGTTGGTTCGTCGGCCAGGATAAATTTTGGTTTGGATGCCAATGCCCGTGCTACAGCAACCCGTTGTTGTTGACCCCCGGAAAGTCTTCCCGGCCGGCTGTCCAATCGTTCTCCGAGTCCTACGGCATTCAATAATTCCTTTGTTCGGTCTTCACGCTCTTTTTTAGGCCGTTTTTGAAGATTCATGATGAATTCCACGTTTTCTTTGGCCGTGAGCACGGGGATCAGGTTATATGCCTGAAATACAAACCCAATATTCCATAACCTGAAATTGATAAGTTCGGATGACGATAATTGGCCTATATTGGTATCATTAATAATAATCTCCCCGGCTGTCGGACTATCCAGTCCCCCCACCATATTCAGGAAAGTGGTTTTACCGCTTCCTGAAGGGCCTACCACCGCGGCAAATTCACCTTCCTCAAAGGTTAAATCAATGCCGTTCACTGCATGAACCGGAACACCGGTGTCATGGTAAACTTTTTCGAGGTTTTTTATGTCTATTACATTCATTGGTTTGGTTTTTATATTATTCTCGTATATATTAATTATCAATCCGGATGGCTTCTGCCGGTTTCAGTTTAATGGCTTTCCATGCAGGATAGAGAGCTGCAATTATGCCAACGATAATTACCATAATGGTAATTTGTATGACCTGGCTAAAACCTATTTCAGGATATACAATAGACTCAAATCCATATGCATTAAGGCCTTCTGACCAGGCACTCAGGTTAATCCCACTTTGTCCGGTTAATATTGTTATACCTGAACCTAACAGTATTCCGACTATGCCACCGGAAAGGCATAGAAAAATGGTTTCAAGGATGATCATAACGAACACTTTACCTTTATTCATCCCAATGGCCATGAGCATTCCCAGTTCTTTTACCCGCTCCAGGATGACCATGAGCATGGTATTGATGATTCCAAAAAGAAGTGCCAATAAGATGATCCCGACAAAAATATACATCATAAGGTCCATGTTTTCATTCATCAGCTGAACATCCGGCATCAGTTCTTTCCAGGTCATCACTTCGGCTCCGTTGACCCCCGATTTTATCTTGCCAGCAACGTGTTCAACCCGCGCGTCACGATCCAGGTATACTGCTATTTCATGCGACTTCGATGCATCCATATTCAGTGTGTTGATAAGATCCGGGTATTTCACGAACGCTTTCATTTCCTCGTATTCTGAATTGGAAATGTCATAGATCCCAACCACTCTGAAGGCTTCACTGGATATTGTTCCGTTCATTTCCTGAAGTTGCACTATTACTTTTGATTTTATCCGTGCATTTAGTTTGTCTGCCAATTTTTTCCCAATAACAATAGAATTGCGCATGTCTTGTTCAAAATACGACCCTTTGATAATTTTTTCGTGAATATTCGTTACTTTTTTTTCTTTTCCCGGGTCTACCCCCATTAGCTGGATGCCGGTATTGGTAACAGCAGAAGCAATCATCCCGTTGGCAATCAACCGGGGTGATGCAGCTCTTACCTCTTTAATTTCCGTGATGGCTTTCAACATTTTATCCGTATGATCAATGTTGTCTTTTAAATCATTTGATGCCATGTAATCCGGGTGGTGCATCTGAATGTGGGAGACTTCCGTGTCTATGACGGTGGTGATCCGTTGATTCATCCAGCCTGTCATAAATGCTACAGAAAACACACCTGCAAAGATGCCTATGGCGATAGCTGTCATTACTACAGAGCTTCTGACCTTATTGCGCCATACGTTTCGCCATGATATTGACCAAATCATTTTATATACATTTTTTTATTAATAAATTATGTTCTGAGTGCATTGGATGCTTTCATCTTTGAAATATTCCAAACAGGATATACTGACACGAGCGCGGTGATAATAAACACGGTGATTATCTGATCATAAAACACACTTGCCTGGTCACTAAAGAATAAAAATGGTTCAAATCCGTACCGTGCATAAGCGTCAGCCAGTTCCTGCGGCAAAGGGATGGGATTATTGATGAACAGATAAATAATGGGGATGCTGATGATAAATCCTGCAATGACCCCCAGGAGTCCGATGAATATGGTTTCAAAAAACATCATCATATCCAGTCTTGTCTTTTGCATGCCAATGGCAATCATCACTCCAAATTCACGGCGCCGTTCAGCCATCATCATGATCATGGTGCCTAAAATGCCAAACCCTATGACCAGGTAAAGGATCATCTTCATCAATGCCCCGCTTTGCCTGTCGCTGTCAATAAATTGCACTAATTCGGGTTGAAGTTGTCGCCAGGTCAAAACATTGTATTGATCTCCAAATTTCTCGGAAAGTGTTTGCTTAACATCATTTACTTCATCATAATCTCCTACCATAATTTTGATATTCGTAGCTTTTTCCGGTGCAGAAAACAATTGACGAGCCTGTTCAATGTTCAGAAATACACCCAGGTTGTTCAATTGGGGTGTGTTAAATTTCACAATTCCCTTCACCGGGTATATGCCTGCTGCTGTAGCGCCATGGTAGCCCTGGCTTAAAATAACAAGCGTGTCATTGATGTTGAGATTTAAGTGTTTGGCTATATTGTAGGTTAACAAGGCACCTTTCGAACGTTCAGTGAGATATTCGCCTTTATACATCCAGTTTGATACGTTTGAAAGCTCATCATCTGCTTCGGGCTCAATACCAATTATACCTGCAGCACGTGTCTTATCTTTATACGACAACAAACCAAATGACTCAAGCCGGGGTACTGCTTTGGTGATCTCGTCAACCTCTTCCAGTTTATTCCAAAATGCATCATTTGGGGTGATTACATTGTTGATTGATCGTTGCTCCTTATAATCCGGATGCTGAATTTGTAAATACCCGCTGGACAAGCTTACTGTCAGATCAATATTCCTGCTGTAAGTCCCTTCCTGTAATGAACTCATAAGAGTAGAAAGAATGACGCCAAAAAACACAGATGCCGCGGTAATCAGGGTACGTCTCCTGTTTCTCCATAAATTCCGCCAGGCTAAAGCTAAATTGTTCATGGGTTTATCATTTATGTTATTATCTAATCCGTTTCATATTTTGTTTTGAAAAGAATGACTCCTGCAAATCAATGTTAAATTCTATTTCTAAAATTTTTACTACTGTTTTTTGTTTTTTCTTATTCGCCGGGATGATTTCATACTTTGTAGGGATTTTCCGCCCACTCATCATTTTTATTTCAGAGCCTAAATGGGTTTTGGAAAGGTCTCCGAATTCGTCATAAAACTCTGACTTCAGTTCATACAATTCGGTTTTGCTGATCCACATGATAACTTTTCCCCACACCACGGCCGCATCTTCTTTAGGGATAAGCCGGATTTTATAGCAATCTTCTCCCGAGACGGTTTCGGAACCCAGGATTTTATGATTGTAGTCCACAACAATAGATGCCTCTTTAAGCATGTCATCATTGGTATAATCGGAGCTCATCCATCCCTGCGACATCATGGATGGCGGTAATTTGATCATCCTGTTAATCGTGGGGTTCCAGTTCCACATTTCATTCCGGCGTTTCATGAATACCTGTCCTTCTTCGTTGGCCGGGTGCGTGACCAGGGTCATGGAGTATTCATATCCTTTGCTCCATGATTTAAACCGGATGGTGCGGTCCCATGTAGGCCTGATGATTTTCATTTCCATTTTGGCCTTACTTGTTTCACCCCGCATCTTTTTGTCGGCCTCGCGGACAATCTCTGTGGCATTTTGACTATAGGCCAGGGGAGCACCTGAAACGATAAGCACCAGGATAAGGGAATACATTGTTTTCATAATCAATAGATTTAATGTTAAAAAATTATTTTCTACAATATCTGTCTATCAGCGTTTTTTTGACATGTTCAACCGGAAATTCTTCGGTATTTAAAAGATACTGGCAGGCAATGCCGTCCAGGAGTGCACCAAAAATAATGGCTTCTGTTTGTGGATTTTTAAATCCCTTTGATTTAAAGTACTGGACAGACATATCCATCAATGGTTTTGACATCTCATGTATTTTTTCTTTTACCATGGCATACACGGCCGGCTGAAACGAAATGCTAAAATACAAACGCCAGAAGTGCAGGTTTTCCTGAATCATTTTAAATGAATTATTGATGAATCCTTCCAGTTCATGTGTTTCCAATACACCGTCATGATTGGTATCGAATAAGTCCATCATGTCCTGCATTCCTTTGTCCAGAATTGCATACATCAATGCTTCCTTACTTTCAAAATAATTATACATCAACCCCTTGGAGATTCCTGCACGTTTGGCTATTTGTTGAATGCTGGTTGAATGAAACCCGTTATTTGCAAAAAGTTCCAATGCAGTATTGATGATGAGCATCCGTTTTTGTTCCCGTATTTCTTCAAATTGTTCTTCTGTTCGTGGTGACATAGGATATTATTATTTATGAATGACCAGACAGTCAAAGAATCTTCAAAAAAGAAACCGTTTTTTTGACTGAACGGTTGGTCAAATATACATCAAAAAAATGCTGGATGCAAATTTTTTTTGATTTTTTTTATTCTATGGCTTTTTTTAAACATTCTCTTTCATGCATAAGCCCCCGCGGACGGGGCACCTGTCTGGTGAAGACAGCGCAAAAAAATATGTAGTCAAGCACGGTAATATTATGTAAAAGATTGCTTCGCTCCATTTCATTTCCCTTGCAATGACGTCTTCGTGGGGGAGAGTTAAAAGCTTAAATTTTTTATAATACCTGGATTTATTTGTCCAATTATATCAAAAGAGATACTTACGCAACTATTAATATCCTCACTCCCCACCAACACAAAACCGTCATCGCGAAGGCTCTGCCTGAAGCGATCTTTCTGGTTAAGCCCC
>CAYMKE010000120.1:0-8987 GCA_964390955.1 uncultured Bacteroidales bacterium | reverse complement strand
GTTGGCATTCGTTGTGGGAAACCCAGAAACATTGTCAGAATATAAAGAATTTTGTTAGTTTTAAAGATTTAAAATGGACTTGAAATGAGTAAAACAAAATTGAATGTAAATGAGTTAGAAATTGTTCTTTACAAACAAAATGAAGAAGAATATATCTCATTGACAGACATGGCAAAATTCAGAGATTCTGAAAGGACAAATTACATTATCCAAAACTGGATGAGGACACGAAATACAATTGAATTCTTAGGACTTTGGGAACAACTGAGAAATCCAAATTTTAATAGCATCGAATTCGATGCCTTTAGAAATGAATCTGGGTCAAACAGTTTTACCTTAACGCCAAAAAAATTAATTCTATATAAAATCAATATAAATACATAAAAATAAGATTGTTCTATAATATCTAAATCCATAAATCAGGGATAAACATAAAAAAAAGGTTAATTTTTTTTACAAAGATTTTGGTTGAATCAATTATTGATATTACTTTTGTGCCGAACCAGTAGCTCAGCAGGTAGAGCACATCCCTTTTAAGGATGGGGTCCTGAGTTCGAACCTCAGCTGGTTCACTATATTATAAAGAGGCATTAAAAAACTTTTCAATGAAAGAAACGATAGCTATACTATGCGCCGGAGGGCCGGCTCCGGGGATCAATACAGTGATCAGCTCTGTAACAAAAGCTTTTTTACGTGAAGGATATGATGTCATTGGTATTCATGGCGGATACGGGGGTATTTTTGCAGGTGAACCAAATTTTGAATACCTTAATTTTAAATTTGCTGACGATATTTTAACAAGAGGTGGTTCAGCGTTACGAATGAGCAGGTATAAACCCAAAGACGATGAATTTAAGCCTGACTTTTTCAAGGATAACAATGTGAAATTATTGGTTACCATCGGAGGTGACGATACTGCTTCAACCGCGACACGGCTTGCCGGTTATTTACAAAAAAACAATGTAAATGTTAAAAATATCCATGTTCCTAAAACAATAGACAATGACCTTCCATTAAAAGAAGGAATCCCTACGTTTGGATATCAAACAGCCAAAGAAGAAGGAGTAAGACTTGCTTCTACAGTATATGAAGATGCACGGACGAGTGGAAATTGGTTTATTGTATCAGCAATGGGACGTGAAGCCGGACACCTGGCTTTTGGCATGGGAACTGCTTGCCATTACCCTATAATCGTGATTCCCGAAATGTTCAACAAAACAAAAATCGGTTTTGATCCGATTGTAAAAATCGTTATTTCCGCTATGATCAAACGTAAAATCATGGGCATTGATTATGGCTGTGCAATGATAAGCGAAGGCGTTTTCCATTTCATTACAGAAGAGGAGATCAAAAAAAGTGGTATTAACTTTACATATGATGACCATGGACACCCCGAATTGGGAAATGTAAGTAAGGCTCATATATTTAATATTTTAGTACAAAAACAACTCAAAAAAGAAAACATTAAAATCAAAAGCCGCCCCGTAGAACTTGGATATGAATTCAGATGTGCACGGCCTATAGCATATGACTTAAAATATGCTACTTTACTTGGAACAGGAGTGCAAAAATTATTTGAAGAAGGCCATACCGGTTGTATGGTAACTGTTGATCACCTGGGTAAAGTTGCTCCATTATATCTGAAAGATGTGGCTGATGAAAACGGAAAGATTAAACCCAGATTAGTGAATATTGATTCTGAACAAGCACAAACAGTACTTACAAAAAACGTTCAGTACTTAACTCCTGATGATTTTGATGCAGCCAGTAAATATTTGAAGAATCCCGAAGAATATGATTACATGAGTATTATGAACTGGTAATGACTTCATTGACACTCAAATTATATATATATCATAAAAAAGCCCGCTCATTTTGAGCGGGCTTTTTTTTATGATATATATATGCAACTTTTTTGTCTATTGCCGTATTTAAAACCACCTTTAAAAAATTTTAGTTAATTTTAACGAAAAGAACACGAAATAAATGAAAAACAATAAATCATCATACAGGAATAACATTCTGGCTTCGTATAAAGAACGTACAAAAGAATTGAACTGCATCAACCAGACCGTTGAGCTGATTAATAAAATAAGTGATATTGATGAATTATTACAAAAAATTTGTGACTTATTGCCTGAAGGATGGCAATATCCTGAATATACATACGCACGGATCAAATTTGAACAGAAAACATATTCATCAAAATATTTTCAAAAAACACCATGGTGCCTGCAACAGGTTTTTATCACCTACGACCAGAAAGAGGGAAGCATTGAAATCTTTTATTCAAAAGAATTCCCCGGGGAAGACGAAGGCCCCTTTTTAAAAGAAGAACGGGATTTGATCAATAACCTTGCTTTCATCATTTCCGGCGCTATTTCAAAAATAAACAGCCAGAATTTTTTTTATAAACATAACGAACGTCTTAAAGAATTAAGAGGCATTAATAAGACCGCTGAAATCTTAAGAAAAAGCAAAAATCTTGAAGAAGCATTAAGCAAAATATGTTCGATCCTTCCTGAAGCATGGCAATACCCTGATTTTACAGTTGCAAGAATCATCTATAATGATAAAATATTTCAAAGTAAAAATTTCACCAAAACACGCTGGTGTCAAAAACAAAATTTTGATATTACCAAAGAAAAAAAGGGGGCTATTGAAATATATTACTTAAAAGAATTTCCTGAATTTGATGAAGGCCCTTTTCTGAAAGAAGAACGGCATCTGATTAACAACATTGCCGGGCTTATATCAGGTTCTGCTACAAAATATGATTTTCAGAAATTGTTTTTAGAAAACACCGAAAGGCTAAAAGAACTTGGTGGCATCAATTTAACTTCTGACATACTTGCCAGCGGTTTGCCCCTGGATGAGACCTTTCAGCATATATGCAATGTCCTTCCCAGGGCATGGCAATATCCGGATTCCACTGTTGCCAGAATTTGTTATGGAGATAAAACGTATACAAGCGATCATTTTACAGAAAGCCCCTGGTGTCAAAAAAAATCGTTTTTAAGCATCGACAATGTCAAAGGCACGATAGAAATATATTATACAAAAAAATTTCCTGAAATAGATGAAGGGCCGTTTCTTAAAGAAGAACGCAACCTGATCAATAACATTGCCATGATTCTCTCCGGATATATAAACAGCATAAAAGGCAGGGATGTTCTTAGTAAGCTGCCCTACAGGCCACATGAAGAATATAACAAGAAAGTATATTCAGAAGTCCTTGAAAAAAAGAAAGCCCCTCTCCCACCTTTACAAGAGTTTTTTGATAAACAGGCAATAGATAAATATATTTACCTGGACATGATGAAATTCAAGGTCAAAGAGATCCTCTTTGTGGCTACTGTCTATGATGCATTTATCCTTGAAAATGAAGACGATTTTTTTGAACACTTCATGGGCGAAATCTACCAATACAGCTTGTATTCACTTCCACGGATCACAGGTGTTTCGTCTGAACAGGAAGCACTAAACCTTCTTGAACATGTGTCTTTTGACCTGGTTATATTAATGCTGGGAAATGATAAAGATGCAACCATAACCATGAGTGAAAATATAAAGAAAAAACACCCTGCAGTTCCTGTATATTTGATAATAAATAAACAAGGAGATACAAATTACTTTGTAAAAAACAGTTCTAAATTAACTTCTATAGATAAAACATTCGTATGGCATGGAGACTCCAAAGTTTTCTTTGCCATTGTCAAAAGCATTGAAGACAATATTAATGTAGAAAATGATACAGAAGTAGGGCTTGTGAGGGTTATTTTATTAATAGAAGACATGCCTTCATTCTATTCACGATTTCTCACCTATTTGTATTCAATTGTATTTGGGCAGGTACAAAAAAATATTTCTCATGTGATAAATGAATTAGATAAAATCTCAAGAATCCGTTCACGCCCCAAAATATTATTGGCTACCAATTATGAAGAAGCCATCTATTTGTTTAATAAATACATGGATTATATATTGTGTGTCATAACCGACATAGAATTTGAAAAAGAAGGAGTGTACAATACAACAGCCGGCATCGAATTTACAAAATACATCAAATCACAGCAAAATTCACTGCCTGTGGTGATCTCGTCAGATAATGCTAAAAAAAAGACAGCTAAAGATTTAGATGTTCATTTTATTAATAAATATTCTGATAACGTACAACAGGATTTGGCCAACTTCATTACATATCAATTGGGATTTGGTGATTTTGTATTCCGAAATGCAAAAGGCCGGCCCATCGCTGCTGCCGGTAATGTAAAGGAGTTTATGGAATTGCTGGAAACCATTCCCGGCGAATCAATGGTGCATCACGCCAAAAAAAACCAGTTTTCAATATGGCTCATGGCGCGCGGAGAAATTAACCTGGCCAAGTTGTTTTATCCTCTGAATGTCCATCATTTTGGTTCGGTAGAAGGATTGAGAGACTATACACTTGACATCTTAAGGACACATTTAGCAGAAAGGAAAAAGGGTAAAATTATTGATTTTGACGAATCTGCAATAACAGACGGGAAAAATATCGTAACCCTTGCTCCTGGTTCTCTTGGTGGAAAAGGAAGAGGACTTGCATTCATCAATACATTATTGTCTAACCTTGATTTTTCAGAATATACAACAGATATCAATCTTTCTGCCCCTTCTACTCTAATTATAGGTACAGATGAATTTGAACGATTCATGGCTGATAATAACTTGTGTCAACACGTATTGTCAATGACAGATGATGAAGAGATTAAGCAATTATTTAAAAATGCAGAATTATCAAATCAACTGAAAGAACGATTATTGATTGTTTTGGATAAAATTAAAACACCTGTTGCCGTGCGTTCCTCCAGTTTATTTGAAGACTCGGTAACCCAGCCATTTTCCGGGATATTCGACACCTACATTTTACCTAACAGTCACGAAGACATCAACATAAGGCTGCAACAACTCACTACAGCCATTCAATTGGTCTATTATTCATTGTATTCAAAAAATGCACGTGAATATTTTAAAATAATTAATCATAAGGCCGAAGAAGATAAAATGGCCGTGATTATCCAGAAAGTAGTGGGCAGAAAACACGATGAATACTTTTATCCTCACATCAGCGGCATTGCCAAATCATTTAATTACTACCCTGTGGAACACATGAAAACAGAAGAGGGGGTTGCCCTGGCTGCCATTGGATTTGGTGATTACGTGGTTAAAGGGAAAAAAGCATATCGTTTTACACCTGCATATCCAGAGGTGACGATTGCTTCTACAGAGGAATTAATAAAACATTCTCAAACCGAGTTTACTGCTTTAAACCTGAATAAAAAAGATATTGATCTTATGCATGATGGAGAATATGCCGGGCTCGAACACCTACCCTTGCATATTGCTGAAGAACATGGCATTTTAAATCACCTGGTTTCTGTATACGATCAGGATAATGACAGGTTTATACCCGGGATCAAAAAACCCGGCCCCCGGATCGTGAATTTTGCCAACATCCTCAAATACAATTACATCCCATTAGCCAAAACAATAGAAGCCACGCTCAACACGTTGGAAAAAGCACTGGGAACCCCGGTGGAAATTGAATATGCAGTAGATATCAATAAAAATAATAACAGCAAGGCAACGTTTTATCTGTTGCAAATCAAACCATTGTCTGGCGAACAACAAGGTAAAGATATAGATATTGAAGATTGTTCAAAAGATGAACTGATACTTTATTCCGAACGTGCATTAGGGCACGGGAAAAAAGAAGACATACAACATATTGTATATGTAAAAAATGAACGGTTTGATAAACTCAAAACAACTGAAATAAGTGAAGAAATAAGGCGGATGAATGAAAAAATGAATGAATTAAACTTAAAATATGTTTTGATTGGGCCCGGGAGATGGGGTACACGCGATCGTTTTCTCGGAATTCCTGTAAATTGGGCAGGTATTTCAAATGCCGGTGTAATTGTTGAGATCAGCCTTGAAAATTATCCCCTGGAGGCCTCATTAGGATCACATTTTTTTCATAATATCACCTCGTTAAATATCGGGTATTTAGCCATACAGAATCACCAGGGAAACGGGTTTATTCATTGGGAGCAAATTGAGCAGCAAGAAGTGTTTAACGATATGGAATTCATCCGGTGTGTTAAATTCCCTTCTCCACTTGATATAAGAATTAACGGGAAAGAGCATAAAGCCATTATCAATAGCTCCAGTCCATAACGTAGGGGTGTGTACAAAACGTTTAATAAGTAAACAAAAAAGATACTTCTGCAATATTTTTAAAATAAAGAATTCTGAATTCTGGATACTCAGAATCAACTTCCTTTAAAATAAGAACTGAACCAAAAAAATGAGGGTTGCTCACGCAACCCTCTACAAGGGAGCAAGGTTTAAAATGCTGCAATGGTTATACTCCCGGGTATTTTTGCCCTGATAATTCAGGGTTGTTATGTATTGACCGGCAGGCAGTCTTATATTACCCCCTGGTCAATCATAGAATCTGCTACTTTTACAAATCCTCCAATATTCGAACCATCTACATAATTCACAAATCCATCCTGTTTTTTACCGTACTTAGAACAGACAGAATGAATATCTTTCATAATGGTTTGGAGTTTCTGGTCTACTTCATCCCTGTGCCAGCTCATCCTCATTGAATTTTGAGACATTTCCAGTCCAGACACAGCTACACCACCTG
This sequence comes from uncultured Bacteroidales bacterium, assembly GCA_964390955.1. GTDB lineage: Bacteria > Bacteroidota > Bacteroidia > Bacteroidales > JBBRXJ01 > CAYMKE01. The sequence continues at coordinate 2,290 of CAYMKE010000120.1, read as the reverse complement.
CATTGGCTGCTTTACCCGGGCCATATAATATTTTATTTTCTAAAAATACCTGAACAGCCTCGGGTGTTGAGGGCATGTTAGCTCCTTCTGAGATACAAATACATCCATTATCCACGAGCGCTTTAGCATCTTCTTTTGTAACCTCATTTTGTGTAGCACATGGAAGTGCAATATCACATTCAATATTCCAGGGGCGTTTCCCTTCAATATATTGAGCTTTGTACTTTTCTGCATATTCTTTGATTCTTCCCCTGCGATTGTTTTTGAGGTCCATTACAAAGGCGAGTTTCTCATTGTCTATTCCATTTGAATCGTAAATTGTTCCATTTGAATCTGACAGGCTAACCACCACTGCGCCTAATTCAGTCGCTTTCTCTGTAGCATATTGGGCAACATTTCCCGATCCTGAGATGGCTACTTTTTTACCTGTAAATGATTCACCTTTTGTTTCCAACATTTCACGGGCAAAATACACGCATCCATATCCTGTGGCTTCCGGACGGATTAAGCTGCCTCCCCAGTTCAATCCTTTTCCTGTCAATACCCCTGTTGATTCATTTTTAATACGCTTGTATTGACCGTACAAAAATCCTATTTCCCTGCCGCCAACACCAATATCTCCTGCAGGAACGTCAGTGTTTGGGCCAATATGCCGGTATAATTCTGTCATAAAGCTTTGGCAGAATTTCATGACCTCATTGTCAGATTTGCCTTTAGGGTCAAAATCTGAACCGCCTTTTCCACCACCCATCGGTAACGTGGTAAGGCTATTTTTAAAAACCTGTTCAAAAGCAAGAAACTTTAAAATACCGAGGTTAACGGTAGGATGGAATCGAAGGCCTCCTTTATATGGCCCGATTGCACTGTTCATTTCTATTCTGAAACCACGGTTAATCTGCACTCCCCCCTTGTCATCAACCCACGGAACACGAAACATAACAACACGTTCGGGCTCCACCAGACGTTCTAAAATCTTTGCTTCCTTGTACACAGGATGTTCTTCAACAAACGGCAAAAGGGATTCTACTACTTCTTTCACTGCCTGATGAAATTCAGTTTCACTGGGATTCTTGGCAATGATCTTTGCCATGAAGTCATCTACTTTGATGTTTGTCATAATGATTTATATTTTTATAATTTTTATTGATTCACAATAATAAAAAAAATCACTGAACAAAACAATGTAAACCACTGAATGGCAGTCTAAATTAAGCAAAACCCTGATCGATTTCCGTGAAACACGTAATTTAGATTTTTAAAGATGGATAATCTTATTTTTTACAGCGTATTTAAACAGATCAACATTGGTTTTAATATTCAACTTTTGCATAATATGGTTTTTGTGTGATTCAACGGTTCTGATGCTTATAAAAAGTTTATCTGCTATTTCCTGATTGGTATAACTTTGCCCCCATAGTTTTAAAATTTCCATTTCACGATTGCTAAGTTGTTTTTTGGGGTCTGTTTCATTTTCATCCCTTAATCCTGTATTTTGAATGTAATCATTGATCAGTATTTGAGAGATGGAATTGCTATAATAATCATACCCGCCGCGCAACGTGTAAATGGCTTTGGTGAGTTCATCCCTGGTGGAGTTATAGGTAATGAATCCTTTAGCCCCCGCCTGGATTCCTTTTATAATGAAATCTTTACTAAAATGCATTCCAATGGTCAGTATTTTAACACGTTCATACCGCTCTATAATCTCTTGTATACTATTGATTTCATGTTCATCCATGTGTATGATTTCAACAATCACAATATGAGGAAACTCTGCTTTGTTTTCAGCAATTTTCGTTTCATCATTCAAATTAATACCTGTAATAAAAATTTCTTCATGTTGTGAAAGAATTTTGCGAATGCCTTCTGCAATGATAACACTATTTACTGATATGGATACCCGGATATGCGACACGATAATCTTGTTTTTATCGTGCAAAATAAATAAAATCTTCGAGTTAACATGGTGATTTGTTATTTAACCACGTGCTAAACGGTTTTGAACCACTGAGCGGATAACAAAAAAAACAAAATGTATTGTCATTTTGGAATTGGTAATTCCATTTTTGCTTTTACAACATCTTATAGCATGGAAAGACTATAGCAGATATAACACTTCTATATATTTCTGGCGAACAAAAAGTGGAACAGAAGTTGATTGAGTTGATGTGGTGATTAGTTGATTGAGTTTTGAGGTTGAACGATTAGGGTTGATAGAAAAGCACCACGAAGTGGCATTTTAACCCGAAAAATTCACCGCAAAACGATAAAGATCGATATAAAACACTAT
>CAYMKE010000119.1:0-9054 GCA_964390955.1 uncultured Bacteroidales bacterium | reverse complement strand
AGTAAACTGCGCATTTTGGGACTGCACAAGCCTCGTTACCGAACATTATGGACAAACACTCAACTTTATGGACAGACTCTAATTAACAGGGATTTGTTTATAAATTTTTTCTTTATTTTTCTCGCGTTCTTTTAATAAATTCAGATAAGACTTCACTTCATTTTCGTTGTCTGACAATTCATATGCTTTTTTAGCCCATTCCACTGCCACGTTCAACTTATCCCTTATTTCACTTAATACAGCCATATTATAAGCGGCTTTCCATTTTATATTCTTCTCAATTTCAGGGTCTTCAATAATATTAATCCATGCCTGTGAAGCATCTTGCCATTGGTCTTGTTTAAGATTTTGATAAGCTTTCCACATGCCTGATTTACAAGGTGAATGTATTTTTCTTTGCACGTTTTCCCACGCTGGTGCAATCCGTAAACCATATTTTTCAGCACTTTGGTAACATGCAGTGCCTCCCGCGTCTATAATATCGGGAATACTTTCCATGGCTTCTGCTGTCCTGATGCCCTGCCCCTTCCATATGAGTGTATCTTTTTGTAAGTACTCGTCCAAAACTTTTTTTCGGCCGGGATCATAAACCCGCCATAAAGTAGTATGAATATGCAAAAGCCTGACCTTGTGCCGATAGGCTTCTTTGGAATAGCCTACATATATTGTGTCGGCAGTCATAAAATACTCGATGGCAATCAGCGCGTCAGAATGAGTTTTTTCACAAATCTGTTCAACCGTGTCCCAGTGAATTTGCATAAACAAATTCTCATTATTCATTCCAATTTCCCTGTCATCAAATAAATATAAGTATTTGACGCGGGGTGAACGTGATAAACTATTATTGATGCCTGAAAAATAGTTCTGCGCATAATAATCTTTAACCTGTTCCTTTTGGTTTTTATATTCATTTTGTAGAGCATCTTTTTTTATTCCCACTGCAAACGACTGAACAGATGGCGGCAATATAATTTCAGCAGGTTCTAAAACCTCTAAATCCATGTAAGAAACCGGACTGCATCCTGTAATCAAAAAACACAGGAACAAAACTCCTGCTTTTAGAGTTTGAATCAAATGTGAAAGGTTATTAAATGGTTTCAAAAAAAATTATGTCTGCATTGCTCCACATACATTAATCACTTGGCCGCTTACATATGAAGCTAAGTCAGAAGCAAGAAATACAGCTGTCTTGGCCACTTCTTCCGGCTGCCCTCCCCTCTTCATTGGGATCTTTTCCTGCCAGCCGTCAACAACTTCCTGGGGAAGTTTTCCTGTCATTTCTGTTATGATAAATCCGGGTGCTATGGCATTGCAACGAATATTACGTTGCCCCAGTTCTTTAGCAACAGATTTTGTAAATCCAATGATTCCTGCTTTGGAAGCAGAATAATTGGATTGTCCTGCATTTCCGCCTACTCCCACTACAGAGCTCATGTTAATGATGGTTCCTTCTCGTTGTTTGAGCATTACACGTTGAACAGCTTTGGTAAAATTGAATACGGATTTCAGGTTCACATTGATCACAGCATCCCATTGTTCCTCTGTCATACGCATTAAAAGGGTATCTTTGGTGATGCCGGCATTATTCATTAAAATATCAATCCGCTCAAAATCCTTTAAAATTTCATCCGTGACTTTTTGTGTATTGTCATAATCGGATGCATCAGAAGCATACCCCTTCGCTTTTACTCCTTTATCAGATAATTCCTTTTCAAGGGATTTCATGTTGTCATCATATTGTAAATCGGTAAATGCTATATTTGCTCCTTCGTCAGCAAATTTAACAGCAATCGCTCTTCCGATACCTCTTGCAGCACCGGTTATAATGGCAGTTTTTCCTTCAAGTAATTTCATTATAAATGATTTTTGGGGTTATCAATTTTTTTTCATTGTAAAGTTAACAAAAACTAATAAAAATTCATGTCCGTTTCCTAATCTGTATTATTCATTGCGGAATTATGTTTTCTTTATAATAATAAAACAAATGATAACCTGTTTGTACAAAAAAGAACGATTTATAAATACATGTAATTTTTTTTTCATTTCTTTGTATAAAACTGTAACAGATGAATGACGGAACAACCATATGTGCCATTGCAACGCCTCCCGGTGCCGGAGCAATAGCTGTTGTACGTGTAAGCGGAGGCCAGGCTGTTCCTGTCACCGATTCCATCTTTCATCCTTCATCCGGTAAACCTCTTGCAAAACACCCGCCCAATACCATACATCATGGAATCATTAAATATGACAACACCATCATAGACGAAGTACTGGTAAACCTGTTCAAAGCGCCCCATTCTTATACCGGTGAAGACACCATCGAAATATCCTGTCATGGCTCATTATACATTCAACAACAAATCATCCAACTGCTTATTCAAAAAGGAATCCGAATCGCAGAACCGGGAGAATTTACACAACGGGCTTATCTCAATAGCAAGATGGATCTTTCCCAGGCCGAAGGCGTAGCCGACCTTATCGCTGCCGAATCGGGCATGGCACATAAAACCGCCATGATGCAGATGAAAGGCGACTATTCAGAAGTGATAAAAAACCTGCGTCAACAATTAGTGCAATTCACCTCATTGATTGAGTTGGAACTGGATTTTGGTGAAGAAGATGTGGAGTTTGCTAACCGCGACGAACTGGTAAAACTGGTGAATCATATTGATGAAATGGTTCGTAAACTTTTAGAATCGTTCAGCCTGGGCAATGTCATAAAAAGAGGAATCCCTGTTGCCATAGTGGGAAAGACCAACGTAGGCAAATCAACATTATTAAACACCCTTTTGAATGAAGACAGGGCCATTATCAGCGAAATTGAAGGTACTACGCGCGACTCCATCGAAGATGTCATTAATATAGAGGGATTTTTATTTCGCTTTATTGATACAGCAGGATTCAGAGTGACCAAAGATGAAATTGAAACACTGGGCATCGAACGCACATATCAAAAAATCAACCAGGCCTCAGTGGTCTTATTAATGGTTGATGCCAAAGATTCCATAAAAGATATTAACAATGCCATCCTGGGTATCAAAGAAAAAATACAGAACCCTTATACCCGCCTGATCATTGTGATCAATAAAATAGACCACCTACGGGAAAAAGACAGGCAGACCAAGTTAAAACGGGAACATTTTTCTAACCTTGAACCCCATTACGGCCTCATCGGAATATCTGCCAAACAACATGAAAACATACAAAACCTCAACAGGGAATTATTACAATCCATCAACACCGAACCCGTTCGACAAAATGACGTGATCGTCACCAATTCAAGGCATTACAATGCTTTACGGCGCGTGTTTGCCGCCATCAGCAGGGTAAAAAACGGACTGCAACAACAACTCTCAGGCGACCTGCTGGCACAAGACATCCGCGAATGCCTCCACTACCTCGGTGAAATCACAGGCGAAGTCACCACAGATGAAGTGCTGGGAAATATTTTTAAGAATTTCTGTATCGGAAAGTGATCTTTGTTAAAATATTAAAAGCTAAACAAAGAAGAGAGTTTAAAAGAACTGGAGCAGGATATAAAAAAACTGAAAAAGAAGAAGTAGCATATCAAACTATGCAAGGCGTTTAAAATTGAATGCCATTGAATATATTCCTGAAAGAAGCATTAATATCCCGGCAATCAATGCTACATTGATCAATCCAAATACCGGAATAAGGAAAGCTGAAACCAATAATGCACCGGCAGCAGCTCCCCAAAGATCAACACTATAAATTTCAGAAGATACTCCTGCAATATTTCCTTTTCGCTGAAAAGAAGCCAGATTGAATATCATGCCAACCAATAACGATGCAATAAATGTTAATGAAAAAAAGACACCATGCAACAGATATGGGTGAACATGATATTTTTTAAATAAAAGCAGTATAAATGGCAGTAAAATGGCATACATGCCAAGTACAAATTGTAGTAAACTATAATTTAATAACGAGGCCGGTGATATAAATTTTTTCCTGTACATTGCCCCCACAGCAAGTCCTCCCATAAAAACCATAATCACAATCCCAAGCACATGATACACATACCCGTAAATAACCTGAAATGCCAATAACAACACTATCTCAAGTGTACTGCCTGTAAAACCGGCAAAAAACAACCCCATATTAACAGGATTTTTAACAGATAATAATAATAGTAACAATACAACTATCCCAACTACAGAAATAACAATCCAGTAATTTATTTTGAAATAACTCAGCCAATAATTCAATTGCAATAAATACCCAACAGGTTTAAAATCTTTATTCACCCGAGCATCTTTATCCAGTTGGCCTGAAATAAATTCAGAGCGCTGTTTCAGTAAGCGGATATCCATATAATATTTATTCACATAATCCGTGTGAATATTTTTTTGCTCAATGATTTCAGGAATCCTGTAAGTAAGGCCATAGTCTGAACACAAAAAATAATTTTTCCCGCCTGGGATAATCATAACATGTTCAAACATTTTTTTTGCTGTCTTATAGATTACAGAATAAAAAGAAGCCGCTTCTTCACTGACATAATCGGCTGTACTCGCCAGACTGAAAGACACTATAGCATCTTGCTCCAAACACTGCTTTAGTTCACGAAAAAATTCCAGGGTATAATACCTGTTCATCTCAGCTGTTACAGGTTCAGGTATATCCAATATCACCACATCATAATCTTTGTCTGTTTGTTTAACATACAAGCGGGCATCCTGATTGATCACATGCACTTTTTCATTATCAATTGTCGGGTTATATTTTTTTGCCAGGCGGATCATCCAGGGATTCCGTTCAACATAATCCAGCCGCTCAATATCATATTTAAGCATCTCTTTTAAAGTCCCGGAAATCCCATTGCCTATCAACAATACATTCACAGGATGCCGGTGTTGTGTCATGGCATAATGAACAGTTTCCTCAGAATCTTTAACTTCCTGGTCCGAACACAGTAACACATTGTTTTCATAAAAATTTAATTGTTTGTTTTGCCGGGCAACAACCAGATTACCATATGGCGTATCTTGCTGATATACAATTTGCTGATCGGGATACAAAAGGGATTTAATATACTTATCAACCTCAAATTGAGAACCTGTAAATATTAATATTACAGTAAACGGCACAAACAAAAAGAGCCAACGTTTTCTATTGATGTATACAGCCAACATCGAAACAATTGCCAAATCAATAATTGCTAAAATTATAAGGCTTTCGAAGGTATTGAATAAATAGATAAAAATAAAATTAAACAAAAGGCCGCCAATGATGCTGCCGGCTGCTTCCACAGCATATACCCTGCCAATAAGATTTTTATTTGACAGTGATGAAATATACACGCAAAGTTGGGTAAACAAGATGCCTGATAATAAACAAAAAGGGAACAAAACCAGTAACGACATATAAAAAGCGTGGAAAATACCCAACATGCTTCCGGGTAGAAACAGCATGATCCGCAAATAATGCAAAAGAAATACCTGGATTACAGGAAGTACTCCAATGAGAAAAACGCCCAGAACCCCGGCCACAGGGTTTAACAACAATTTGTTTACAAATTTCCCTAAATAAGCTCCTAAACCAGTAAATAACATCCAATTGGCCAAGACCAGGCCAATCACCAATTCATTTCCATAAAACACATTAAAAAATTCGCGAATAATAATTATCTGGGCAATGATAGACGTTATTCCAAGCGCTATAACAGCAATAAACCAAATACGAAAGGAATCAAGTTTTTGGGTGGACATACATTTAATTTGAATGTTATTAATCAAACTCCAATTATTCACCCAAATCCTTTTCACTGAATATCCTGGCTTCATAAATAAAGACTTCGGCATCTTCATTTTTCCAACCGTCCCAACCAATACCCGCTTTATCGCGAGCACAATGTCCTATAAACTCTTCTTTATTCCATCCTGTTGTTTCAGCTACCTGAGGCAGAAAAGTACCCGAACGCATACCTTTTTTGATATATATACCATGTCTGCCCAATTCGAATTCATCAATAGACTTGATCTTTTTCATGGGAGACAAGACAGAGATTTCAATATCAATCTCTTCAATCTCGGCGGTGGTAACTTCACTGAACCGGGGGTCTTTTGTGGCCGCGGAGACAGCCATTTGCTGAATGGTTTTATATAAAGGTCCGTCTACATTAAACCGGCCAATACATCCCCTTAGCTTACCATGTTTATGCAGGGTAACAAATGCCCCGTAATCTTCTTTCAATGCAAGTGACAGATGAGACGGATCAATATCAGGTATTGTTTGTCCATCCAGATAATGAATGATACTTTCACGTGCAATTTGAAGCAATGTTTCTTTTTCATCTTTGGTCAAATCAAAATGTTCCATACTTATTTCATTTTTAGAATTTGATGAAAATACTATTGAATAATAGCCGACTACCCTGTCTTTTTCTCCGGCCCGGCTGTCACCCGAATTTTGATAATCAATGACACTGATATCTATATTATCCATTTCTTGTGTAATGGATAAAACAGACAATGCTGAAGTCCATCCACACATGCTTGTACTTAATTGCGGAATATTTTCATGCTTATGCCTGCGGATGGTTTCGAGCAATTCCCGGGGATCATTTTTCAGTATCGCATCTGCTGTCTCTTTATCTACTTTTTTTGCAGTTGCATAAGAAGGATAATGTGAAAAATCAGAACTAATGATAAATAAATTGTGCTTATTAAAATAAGGTTTCAATGCATTTCCTATTTGTTTACTCATACCCGGTGAATGGGAACCGATAATAACAGGTACAATATTTACATCTTTTTTCATGGCATACTGCAAAAAAGGAAGGATTACTTCAATGCTGTGTTCTGTAAGGTGTGCCCGGGGCTCAAAAATAAAACAATCATGATTATTAATCAATTCAGTAGCTGTTGAAATGTCTACATGAACTTTTCCCAGCGGTGTTATATAATGCCCTTTATTGTATATCGAAGCGCCATTAAAAGTTGTTGTATGACTTGATCCAATGATAAAAATGTGTTCATATTCCTGGTTTTTATTGATCTGGTTAATGCCTGAAGCTGCAACAGTACCGGAAAATACATGTCCTGCATGAGGCACTATAATTGCCAATGCATTTTCTGTTTGTTTATCTTCTGCTTTTGAGAACAAATTGGATAACATGAATTTTAATTTATCCGGGTGTTGGGGATAAAACTTCCCCGCAGCATAAGGCTTCCTGTCCTTAAAATTAAGCGAATCATTCTCAGCCGGAATCACGTGTACTTCCTCCTGGCCATGGCCACATGACGGATGCATAAACAACATGAAAAGGCTCATGACTGCCATAATTGCTCGTTCAAACATATTTTATAGATTAAAAAACTTATATGAGGGTTCCTTCCTTCCGAAAAAATAAAATTTTTTCGGAAGGAATACAAAATACCAGAGATAATGTACAAATATATTACAAAATAAAATGATATCAAAATTAATGAATTTAAGTAACTTTGCAATGAAATAGATTTAAAAAATTGAAAAGAATACCTCAATAATATGCATCTTAAAACCCTTAAACTTATTAATTTTAAAAATTATGAAGAAACAGAACTTGCATTCTCACCCAAAATCAATTGCTTTATCGGGAACAATGGAGTTGGAAAAACCAACATCTTAGATGCCATCTATTATTTGTCTTTATGCAAAAGCTATTTTAACGCTATTGAATACCAAAACATTAAACATGATGCTCCTTTTTTTGCCATACAGGGCAATTACCTTCGTTCAGAACAAAATGAAACTATTTTTTGCAGTGTAATAAAAGACAAAAAGAAAAAACATTTTAAGCGGAATAATAAAGAATATCCCCGCATGTCCGATCACATAGGACTACTTCCGATCGTAATGGTGTCGCCGTATGATAATAATTTAATTGTTGAAGGCAGCGAAAACCGCAGAAAATTCATAAACAGCGTCATATCCCAATATGATAAAGAATATCTGCATCACCTGATCAGGTACAACAAGGCGCTCATGCAGCGCAATAAATTATTAAAAACATTTGCAGAGCAAAACACCTTTAACAAAGAATCTCTGGAAATATGGAATGAACAATTAATTCAATACGGTACATACATACATAAAAAACGGGTATCATTCATACATGAATTGTTGCCTTTATTTAATGAATATTACACTCTGATATCGGGTGACAAAGAATCAGTAGAGCTTATATATGAATCCCAGTTAAACAACCAACCATTTGAACAATTATTAAATGATTCACGTGAGAAAGACAGAATATTAACACACACCTCTACCGGCATACACAAAGATGATCTGTTAATGAATATTGGTGCCTTTCCGATAAAAAAAAGCGGTTCACAGGGACAACAAAAAACATTTCTGGTTGCGTTGAAAATGGCAAAATTTGATTTCATCAAAAAACACATCGGGTTTAAACCTATTTTGCTTTTGGATGATATTTTTGATAAATTTGACCATCAAAGAGTCAACCATATTATTCAATTGGTTGCAGATGAACATTTCGGTCAAATTTTTATTACAGATACGGATAAAGAACGAATTAAATCTGTACTATATAAAAAATTTGAACATAAACTATTTTATATTGACGAACAATCAAATATAAACCTGTAAACACTTGCTCATGAAACGAAGTAACACGCAAAACATCAGTGATGTCATTAAAGAATACATTAAAGAAATGCGCATTGATACCAGGATCAAAGAGATCAAGGCCACACATTTATGGGATGATGTTGTTGGAAAAACAATCGCTCGAAAAACAGATAATCTATACATAAAAAACAAAATATTGTATGTGAAAGTCAATTCTTCAATTGTTAAGAATGAACTCTTTATGATCAAAGACGGAATTATTAAGGCAATCAATAAAAAAATGGAAGATACCGTAATTGATGAGATTGTATTTAAATGAGAGAAATTCACAGGGTTATTTGCTAAAATATCATGATTTTTCAGGCAAAGCATAAGACACTAACTTCTGAATTCTAATCTAACTATAAAGTCATATAAAGTCGCGTAACCAAATTCCAAATATACAAGCACCAAATT
>CAYMKE010000118.1:0-9057 GCA_964390955.1 uncultured Bacteroidales bacterium | reverse complement strand
GCAATAAAGCATGGGTGTACAGGCCCTGATATTGCATGAATATAAATCCTACTTAATCAACAAATATTCCGTCTTTTAAAGTCAGCATTCGGTCTGACATATGAGCGAGTTCTTCGTTATGGGTAACGATGATGACGGTTTGTTCAAATTTTTCTCTTAAATAAAAGAATAACTCATGCAGTTCGCGTTTACTCTTTGTATCAAGATTTCCGGAAGGTTCGTCTGCCAGCAAAACCTCAGGGTCATTGATCAATGCCCTTGCCACTGCAACACGTTGCTGTTCTCCGCCTGATAGTTCACTGGGTTTATGATCTAATCGGTGGCTAAGATTCAGATAATTTAATATTTCTTTCGCTTTTGCTTCAGTTTGTTTTTTTGAATTTCGTGCGATGAAAGAAGGAATGCATACATTTTCCAGGGCGGTAAATTCAGGTAAAAGGTGGTGAAACTGAAAAATAAAACCAATGTTTTGGTTGCGAAACCGTGATAATGGAATTTCATTAAATCCACTGACTTCCATGTCATTGTATCTTACAGTGCCGGAATCCGGCCTCATAAGAGTCCCCAGTATTTGCAGAAATGTTGATTTTCCTGCACCACTAGGCCCTACAATTGACACAATCTCACTTTTTTTGATATTCATATTGATGCCTTTTAAAACAACAAGGTCACCAAACTTTTTTACTATGTTATTTGCCTCAATCATCCCCTGATATTAAATATTAACCAAATATATACAATATACACGATAAATAATACTATTCCTTTTAATCTTGTAAGAGTTCCCCCTTTAAAAGGAAGTATAAAAATAAATAATAATATTGAAATTCCCAACATAATAAAAATATCAAACCGGATAATCATCGGGTTTATGGAAATATTTTTTACAATACTTGCAATCCCCAGAACAGCTAAAATGTTAAAAATATTAGAACCAATAATATTACCAATACTGATATCCATTTCTTTTTTAAATGCTGCTGCTACGGATGTCGCCAGTTCCGGAATGCTTGTTCCTAAAGCCACAATCGAAATGGATATGATTCGCTCACTTATTCCCATTTCCCTTGCTATTTTTGTAGCCCCGTTGATCATAAAATTCGCTCCACCCACCAGCCCGGCACAAGAAATGGTAATGATAAGGATGGATATAAATAGTGAATATTCCGGATTAAAAATTTTGTCTTTTAATGCTGCATTTTCTCGTCTTGATTTGAAAATTGAATAAAGAATAAAACCGCAAAGCATTAATATAAAAACTATTCCTTCCCAGGTTTCAAGAACAAGGTTGAGTGAAAAAAGATAAAAAAGAACTGACGCTATCATCATAATAGGCCAGTCAAATTTAATAGTGGTAGGCTTCACAGTTATTGGGAGTACAATAGCGCTTACGGCCAATACAAGAGCAATATTCGATATATTGGATCCGATAATGTTTCCCGTGGATATGTCATGATGCGACTCAATAGCTGCTTTAAGGCTCACGGCCAGTTCCGGGGCCGATGTTCCGAATGATACAAATATAACCCCGACTACTAATGTGGAAACTTTTAAGTGCCTGGCCAATGAAACACTGCCTTTAACAATATAATTACCACTAAAAAATAGCAATACAAATCCCAGCACCAAATAAAATATTTCCATAGTTGCTTTGTATACTTAAAAGTTATAATGAAGAATTAATCATAAACATAAGCAGCAAAAGTATTTTAACCTTTGATGTTTTCATCCGTCTCATCAATATTTTTCTTAATACCTGAAGCATAATCATCAATATTTTCTTTGATATCCTCCGTGTCTTTTGTTAAATGTGAAGTATTATGGTTTATTTCATTCTTTATTTCATCGGTAGCTTTTCGGAATTCTTGCATGCCTTTACCTAATCCTCTTGCTACTTCCGGAATTTTTTTTGAACCAAACAATAAAAGAATGATCACCAAAATCACGAAAATTTCGCCGCCGCTTATAAAAAGAAATTGATTTGCTAAAGTAGTAAAGTATATAATCAGCATAATGATGTTTTTTTTTAAAAAAAGTAAAATTAAAAAAACTAAGTATTCAACGAAATGAACACTGCAATTGTTTTAAAATATTCTTATATTTGCTATTGAAAATTTATTTATTACAAAGAATCCCAATAGTTTGCTAAATATGTAAATGTATAGATATTTTAATATAAAACGTACATGCCTCAATAACTCACTTAACTCACTTAACTCAATTAACTCAATTAGAAACTTAGAAATGAAAGTATTATTTAATTTTATAATTTTGTTGTTTTGTCTAAACACAGCTGCCCAACTCGATTCAGAAAAAAAAACGTTTTTCATAGAGGCATCTGTCGGGGCATCTTCTCCTTCCGGATATTTTAAATCAAATGACCCGGATAATCTTTATTCTGGGTTTGCCCAGATTGGAACCGATTTTAATATCAATGGCGGATACCAGATTATTAAAACATTTGGTGTATTAATAAAATACAATATGTTATTAAATCCTGTTAACGCAACCACAATAAATGATTATTATACACTGGAGATGGAGGATTATCTGGATAAAAATGATCCGGATTATATTATTAATTCTACAAAAGCAAACAGCGGGTGGTATTGGTCAAACAGTACATTGGGAGGCATTTACGTGACCATTCCGGTTGACAGGATAAGTGTTGATGTAAGAACACTTGCAGGGTATTTGATGCTGGTCAAACCTGAATTAAATTATGATGCTTCACTAAATACAGATGATAAATATACAATCAAAGAAGAGAAGACAAATGGTGGCGGGCTCGTTTACAAAGTAGGATTCAGTGTTAATTATATATATAACCCCAATTTTACTATTTATGGAAATATGGGATACATTAAAGCCGAACCAAAGACAATGAATATTAAAACAACAAGAACAGTCAGTTCTATTGGGCATAATGATACCTATAATAAGTACTGGAATCCAAAAATAGAGATTTTTAATTTTTCTTTTGGAATACGATATACATTTACATTAAATAGAGTTCGTCTATAGAGTAAAGTGTTTGTCCATAAAGTCAAGTCCATAACAAAAAATACATCGTTAATAAAGAATTAAATGTAACTCCGTTGAAATATTTTATATTTGCCTTGAATTTTATTTAGTGTTTGGATCATGCTAAGAGCTTATTGCTTAACTATTATATACATAAGGCTATGTCATTTTTTATAGATACCGCATATAGTTTACAGCTTCAGTTCTTTGTACTTTGATTCATATTTTGTGCAATTTGTTGGATTAATAAAAAATAAATATACTACATGAAGGGATGCAAACATATATATACCGGGAACGGTAAAGGAAAAACAACAGCGGCCATTGGTTTGGCTGTCAGAGCAAGCGGTGCCGGGAAAAAAGTATTCATAGCACAATTTACAAAAGGCAGGAGTTCTTCGGAAGTGGCAGCCATTTCAGGCCACTTACCCAATATAACCATCAAATTATTTGGAAGAGAAAATTTTATACTTCGTGAACCAGAAGAAGAAGATTTTATCATTACACAAAATGGGTTTAAAGAAGTTGCAACCCAGGTGTTTTCAAGATATTATGACATGGTTATATTGGACGAGATATTCATTGCTCTTCATTACAACCTGATTACTGAACAGGCATTGGCCAGTTTTTTGCAAACCGCCCCTGACAATATGGAAATAGTAATGACCGGCCGGAATGCTTCTCAAAAATTCATTGATATGGCCGATCTTGTAACCGAAATGAAGGATGTAAAACATTATTTTAAAAACGGTATACACGCGCGGGAAGGGATTGAATATTGATGATGTATAATATCCGGAAGGCTTCGTTTTATTCTTGACAACAATTGAATAAATTTTGATTCACAAATAATTTTCTCTCAATTGTGTTCATGAACTCACTCCGTTCGGTTCACACGCCTCGAATTTGAATTTTATAGACAAACACTAATTATCTCTTCTGATTCTCGTATATTTTTTACTATTTCGTCAGGATTAAGATAAGTTCCACTTATAATGCGGAGAACCGAGCCATGACAAAGTTTTTGACACACAAGCGCATGATGATAAAAGGTACTTCAGCGGCGTAGTTGCAAACTACGCCGGGTAGTCGTTGTCCGTAGCGTCCTCGCTACGGACTTTATAAACAACTTACACAAAAACCTTAAAAATATTAAAAACCTTTCATCAGGTATTTTGTATTTTATTTAAATTTACTAATTTTGAACTAAGCTATTTCCATTTTTAACCATAAAAAAATCCTGCCTTGAGAATACAAACACTCCACCAATTTTATGATTTAATGCATGAAACTCACGATTTACGGAAAAAAATTGTGAAAAAATATTTAACAGAAGGCAAGCAAATTGATTCAAAAGAAATCGATTCATTAAAAAAATATCTCGATTCATTGGTTCACATTAACCAAAAAGACGGATATTATATTTTACAGGTAGAAGATGAATTGAATATTTCGTTGGATTTAACCTATGAAATAGAAGAATTAAAAAAAGATATTATCTACCTGGAAGAAGGCGAAGAACAGTTTATGCAATATCTTTCGGGATTACATGATGATTTTGATTCACAGGTTGAGCAGGGAGTGTCTTATTTAAAAGATCAAAACATCAGGAATTTCATTACAGACAGGGATGGGACAGTGAATAATTATTGCGGGCGGTACCAGTCATCCGTACAATCCATTTATAATGCAGTTTTTTTGAGCCGTTTTGCAGGCCATGCAGCAGAACAATCAATTATTTTAACTTCTGCCCCTCTGGAAAATATCGGGTTGGTTGACATCAGTATAAGTCCTGATCATTTGTTTGTTTATGCTGCATCAAAGGGAAGAGAGTATATAAAAGATGGACATAGAAACCATTTTCCAATAGAACATTGTAAACAAAAAAAACTTACTGAATTAAATAAATTATTGTCTGATTTAGTAAAACGTCCCGAATACCAAAAGTTTACATTGATTGGATCCGGATTGCAATATAAATTCGGCCAGACTACCATTGCCAGGCAGGATGTAAATCAATCTGTCCCTGGCAATGAATCGGAAGATTTTTTGCAACATATACAATCTCTCGTTAAATCAATAGACCCTCAAAATGATTTTTTCAGGATAGAAGACACGGGGAAAGACATTGAGATTATTCTTACCCTTGAAGATGCTCAGGGTAAGACCAAGGATTTTGACAAAGGAGATGGTGTGAGCTTTTTAAATAAAGACATTAATTTGCAAATTGAATCAGGCAGTAATCTGATCTGTGGAGATACCCCTTCTGATGTACCTATGGTAAAATTTATCAATGCTCATTCTGACAATAATAGTGTAATTTTTGTAACTGAAGATGATGATTTAAAAAAACAGGTAAAAACATACAGTAAAAATCCTATCTTTGTATCAACACCGGATGTGTTGGTCACCATACTCAATAAAATGGCTTTGCAAAATATTCAATAATATATTGATCATGAGATTACATACAACTACATGGATTTTGTAAATATCGAATAACAATAAATATAAATTATATGCATAACAAAGGGATTATTTTTGATTTAGACGGAGTAATTACACAAACGGCCAAAGTACATTTTTTAGCCTGGCAACAAACATTCCAGGAATATCTTGAAAAAACAGGCAGGCCTTCAAACTTTACTTATCAGGACGATTACATCCCGTACATTGATGGAAAACCGAGGTATGAAGGCGTTGAGTCTTTTTTATCATCACGGAATATTGAACTTCCGTTTGGAGATTTAACAGATGCACCGGGGAAAGAAACCATTTGTGGCATTGGAAATCGAAAAAATGACAAATTCAGGGAAATTGTTTTATACGACGGGGTTGATGTATATGAATCGACAATACAAATGGTCAAGGAAGCCAGGGCAAAAAACATTAAAACAGGTGTTGCATCATCAAGTAAAAATTGTCAGTTTATTTTAGAGGCCACAGGGTTAACAGACTATTTTGAAACCATAATAGACGGCAATGTATCCCTGAAATTAAATCTAAAAGGAAAGCCTTATCCCGATATTTTTATTAAAGCTGCTGAAAATATGGGATTGTACCCCAAAGACACTGTAGTTGTTGAAGATGCTATATCAGGAGTACAGGCAGGACGTAATGGTAATTTTGGATTGGTCATTGGGTTGGCTCGTAATGAAGGAATGGATGCATTGAAAGCAAATGGCGGAGATATCGTTGTCAATGATTTAAAAGAATTGTCGTTAACAGATATAGATCATTGGTTTAAAGAAGGAGTGTATAAGGATAACTGGATGTTGACTTATTATAATTATGAGCCCGGGGAAGAGAGGCTACGTGAAGCTTTAACAACAACAGGAAATGGATATTACGGCGCCCGTGGAGCATTGGAAAGCGAAAAAATGAATGATAATTTGTTTTACCCGGGTACATATATTGCCGGGTTATTTAACAAAATCCCATCAAAAGTACATGATAAAACTATTTATAATAATGATTTTGTAAATTGTCCGAATTGGCATTTAATCCAATTTAAAATTGGTGATGAAGAACAACCTGTTCGTGTCCAGGATAGTGAAATTTTTGACTACCAGCATCAATTGAATATGAAGGATGCTTTAATGCAGCGAATATTCAGGTGTAAAGATAAAAAAGGAAGGATTACAAAAATCCGGATTAAACGGTTCGCTGATATGGTTAATCCTCATTATGGGGTGGTACAATATTCAATTACACCTGAAAATTATGAAGATAAAATTACATTCATTTCCGGAATTGATGGATCCGTTATAAATTATGGCGTTGAGCGATACAGGAAATTGAATTCAAAACATCTTGAAACGATTAATAAAGAGTATAAAGAACAGTTGATTCATTTGCATTCACGCACAAATGCATCAAAAATTGATGTTTATATGACGTCAAAAAATTCTTTATATGAAAACGATAAACCAATAAAAACAGAACGCGATAATGATGTCAAAGAACATGAGATATATGAACTTCTTTCATTCAATGCAAAAAAAGGCACGACCTACTCCCTTGAAAAAATTACAAGCATATATACCTCCCGTGATGAAAATATTTCTGATCATATTATGGCATCCAGGAATGATGTAAAACAGGCACCACGGTTCTTTCAGATGTTTGAAGAACATAAAAAACAATGGCATCAATTATGGGACAGGGCAGATATTACGATTGAAGGCGATAGATTTGTGCAGAAAGTGGCACGGCTTCATACATACCATTTACTTGTAACCGGCTCAAGGCATAATGTAAATATTGATGCAGGTATGCCGGCCAGGGGGTTGCACGGTGAAGCTTACAGGGGACATATTTTTTGGGATGAATTATATATATTACCTTTTTATAATAAGCATTTCCCGGAAGTGGCCAAAGCACTGTTAAAATACAGGTATAAGCGACTCGATGATGCACGGGGCCATGCAAGTAAAAACGGATACCAGGGAGCTATGTTTCCATGGCAGACAGCAGATGATGGAAAAGAAGAAACACAAGAAATTCATTATAACCCTGTTTCAGATTCATGGGGGCCTGATTTAAGCTGCAGGCAACGACATGTGTCAATTGCCATCGCTTATAATATGTGGGAATATTATCAGAATACAAATGATACAGGATTTTTAAATGAATTTGGCGGAGAAGTATTCTTTGAGATTTGTCGTTTTTGGGCAAGTATAGCAGAATATGATGAAAATGACAAGCGATACCATATCAAAGGTGTTATGGGGCCCGATGAATTTCATGAAAAATACCCGGATAAACCCGATGAAGAAGGAGGCGTTGATGATAATGCATATACCAACATAATGGTAAGCTGGCTTTTGACAAAGGCCCGGCAAGTTTTCAACGAAGTAACAAAAAATGTAAAAAATAAGATCAATTTAACGAGTGAAGAAGTTAAGAAATGGAATGAGATATCCGGAAAATTATGTCTTTATATCTCAAAAGATGGTGTAATTGAACAATTTAAAGGATTCTTTCAGCTTAAAGAACTCAATTGGAATCACTATAAGAAAAAATATGGAAATATCCGGAGAATAGACAGAATCTTAAAAGCTGAAAATGATTCTCCTGATAATTATAAATTAACCAAACAGGCCGATACTTTAATGGCTTTTTATTTGTTAACACCGGAAGAATTCAGGAAAACTCTTGATAAAATGGGATATCATTTTGATGATCCCTGCTATTTATTACAAAAAAATTACGATTATTATATTGAACGCACAACCCATGGTTCAACTCTTAGTTATGTAGTGCATTCTTATATCTTAAAATATTTAAATGTAGATAAATGGATTATATGGGATTGGTTTATTAGTGCTATGAAAAGCGATATATACGATACACAGGGTGGAACAACTCTTGAAGGCATACATGCTGGTGTGATGGCAGGTACACTCGACATTATAATTAAAAATTTTGCCGGGTTGAATCTTGAAGAAAAAATTGAAATTTCGCCAAAATTACCCGGGCATTGGGATTCTGTTAGTTTCAAAATCGTTTATAAGGGGGAAGAATTTAAATATAAGATCACTCAAGAAACCGTGGAGATCAAAAATACAGACGACCACGTAAGCAAGCTCTCCCTTTTGGTGAATAATGAAACATACAGTCTTAACGGCCAAAAATATGTTAAAATACCATACCGGTTGACCGATCTTTAAACACTTGATTTTAGGTTTAAAAAAACAGTATGTTATAAATATTTCAAATAATCCTATAATTTATATAGGAATTTAGAGTTATTTAAATAAAAACATTTATCTTTGCATATATAATACTTGAATTGAGTCATGACTGAAAATTTTAACACACGCGTATGATTATAAAAGTGAAAGAAAGGTATAAAGGATATAAGGGGAAACACCCCTCTATCCCACACGCCCTCTCAACCCCTAAACCTCTCAACTTCTCAACCTCTAAACCTCTAAACTTCTCAACTTCTAAACCTCTAAACCCCTAAACCCCTAAACCTCTCAACTTCTCAACTTCTCAACTTCTCAACTTCTCAACTTCTCAACTTCT
>CAYMKE010000117.1:0-9084 GCA_964390955.1 uncultured Bacteroidales bacterium | reverse complement strand
TTAAGCAAAGCAAAAGTATGAAATTTTAACGAAAGAAAAACATTGAAAAAAGTTTTGTTATGCTGCTCTATTCCATAGGGGCTTTTTTTCCTTATTATTACCTTACATCTAATATTCTTGCATTATTTGGCAAAAATTCCAAAAAACAAATAATAAAAAAACTACTCCACTTCCACAATATCCAACGCACCAAACACAATATCTGCTTTAATATCAAAGTACGGACTGTTTTTATCCAGGTGTTCGCTTTCATAGCGCGTGGTTCCCAGTGCTGTTGAATTACCATTCGGCAATTTAGCCGAACCAAAAGCAGTACTTGCTGTTAATGTAAAGGGGGTATTTTTTTTAATTCGCAATTCACTTGCACCAAATACTGTATTTATTTTTAAATGCTGAGCTGGTGTCTGTGGTGATACATCTGTCAGGTCAAACATTCCCTTAGCAAACAAAACACTGTATTCCTGATCCTTTAAATGTTCGGTGGTAAATTCCTTTTCACCAAAGATTACTTCATTTTTTCCTCCGTGAAATGTTTTATGTCCAAACCCTCCTGTAATGATTTTGATACCGAAATAAATAAACAATACACCAATGACTATCTTAAATATAGGAAAATTAATATTAAGTCCTTTTAATAACACGCTTAACCCGATAAGGATGATCACAACCCCCCAAAACATTCCGGCTCCCATTTTCATAAGTTAAATTTTTAATTAATAATATGTCTTCTGATTTTATGAACCATGCTTTTAATTTCTTTGTATTGTTCAACTGTAATGTTCACCTGTGCATTACGGGTTGAAATATATTTTTTTACAGTATCTATCTTTACATCCTTTTGATCTTCATAATACAGTTCAATATTATCATATATTTTTTTCATAGACCTTAACATCACCAGGTAATTCATTATATCCGGATCATTTTGATACATATTTAATAATGTAATCATGCTATTTAATGAATACTTTTGCCTGCCAATTTTTTGCATCACTTCATTATTAAGACTATCATAAAGATTCAAAGAAATATACAAGGCCTCAATCCAACCTCCTACAACAATCAATGCAGCGGTAGACTCCCTTCTGTTTTGATGGAGATATGAATCTGCAATTTCAAACAGTTCACATGTGATTTTAAAAAGAGAATCTTCACTCATTTGATAATTACCAACATAATCTATTCCCTTTGATACATGTTCTTCAGGAATGCCCAGGCTTTTAGCCAAATCTCTTATTGCTAAGGCATAATCTTTTACCCCTTTCGTCTGATCATTCATATTTAAATACCCCATGTCAACACCTATAACACCTATATTTAATGATTTTTTAGTTGTTGTATTATAATTCGTTATATTATCCAATGGGTTGATTAAATCAGGATTAAATTCATGATCTGTTTTTTCAAATAAATAAACCATTTCACACGGCAAAAACATGTTATATAACAATGATTTTGTTGATTGAAGAAATACCCCAACAGAATCCTCCGTTGTAAATCCAATGCTGTCAGTTGATGTTTCGTCAATCTGTTGTTTTTGATCTCCCGTGCGGCATCCTAATATCCACATATTTATTAATAGTAATATTAATCCTTTTTTTATAAGACGTATGGCCATATTCAATAAATTAAGTTGTAAATAAATTTAAAATCATTCAAATTTACAAGTTTCTTGTCAAAATAATAAATTTTTTTTTAACTGAATTTATTTGTCTTATAATTAAATAAATTTAACTTTGTTCATTAAATGACCAATAGTCAGTTTATGGGTGTTTTTGAACGAAAAATAAGAGAAAAAAAATTGCGAAAAGCTGCCATCATGGATGCTGCAGAAAAAATATTCTTTTCACATGGAATAAAAAACACAACCATGGAACAAATTGCTGAAGAAGCAGAATTGAGCAAAGGCACACTTTACCTTTATTTTAAAAATAAAGAAGACCTGCTTCTTGAAATTGCTGTGAAGGGGCTGAATAAACTGGGAGAGTTGATGAATGAGGCCTGTGATGATAATAAAACCGGCCTGGAAAACACATACAACATGGGGAAAACATATCATCAATTCTCCATTCATTACAAAGACTATTATGAGTCACTCATGTATTTTGAATCCCAAACATTGGATAAAATCCCTTCCCGGGAAATCAACAAAATAATCAGGACGAATACCCCTCTTGCAATTTTAAAAAAGGTATTGGACAAAGGAAAAGAGGATAAAACCATCCGTGATGATATTCCTTCCTATGAACTGGCCATTATCTTGTGGACACAATTAACCGGTATTCTGCAATTTATCCGGTCAAGAAAAAAAATCATGGAGGTGTTCCAGTGCGATGAACAAGAACTGATGGAAAACCAATTACTAATCATTAAAGACAGCATTGCATTTAAAAATGAAACAAACCATATTTATAATAAAAAATAAAAAATCATTCTTTTTTATTCTAATCTTCTATGTATGCTTAAACAGTATCGCGCAACAAGATACTATTCTTGACAATTATATACATACAGGCCTGTCAAACAACCTGGCTTTAAAGCAAAAAGAAGCCGATTACCGGGCAAGCCTGGAAAAACTTCAACAAGCAAAAGGGTTATTTTTTCCGCAAGTAACACTGAATGCAAGGTATACAAGGGCTCACGGGGGAAGAACCATAACATTTCCTGTTGGTGACCTGTTAAACCCTATCTACCAAACACTGAATACACTCACCATGTCGGATCAGTTTCCTATGATTGAAAACAGGGAATTTAATTTTTATCGTAGCAAAGAACAATATACGCAAATCAATGTCGTGCAGCCGATTTTTAACCCCAACATTCATTATAATAAAGAAATTAACGAAACACGAACCACCATAGCCAATATTAATGCAGAAACATATAAACGGCAATTGATAGCAGAAATCAAAACCGCTTATTTTAATTATCTGCTGACAAATGATGTGCATTTGCTATTACTAAATACGAAACAATTACTGGAAAAAAATGTAAAGCTGACAGAATCCCTTTATGCACAAAATAAAATTACAGAAGACAAAATATTCCGGGCAAAAGCAGAAGTCAGCAAGATTGAACAACAAATAGCCAATATGGAAGGACAAAACAAACAAGCAAAAGCATATTTTAATTTTTTGCTTAATAAAGACCTCTCCGATTCAATCATGATCACCAATTCATACAAAAAAAACATGGCGCTGCATGCCGATAGTTTAAGTGTTGCTAAACAACACGCGTTAAACGAACGTGAAGAAATCGCGCTTCTTCATCAAAACATTGAATTATCAAAACAAGTCATTCAATTAAATAAGTCAAACCGGCTCCCAACCCTCGCATTCAATGCCGACTATGGCTTCCAGGGAGAACATTATAATTTTACCTTTGACAATGACTTCATCATTGCCTCCCTCGTTCTTCACTGGGATTTGTTCAAAGGGTTTCATAACCATGCAAAAATCCAGGAAGCTAAAATCAGGTACGACAAAGCGGAATATAAAATGCAGGAAGTGAAAAAAAGCATTCAATTGGAAGTAATCAATGCATACCATGAGCTGCATGCTGCCCAAAAATCAATCATCGCTTCTCAAAAAGAGATAAAAAGCACCAAACAGGCATTTAAGATCATTGAAAAAAAATATGCTGTTGGCAATGCTTCATTACTCGAATTTATTGATGCACGTACCACAATGACGCAAAGTGAAATCGCGTTGATCCGTTCAACATATGATTTCTATTCAAAATATGCTGCATTTGAAAAAGCAGCTGCATTATACCCTGTTTCAAAGGAATAATAATACTTAAATAAACCATGACAAATACATATTTCAACATTTCAATAATAATCGGCTGCATCATTGGATTATTATCGTGTCAAAACAAATCCACAGATGATCCTTTGTCTGATAAAGTAAAAGTTAAAACAGAAAGAGTGAAAAAAATCAACACCAGTTTTCCTGTCCATTCCTCCGGGAAACTGGCTTCACAACAGGAAGTAAAGCTTAGCTTTAAAACCGGCGGGATTATTAAAAAAATATATGTAACCGAAGGACAACAAGTAAAGAAAGGTGTTTTACTTGCTCAACTGGATTTGACTGAAATACAGGCAAAATATAATAAAGCTCAAGCAATGCTCAATAAAACACAACGTGATTTCAAAAGAATTGAAGCATTATACCAGGATAGTGTTGCCACCCTTGAAAATTATCAGGATGCCAAAACCGCACTAACGACATCTAAAGAAGACATGCAAATAGCAACATTTAACCTCAATCACTCAAAAATCATAGCACCATCTGATGGCTGCATTTTAAAAATCATTGCAGAATCAAATGAAATAACCAGCCCCGGACATCCTGTGATATTATTTGGTTCTACAAACACCAACTGGATCATTAAAACATCTGTAACTGATAAAGATGCAGCCAAATTGAATATTCATGATTCATGCATCATTCAATTTGATGCTTATCCTCAAAAAAAATTCAATGGCCGGGTCACTTTAATTCCTTCTTCAACAAATTCTTATACCAGTACACTTGATATTGAAATAATGCTTAAACAGCGGCCTCCTTCTTTTATATCAGGGCTTATTGCCACCATTGATATCTATCCATCAACAAATAAAGAATATTTAAAAATACCGGTTGATGCAATGATTGAAGCAATTGGAAACACCGGCTTTGTTTATGAAGTGGTAGATCAAAAACCTGTTAAACGAAAAATTTATATTGAAGACATCCGTGAGAAATATATTTTCACAACAAAAGGGATTCGTGCAGATGCAGAAATCATCACATCAGGCGCTCATTATATTGACGAAAAAAAAAAAATTGAAATACATAAACGTTCCGAAAAGTAAATGAACAGAGCCATGACTAAAATATTAGTCACACACACAAAAATGATTATAGAAAGAACGTCAGCGACGTAGTTGCAAACTACGCCAAGCAGTCGTTGTCCGTAGCATCCACGCTACGGACTTTCAAAGCACACTATGCATTAAAAAAAAACAGATAAAACGCCCATGGCAAAATTTTTGAAAAACACGCCCATGATTATAAAAGGGAAAGATAGGTATAAAGGATATAGAGGATATTTTAAATGAACTTTTCCAAAGTTTAAAACTTTGGAAAAGTTATCTGAGAAATCCAACACACCCACTATCCCTCTCAACTTCTAAACCTTCTCAACCTCTCAACTTAAAAACTTAGTAACTTAAAAATAAACATATGAAAACATCCTTCACAAAATTAGCTATTGATCATTATCAATTCACTATCGTGATATTCATCATGCTTATGGCCATGGGGTTATCATCATATTTCACCATGCCCCGTACAGAAGATCCTCCAATTCAGGTGCCCGGTACAAGCATTGTCGTCATTTATCCCGGAACAGACCCCGTTGACCTTGAAGAACTGGTGGCGGACCACATAGAAGAAGCTGTAAATGAACTGGAAGATATTAAACGCATAAACACGACCATTAAAAACGGTATTGTCTCCATTGCTGTAGAGTTTAACTTTGGAACTGATGCCGATGAAAAATTTGATGAAGTAGTACAACAAGTCGGCAACATTAAAAATCAATTACCCGGTGACATATACAGCATAGACATTAACCAGTGGAAAACCACAGATGTAAATATGTTGCAGCTTGCATTTGTATCGGATAGCCTTTCTTACAGAAAATTAGAAGAATATGCTGATCAGCTTAAGACAAAAATTGAGCGTGGCAGTGGAATCAAAAAAGTGCTCTTATTTGCCATTCCCGGCCAGGAGGTCAGGGTATCGCTGGACATTGAAAAAATGGCTCAAATGAACGTCTCTATCGATCAGGTATCCAAGGCAATACAAAGCAATAATGCCAATATCCCGGGCGGATCTTTAAACATCGGGAACAAAAGTTTTAGCATAAAAACAAGTGGTTCGTATCAAAACCTCGAAGAAATAAGAAATACAGTGGTCTCTTCATATCAAGGCAGAAATATCTATTTACACCACATTGCTAAAGTAGGGTTTGATTATGAAGACATTAATTATTACGCCCGGTATAATGGTAAAAGAGCTGTTTTTTTAACAGTTCAACAAAAAGAAGGAAGAAATATATTCAATGTTTGGGATGACATAAAAGGAATGATTGAAAAATATAAAAAAGAATTGCCTGAGGACATTGCACTTGAAACTATATTCAATCAAACCGAAAGTGTAGATGACCGGATCAATGACTTCATTATCAATCTGGTACAGGGAATCATACTGGTTGGAATATTCATCTTCTTGTCTCTTGGTTACCACGAATCCATCATGGTGATTATTGCGATTCCGCTTTCTATCCTTATGGGGCTTGGTTTTATAGATTTTGCCGGGTTTGGGCTTCAACAAATTTCCATTGCGGGTTTGGTAATTGCACTCGGTTTGCTTGTTGACAATTCCATCGTGATCGTAGAAAACATTGAACGGTTTATCCGGAATGGGCACACCCGGAAAGATGCCGCCATTAAAGCCACTTCACAACTTTCATGGCCTATTGTTAGTGCTACAGTGACTACCCTGCTGGCATTCATCCCCATCATCATGATGCCTGATAAAGCCGGAATATTTATTAAAAGCCTGCCGGTAACGGTCATCTTTACGTTGCTCTCTTCATTGCTGATTGCACTTTCGCTTACCCCATACCTGTCAAGTGTTTTTTTAAAGAAGAACACGGGAACCCAACAGAAAAAAAATCTAAAAACACAACTGCAATGGTTCATCTCCGGCCCTTACCGCAAAACATTATCTTATGCACTGAAAAACAAGGGTAAAACATTATCTATTGCATTGGCCGGTTTTGGTATTTCATTGTTCATCTTTTTCAATTATGTTGGTGTCAGCTACTTCCCAAAATCAGAAAAACCTCAATTATTAATCCGCATTACCACGCCGGAAAGCATGAACATAGACATGACCAATGCCGTGGCACAGGATGTGGAAAAAGTGCTGGATACCATAGATTTTATCACCCATTATGCTTCGAATGTAGGGAGAGGCAATCCCCGGATTTATTATAATATTTTTCCGCAAAAACATGATAAAAACTATGCTGAACTATTCATACACCTCAAAGAATATGATAAATGGGTGTTTGATAAATTGGTATTTCAACTGCGGAATACATTTGACAGCTATCCGGGAGCAAAAATCAAGGTGAAAGTATTGGAACAAGGCCCGCCCATCAGCGCACCACTTGAAATAATAATCACAGGAAAAAATATTGATGCATTACGTGAAATAGCAGGTGATATAGAAACAATGACAGAAGAAACCAATGGAACACTGAATGTAACCAATGATTTAAGCAAAGCAGGAACAGATATATATGTAGACATCAACAAAGACAAAGCAAGCATGCTGGGCGTTCCGGTATCCACAATTGACCAGACGGTAAGAACCTGCATCAATGGGTCTGATATATCAAAATACCGTGATCAAAAAGGAAAGGAATATGATATCGTGTTGCGCCTTCCCTTTAAAGAACGTATTAAATTTCATGATTTTGACAAGATATATGTGAAATCATTATCCGGCCGGATGATCCCGCTCAGGCAACTGGTAAACATTACATTCAAAAAATCCCCCGGCATTGTAACCCATTACAACATGGAACGAAGCGCCACCTTATCGGCAGATATACTGGATAATTACACACTGGATGAAGTAGTGGCAGTGCTTGATAAAAAATTAAAAAACTATTCATGGCCTAATGGATATCATTATAAATTTGCAGGAGAAATTCAAAGCAGAAAAGAAACATTTGGGGGCATGCAAACCGCCTCGCTTATTGCATTGATCGCCATATTTGCCGTATTGGTATTGCAATTCCGTTCATTCAAACAGCCATTGATCATATTTACCGCCATCCCCCTGGCATTGATCGGCTCTGTTTTTGCCTTATTGATCACCGGATACGCCTTTTCATTTACCGCATTCATCGGACTAATCAGCCTCATTGGCATTGTGGTAAACAATTCCATCATTTTGGTTGATTATACAAACATGCTCATGAGCGAAGGCAAAGGACTTGTGCCGTCTATCAAAGAAGCTGCAGAAACACGGTTTACCCCTATCATCCTTACCACATTAACGACCATTGGCGGGTTGTTGCCTTTAACATTACAAGGCGGCAGTTTATGGGCACCATTGGGCTGGACAATCATTGGCGGCCTCCTTGTTTCTACTATGCTTACCTTGTTTATCGTGCCGGTGCTGTATCATGTGTTTAATAAGAATACAAGCAGGACAGAAAGCTATCAATCTTAATGTCTTCTTTTTAAATGATTTGATAATGAGTGAGGTTTACGCTTTTGGGGTTAAATTTTCCAAATCAGCTAAATCCTGAGGCCATCCCGAAGCTTTTTTATTTTTCCGTAAATTCTCAATATCAATAAAATAACACTTTATATTATCAATGGTTAAAGTTATTTTATTTCTATAACTTTCTTCAAAATCAACACCTTCACAAGAGGTAACTATATCAATTCTATTCGGAGAATATCCTAATTGAATTATTTCGTTATCTTTTAAAAAGTCTTCTTTATCTAATCCAATACCTTTAAAACCAAAACAATACAATGCATTCATAATATTAGCTGCATTTTTATCAGAAACTTCAATCCAAATATCCAACTCTTTAGTATATCTTGGATATCCATGGAATCCTACTGCATACCCTCCAACAACCAAGTACCTAACATGGTTATCGTTCAATAATTGTATAAACTCTTTGAAATCTTTGTTTATCACCATATTTCCAATTGTTATATTCTTGTCTTATTTGTTCAACCGCTTCTAACCTTTCTTTATATGATTTCAATTGCCAAAATAAAAAATCATTCCCTTGCTCATGTATTTTACCTTTATGAACGGTTTTTTTTATCATATGTTTTTATTTAATTGTATTATTACAAATATAACGTAAATGCAAATTTATTCCATAGATTATTGAATTATTTAGGTTCTCCGTGAGAGGTAAAATTTTTAATAAAATAAACAGCGAATTCATCATAACCCGGGTTTGGATATATAATCATCTCCATTACATTCA
>CAYMKE010000116.1:0-9092 GCA_964390955.1 uncultured Bacteroidales bacterium | reverse complement strand
TGCGCATTTTGGGGCTTCGCAAGCCTCGTTATCGAACATTATGATACAAACACTTAACTCTATGGACAAACACTAATTATTTAAATTGATTTTCTTCATTTACCCCGAACCCTAAAGGGAGTGAAGAAAATCAATTCATCCCTTTAGGGCTTGAGGTAAAACAAATTGATTTTCCGGATTTTAATTTTGCCTTACAAGTGCGTTTATTCTTTTCTTTTTAATGCACAGGAAGCAAATAGCTGCATGTTATTATTTCTTAACATTAATTTAACATTAAATTTATCCAAAAAACTCTTGTTGTTTTTTATAATAATCATAATTCCAATAATTTATGACACAGTTTTGAGTTTTATTCTTATTTTCTTTCATTTTTTTACATGTTATAAAATTAATAAAAAATTAACATTAAATTAACTGTTATGTAATGCTACTGTTGTAATATTGTTACAGATTTTAAATTTAATCATTAAAATATTTTAACATTATGAAAATAAAAGCTTTAATACTGGCAGCAGGCATTGCATTCACAAGTATATCAACATATGCAGACAACAATACAAAAAAAGATGAAACAAGTAATGCAACTACTACCTGCATCAAAGGTAAAATTATTGACGTGACAACAGGAGAGGCTTTACCGGGTGTTAAGGTAAATTTGGATGATTATCAAAAGAAAGCTTACACAGATTTTGATGGAAATTTTATCATTGAAAATTTAAAGCCCGGTGGTTATGACATTGAAGTCTCGTATATTTCTTATAAAGATGTTGTAAAAAAGATTAAGGTAGATGATTCCTCCAAAGAGTTGAGAGTAGAACTGGAAAAAGTTGAGTAAAAAATATATTTATATAAAAAAAGGCTGCTTTTGAGCAGCCTTTTTTTATGGTTTGAAATTATCAAACTTCAGTAAAAATGTTCTGAATTTTAAAAATCTCTTTTTTCAATAATTTTACCATCCTCATCATATCTGATCCAGGTACCTACTTTTTTATCATCTAAATAATACATTTCATAACGTAACATGCCGCTTTCATCCCATATTGACCATTTACCGTTTTTTTTCCCATTGGAATAATTTGCTTCTGCTGATTGGGTTCCATTTTTATGCCAACTTATCCATGTGCCATGCTTTTTACCATTGATATATGATCTAAGTTCTTTTTTCTGGCCGTTTGTAAAATATATAGTCTGTATGCCATCTAAAAGGCCCTTTTTAATATACGAAGTTGCTTTTATACTGTCATTTTCATAATATTCTATGTATGTTCCTGTGTAGTAGTCGTCTGTGTTTTTATTAAAATATATACCCCCTTTTTTATAAATGTTTTGTTGTCCGGATGATTGGATACATAAACATATTAGTGCAATAAAAATGATTATATTTCTTTTTTTCATTTTAGTAAGGTTTTATATATAATACGATAAATTTAAATAATAAGTTTCTAATCTGAATGTAGTTTTAAAATTTTTTAAATTGACTTAGTTTAATAGGAAATCTTTACAGCAGGTAATAATGTTTTTAGTTCAGCAAAATGTTCATCGGAAATATTGGTTTTTTTGATATATACATATTTTAATTTTGGTAATTCTGCAATTTCTTCAGGTATCTTTTTTATAGGATTATCAGATAAGTCAAGAATTTCTAAATTTTTAAGATGAACAATACTATCGGAAATTGTTTTTATATTATTATTAGCTAATCTTAATTTTTTTAAATTATTTAACCGATAAACAGCATTAGGGATGAAATTAATATTATTATAGCTTAGTAATAATTGTTCTAAAGTGTTTAATGTATCAATCCATTGCGGAATTTTTATGATATTATTTCTTGAAAGATTGAGCCTTTTTAAATGTTTTAAACCAATGATTGTTTTTGGGATTTCAGTGAATTTATTTTCAGATAAATATAGACTCTGTAAGTATTGAAGATTGTTGATTTTATCAGGAATGTTTTTGATTTTATTATTTGTTAATTCCAGGGTGTTTAAGTATTTGAATTTTGTTATTTCAGAAGGTATTTTTTTTAAATTATTATCAAATAAGATTAATTTATAAGTATTTTCCGGGTTTTCAAGAGCATCACCAATTGAACGGTAGAGCTTTGTTTTGTAAAGGATTGAATAACTTAAAAGTTTTGAAGAATCGAATTCAGTTTGAATAGCTTCTTCGTTTATATTATTTTTATTATTTTTACAACTTATTATTGTTGAGGCTAATAGAAATATTGAAAAGATATATTTTAATTGCATATTAAAAAGAAGATATAAATGATTAAACTTATTTGATTAAATATTTAATACCCAGGGAGTATGTTCGTCCTGTCTTGTGTTTGAGGTATGTATAATCCATTTGATCATAATGATAAACTGCTTCGTATGATTTGTTGAAAATGTTTTTAAGCTTGAAATTAATAGATATATATTCCCCTATTCCTTTACTTAAATTAAAAGAAAACAATGGGAAAGGTTGTTCATAAATATATGGTGTCCCAGGCTTTGTTATGATTATTAGTTTTTCACCAGATGTATGGAATGTAATGTTTGTATTTAGTTGTATGTTTTTATTATTGTATTCTAAATAGGAGTTTAAAATGTATGGAGACTGTCCCATCATTGGACGCGTTTCTTCTCTGTATGCTCTATCTGTAATAGAGTCGTTTACTTGTGTAACTGATTTAATCAATGATAAATTGGTTGCAATGAAAAAGTCTTTAAGTGGAGTAAAAAAATCTAAGCTTTTACGAAATTCAGCTTCTAAACCATATAAATATGAGTCATCAGAATTGATGTATTGTATTTCTCTGTTTATTTGTTTTTCATTCATCTGCATCTCTATAGGATTTTGGAAGTATTTATAGAACCCGCTTATCGAAACCATTTCAGAGGGTTTGAAAAAATATTCCCATCGAAGGTCAAAATTATCTATTAACGATCTTTCCAAATCGGGGTTTCCATTAATTCTTTCACCTTTTTTATAATCGTAATAGCTGGTAGGTGAAATTTCTTTAAATATTGGCCTGGCTAACGTCCTGAAATAACCAAGGCGAACATTCATGTTTTGAATTACATGATAAGTTAGATTGATAGAAGGGAGAACATCTAATTCATTTAATTCACCATCACTATAATTTGAATTCGTTTTAGCTATTTTATTTTCAACAAAGATATATGAACTTTCAATTCTGGCGCCTGCCACAATTCTTATGATTTTGGAAAAAGAAACGTCTAACATGCTATAACCACCGTAGGAGTTTTGATTACCATAATAACTTAAAATTCTGTCACTTTTCATGTCTTCTTCATAAAAAAATCCGTTCGGATTATCAATTGAAATGGGTTGATTTAAAAGTTCTTCTATATCACCACTTGGAAAAACCCAGGTGTCTCCACTAAATTTAAATTTAAATTCATCAGATTCTCTTAATTTATTAGCATAAAAACCTCCAAATTTAAATTTTGAGCTTTCTGATGCAATCCTGACAGGAATGGTTATGTCAATTTTGGCATTCATATTGTGTTCAAACATTTCACGATAATATCTTACCGGTGAAGTGTTTGAAAATACACGAAAATTTTCTTTTTCCCCATTGTCATTGAAAGTGTATAAGTTTGGGAAATATCTTAGATCGGGTTCATCTTGTCTCATAAATGTATAGGAAGTAAGCCACTCAATTTTAGTTTTATTTAGATTTTTTAAAATATGTTTACCTTCTAATTGGCCTACATTTAAACTTCTTTCTAAAAATCCAAGGTTTCTTTCCTGTATATGAAATCCTGTTTCATATCCATAATAACCTTCACGATATCTTGCAACATCTAAGCCACTTTGAGTTTTAAGAAAACGTGCACCAATTTTGTGGTTATTTGATAATTTATAATTTAAATTAACTAAACCTGTAATTTTAACATCAATTTCTCCATATTGATCATTTACTTCTTTCCATGGATCAATGGTTTCGTTTTCTGAAACCTGGTATATTCCATCTTTAAAATATCCATAATCTTTTGAATAGCTTAAAGCCGCATTATATCCAAGGGGTTTACCGAAAAATCTGGTTTGATTACCGATAGAAAATTTGTATCCCTGGTTTAAAAATGATTGCTTTTTAATTGGTTCGTATTGTTTATTGAATGATGTTGTAACTTCATTTAATTGACTTCTGACTTCGTCCATTTCATCTAAATCCGGATTATTAGGATCCAGGGTGGCAAATATGCCATTTCTTACTTGCATAATATCTTTAACATTATCCGGAATATCTCTTGTCCCATCATCATAACCTAACCAATCACTTTGTCCGCCCTCGTAGGTAATGAATTCAGGATTTAAATTTACATAAGGATTATACCCCAATGAAGTTGAAAATTGCATGGTGAATTTGTGTGGGAAGTCTTGTGTGACAATATCGATATGCCCTCCTGTTGATTCACCGGGAAGGTCAGGGGTTAACGATTTGTTGACTATAATATTTTCTATAATATTGCTTGGAAAAATATCCATTTGTACAGTATTTTTTTCAGGATCAATCCCTGGTATTTCAGCGCCATTTAGCGTTGTTTTGGTGTAGCGGTCGCTTAATCCTCTGATATATACATATTTTCCGTTTTGAATAGATATTCCTGTTACTCTTTTTAAGGCTTGAGCTGCATCACTATCTCCAAGCTTTGATATTTGTTGAGCAGATATACCATCCAATAAATTAGCTGATTTTTTTTGCATAACCTGAAGAGCTACTTCTGTCCGTTTTCTTCTTATCTCTCCTTTAACAACAACTTCTTCTATTCCTACTTCACTTTTTTTAAGTGTAGAATTTAAAACCGTTACTTCATTAGCTTTTATGTTTATGTCATCATATGTATTTGCATTGTAGGAAACATAAGATATTTTTATGGTATGTTTTCCGGGTTCAATGCGGAGGCTGTAATTGCCGTCAAAATCAGTCATTGTTCCTGTTGTTGTACCAGGAATAACAATTGTTGCGCCTATTAATGGTTCTCCGTTTTCTCCATCAATTATTTTACCTCTCAATGTTCCGGGTTGTGATTTTAAATTGAAGCTTAAAAATGTTACGAAAGCCAATATTAATAATGGTTTGCTGAATTTCATGTTTTATAAAAATAATTTTAAAAAAACAAAAATAAAAAAAACTGATGGCTTTCTCACCATCAGTTTTTTAAAAAAAGAATAAAATTTATTATTATTCAAAAGTACGGGTCCAACCTTTTCCCCAATTATCACCACCTGGTTCAAAAGCTCCATGATAATCTGCTGTTTTGAAGAAATCATCGTCAGCAGGAAGTGATGCTTGAGATATTGTACCTGGATTAGATGATGGAACGGGGTTGCTTGCTGTAATACCAGGATTGGTTGCAAGAATTTCATTGGTATTATCTGAAAAATGACTTTGTAAATCAGCATCTACATCTGCAGCACCTGGATAATCATCGTCTTGCTCTACATAATGAACAAAAGCAGTAGTAGCATCTGCAGCTCCTGCGGTATCACCAACAGCATAAAACAAATTGTTTTTAATAACTAAGTTTCCTTCTTTAAGCATATTATATGCCCCTCCGTTTGTTCCTTTATCTCCGCGGTATTCTACTTCTATCCCATCTTTATATGCATTCATAAAAATAGAATTTGCATACGTACCACCTGCATTGTCACGGAATGTAATCATTTCTCCGTCTTTTCCTTTGGCGATATACGTTACATTATAAATAACAGGATTAGAATGAGGGGTTCCAGCTTCATCGTCATGTCCACCATCATGCTCACCACAGCGATTAGCTTTTTCATCTTGAATTGTAAACCAAAATTGGCCTTTCCCATGCCAGCCGGCATCATAGTCATAAGAGTCATCACCACAATATGAGGCAATTAAATGATCACATTGTGCTGCACCGCCAAACCATTCAAAAGCATCATCTCTGTTAGAAAGTACTTCAACATAAGAGATGGTTGTACCGGAGCCAACACCCCCCATTGTTAAACCATTAATTTCATTTCCTGCTCCAATGTCTGTTCCGCCATGACGAATTTGTACATACTTAAATGTACCTGAATTATCAGCATCATCAGTTCCTCCCCATTTATTGTCAAAACCAACATCGTCAGGAATACCTTCTATAGCCATAGCATCAACAGGTTCATTATGTGTTGCTTTGCCAAGGATGATAACGCCACCCCATAAACCATTAGCATAAAGAGGATACGCTCCCTCTTTAGTGTCACCATTAGCTGTAAAAATAATAGGATCTGTAGATGTACCTTCTGCTATTATTTTACCACCTCTTGTAACAACAAGTGCACTTGCATTTTCACCTCCTCCGGGATTTCCCTGGATCATAGTTCCTGCTTCTATTGTTAATGTTTCACCATCACCAACATACACAAACCCATCCAGTGTATATGTCTTATCGCTTTTTAATGTCATTGTTCCGGTATTTCCTTCAAGTACATTGCTACTTGGAGTGCCATTATCATCATCATCATCATCATCGTCATCGTCATCATTACAAGCACTTAAAGACAACATTAAGGCTGCAATGATAGCAGCAGTAATTTTTAAAGTAATGTTAAAATAATTCCTTTTCATAATTTTAAGGTTTTAATTAAAAAAATTGATTTATAAAATTTGATTACAAAATAAAACCATATTTTGCAGAGGGCTGTTAATTGTTGATTAACGAATAGTTAATTTTTTGTTAATTAAACCTGAATAAATTAACATAAAATTAATATTCATTTTAAGATTACTTAACAAACTTTATATTATTTTCGTTATTAGTTTATTTAATATATAATTAATATGGAAACAAAGGGGGTAAAGATCCTTATTGTTGATGATGAGAAAGATACATGCGACTTCATTGGATACAACCTTGAAAATGCCGGGTTTGACGTTTATATGGCTAACAGTGGCAAAGAGGGGATAGATAAGGCAAAAGAAGTTTCTCCTCATATTATTCTGCTCGATATTATGATGCCCGGAATGGACGGCATAGAAGTTTGTGAACACATTCGTTCCGATTCATCCGTTAAAAATGCACTGATCGTGTTCCTGACAGCACGCGGCGAAGACTATTCACAAATAGCAGGGTTTGATGCAGGCGGCGATGATTATATTACAAAACCGGTAAGGCCCAAAGTATTAGTTAGCCGGATCAAAGCGTTGTTGAAAAGATATGATAATAAACCTTTTCATTTTTCAGGATCAACAGAAAAACAACCGGAAAAGAAAAATGAAAACATCCTGGAAAAAAAAGATATTTTAATAGACAGGGACCGCTATGTTGTTGTTAAAGACGGGAAAGACATAGTATTGCCTAAAAAAGAATTTGAATTGCTTTTACTCCTGGCAGAATACCCTGATAAAGTCTTCTCACGCGAACGCATATTTCAGAATGTATGGGGCGACGATGTCATTGTCAGTGACCGTACCATTGATGTACATATTAGGAAATTACGAGAGAAATTAGGCAGCGACCGCATCAAAACAATTAAAGGAGTTGGATATAAGTATGTTGAATGAATTCGTTTGCCCGTTTCCACGTTATAATACGTTTTTCCTTAAGTAATCAATATGAATAAATGTATGTGGAATGGTTTGCATTTGGTATGATTGTTCTGCTATATCCAAAGCTTTATTTAAATACCCTTGTTGCTCATAAGCAATAGATATATTATATAAAGCTTTCGCAGCAATGCTTTTATTTTGATGTTCTTTATATTTATCCCATATTGTGATAGCGTCTTCCCATTTACCGGTTTCTGCTTTTTTTAATGCTCGTTTAAAATCTCTGTTGATATTGGTGTACAACATGCGTTTCACCGGTTTTTTACAATCTGCTATCCGTTTACCATACGTTATACCAGTTCTGTAACAAGAAAATGAATGTGCATATAATGTATAAAATATGCTTTTTTCTTTATATTTGAACATATTTCAGCTTATAAAGGTTACTTGCGTTTCTTCCAGATTCTATGGTTTCTACTGGCATGTTGGATGACTAAAACATAAATGATTCCATCTTCAACAATAAAGAATATTCCATAAGGAAAACGTTCTGCTAAAGCCCTTTGGATGTTCTTATAAACTACCTGAAAATGACTTGGATTCCTTCGGATTGTATTGATTTTTGCATCTAAAGCCTTTCATTCAGTAATTGCTTGGTTTCTGCCGATAATTCAACTTATTCATCACTTTCAGCAATACTGTCCCAAATGGCCTCTACCATTAGAATACGCTCTGAAACACTTGGTTTTTAATAAGTTTATTTTTTAAAACCTGCTTTATAAAAATATAAAAGTTTTTGGCGGTACAGGGGGTTATTTGTCTCCGTAATGCCCTTTGGCTGAGATTACTTCTACAGTTACAATTTCATCATCAATGGTATACACAAGTCGGTTCTTTTTATCTATCCTTCTTGACCATTTTCCTTGCATGTTACCTTTTAATTCTTCGACCTGTCCGGTTCCGGTTTTGGGATGTTCAATAAGTTCCAGTAGGAGTTTTTCAAGTTTATTGGTTACTGCTTTTCCTCCGTTCTTTTTCAGAAAAGCAATGTCTTTTTTTGCCTGGGTTTTGATATCAAGGGTATACATATTTATAAACCATCCAGGAATTTTTTAATTTCATCTTCCGATGTCAGGCGCAATGCAATATCCTTATCTTCAATCGCTTTTTTTACCTTTTCTACATTTCGTTTATCTGCCCAAAACATATCGCCACTTGGGCTAACCTCGTAAGGGTCGCATCTAAATCTTTTTGGTATATCCACAAGCATATCATCATCGCTTACAGGCACAAGTTTGTAAGCACGGTTTTTACGCTTGACGATTATCTGTTCATTATTATCAACCATTTCAAAGTATTTCTTTTGATGGTCTCTGAACTCGCGGCTTGTTACTATTTTCATTTTTGCACGTTTAAAATTGTGTACCACTTTAGGTACAAAGGTACTTAATTTAACGTTCATTTTCTTCATTTTATTTTATTTTCAACGGATGATATTTTTCCAATTCCTTTTGCAAATCCTCTAAATTGTCCGTCCTGTAACGCTCCGTTGAGCTTACATATTTATGCC
>CAYMKE010000115.1:0-9112 GCA_964390955.1 uncultured Bacteroidales bacterium | reverse complement strand
TTACAAAATTAATACTTTTAGAGAATTATCCACTTTCTAATGCTTAATACGGGTTGAAGCGTATGAGCACTTTATCGCTATTTGTGATACCACGCTATATGATATTACATTACCCAAAGAACAAATCAGGGCTTGTAAAAATGCAAAACACGCCATCCAAAATCCCATCTCTTTAAAAATTAACCCACTAGACAAAAACATCAACGATAATTATCCTAATACCAATCCTGTTGTTTCCGGCAATGATTCGGTATTAATATATACCACAAAACTCAAATTCTATGATGCTATATATTTCTCTACAAAAAATGATTCCGGGTGGAATGACCCTGTAAATATTATCCCTCAATTAGAAGTAGATGACAATACCTATCCAACAGCTCTTTCCTTTGACGGAAAATATCTCCTGCTTCTCAGAAACGAAGATTATAAAAGTGATATCTGTTGCAGTTATTACAAAGACGGAAGATGGACTCCAATAGAAAAGCTCAACAGCAACATCAATACAAAATACTGGGAGTCACATGCTTGTATTACAAAAGACAATCAAACACTATATTTTACAAGCAATAGAGAAGGTGGATTCGGAGGATTGGATATTTACAAATCAATAAAGGATGAAAACGGAGAATGGGGAGAAGCCATAAACCTTGGAAACACAATAAACACAAAACACGACGAACAAACTCCATTCATTACTTCAGATGGAAAAAAACTCTATTTTAGTTCATATGGACATCACAATATTGGTGGATATGATATTTTTATTGCAGAAAAAAACGATCAGGAACAATGGAATAAACCTGTAAATATAGGCTATCCGCTAAACACACCCGATGATGATTTATTTTTTGTCCCACACCAAAATGGTAAAACCGGTTATTACTCATTTTATTCAAAAAACAATAAAGTAGGAAAAGAAGATATTTACATCATTACATTTAATCCAAAGCAAAATACCCCATAAAAAACCTTTTTTCTTTTTTCAAGTTAATATATAAAAGTATTGGTATTAATAAAAAAATGTTATTTTTGTTTAGTACCCATTTATAATATTTATATTTTATTTTTCAATGGTCATATGGAGCTCGCAAGTAAAAAATAATCATTCTCGTGTGTGCAAAAAATGATTATTTTTTACTTGCTCAGTTCATCAAATCATTAATAATTTAAAGTTATTAATCCAATCATAATCCTAAATTATATAAAAAATTAATATGGAGGTAATGTGCACAGATTAGAAAGTGATATAATCCGGTTAAGGCCCTTAGAGCCGTCCGATATAAATATTTTATATGAATGGGAAAACAATTTATCCATTTGGCGTGTAAGCAATACCCTAACCCCGTTTTCAAAGCACATACTCAGGGAATACATAAAAAATGCACATCTTGATATATACCAAACACGTCAGCTAAGGCTCATGATAGACCTGAAAACCGGTGCAAAAAAAAACCGTTCTATCGGAACCATAGACCTGTTTAACTTTGAACCTTTTCATTTGCATGCAGGAGTTGGTATACTCATTAGTGAAGAAAAAGACCGGAAAAAAGGCTATGCCTCAGAATCACTCCGGCTACTCATTAAATATTCATTTGATATTCTACAGTTACATCAATTATACTGCAATATTCTTGAAAATAATGATTCAAGTTTCAATCTATTCAAAAAACACGGGTTTGAAATCGTCGGTGAAAAAAAAGAATGGATCAAATCCGGTGAACAATGGCTTAGTGAATACTTACTGCAGTTGATTAATAAGTGAATTCTAAGTTTGGATTGGTTGGATTTTAACCTGTCATTTAAGTACAACCCAAATCCACAATCTTCTGTTTCCTTAAAATATTCATGAATGGCTGCATTAACAATCAAACAACAGCCCATATGAACAAAAGGGATGATCAAAGAAAAAGGCTCAAAATGAAAAAAAATATTATTGGCCACTTTGAACCCTGATGAACATATCTTCTATACCGTTCAGGTCAAATGAAGAACGGTATTGTTCATCATGGGTGTAATAATTGTAAGCATTTTTATATTCTTCTTCATCTTGTATGGTGATCAATATTTTTCTTTCTTTGGTGGATATTGAATCCAGATCCTTAAAAAAGACTTTCTTTTCCTGAACCTCAGCATCTGAAATGAATTTATAATTCACTCCTTTATCCAATTCATGTTTAACATATTTATCATTTATCAAAAAACGGATAATATTATCTTTTGTACCGTATAGATTTGCTTTTGAAATTGAAACTTCCTGAATTTGAACAAAATCTGTACGTTTTCGATCTAAAACAACGTTCACAAAATCCTTTCTTTTTTTAAATAATTTATCATCATTAATTGGATGGCTCATGTAAATATTCATATTGTTTATACTTCCAAGCATAAAAACAGAAGGTATATCACCTGTTTTAAATAAAAGTTTAGCTATTTCTCTAAAATCATTTGAATCGGGAATTGAAACCAATACGCCATTTGAATCGTTGAAAGCTACATCTGAATTTTCCAATGCATCTTTATCTGTTTTTTGGGCAGATTGTTTCGTTAAAAAATGATAAATAATTCCTCTTTCATGTTGATGTTGAATATATTTATCATTAATCAAAAAATGTATAATATCATCTTTTTTGCCATATATATGAGCTTTAGAAATTAATTGGTCACCTAAAATCAATGCATCACTCTTGCTTTTTTCCAACTTGATTTTTACAATCTCATTGTTATGTATATCAGAACTTGTAAAGGAAAATCCGAGAATTACAATGATTCCAATGAAATAATGTACAAATTTTATTTTCATTAGTCAGGAAAATTTAAAATTTTAAGATAATCAAAATTAAGAAAGATTTTTAAGAAGTGATAATACTTTTCAATAATAAATTTATTATTTTCTTTTTTTCCATACTAAAGCAGCGGCTCCCAAAATAGCGCCACTGTTTTCTGTTAATTCGGAAGGCAATATTTTTACTTTATTCCTGAATACGCCCAATACATTATCTTCGAAATATTTACGGGTAGGATTAAAAATAAAATCATTTGCCTTTGCAAGCCCACCAAACAAAAATATTGCCTGAGGGCTTGTATGAACAACGGCATCAGCAAGTTTTATTCCCAGCAGCTTACCGGTAAATTCAAATGCTTTTAATGCAATTGGGTCAGCATTTTTTGCAGCCTCATAAATATGTGTTGATGTAAGCTCATTAAAAGAAAAATCTCGTAATTCACTTTTTTTAGTAGATGTAGCCATCAATTCAAAAGCAGTGCGTTTGATCCCTGTAGCAGAGACATAAGCTTCAAGACATCCTTTTCTTCCGCATCCACATTTACGGCCAGTCCCCATATATACAAACGCATGCCCTATCTCTCCTGCAAAGCCATCGTGTCCGTATACAAGATTACCATCAACAACAATTCCGCTTCCGAGGCCTGTGCCAAGGGTAATCATTATAAAATCATTTATATATTTTGCTCCTCCGAATATTTTCTCCCCTATTGCGGCTGCATTGGCAT
Source organism: uncultured Bacteroidales bacterium (assembly GCA_964390955.1). Classification (GTDB taxonomy): domain Bacteria; phylum Bacteroidota; class Bacteroidia; order Bacteroidales; family JBBRXJ01; genus CAYMKE01. The sequence continues at coordinate 5,599 of CAYMKE010000115.1, read as the reverse complement.
CATTTGTTACAACAACCCTTTTATAATCGTATTGTTCAAACAATTCTTTTAACGGAACAACACCTTTCCAATCAAGATTTGGAGCCGACTCAATGGTTCCCTTATAAAAATTGCCATTAGGGGCACCAATACCTATTCCACAAATGCTTACTTTTTCTTCCAACAATGAAATTGCTTTCTGTATCTCTTTATGTATTTCTTTTACAAATACTTCTACCTTGGGATAATCTTTGGTAGAAATACTGCCTTCTTTTAAGATATTACCTTCTTCGTCAACAATTCCATAAGCACTGTTTGTTCCTCCAATATCTATTCCAACACTTACTTCTCTCATAAATTATTAAGTACCATTTAATTGAAATCAATAAATTTAAATTCTGTTCTGCATTTAATTCAATAAATAGCAAAGATAAAGATAATTTTTATTTTTAGATTATCAAAACTTTTCTAACTTGTGTTCGTCCATAATGTCCGCTAACTTCGTTACGCTTGCTCCAAAATTGCTCATTTACACCAATAAACTGCGCATTTTGGGGCTTCGCACGCTTCGAACATTATAATCCAAACACTTGACTCTATGGACGGGCACTAAATATTAAACTCATTTAAGGGGGCTATTAATTTTTTCTTTCAAAAAACACATATAACGAACAGACGTCACCTTAAAACAAAAAACATCACTATGAATAACCTTGTTTTATCAGATGATTTTTTCATGAAAGAAGCTCTCAAAGAGGCCCAAAAGGCATTACAAAAAGATGAAATTCCAGTAGGCGCTGTGATTGTAACCGGCAACAAAATCATTGCACGTGCACATAACCTTACAGAACAATTAAATGATGTCACAGCACATGCCGAAATGCAGGCATTTACATCAGCGGCAAATTACCTTGGAAGCAAATACCTTACTGATTGTGTGCTGTATGTAACGCTCGAACCTTGTGTTATGTGTGCAGGCGCTGCCTTATGGACACAAATTGGAAAGATTGTATATGGCGCTGACGATCCTAAAAACGGATTTTCATATCAAACCAAAGAAATTACACATCCTAAAACACAGATAATTAAAGGAATCTTAAAACACGAATGCGGTAAAGTACTCAAAGATTTTTTTGCAGAAAAAAGAAAAAATGAAAATTAAACAAGTTAAATATTCATATATAAATAAATACAGAATATATTTTTTGCTATATTTGTTTTTTATCAAGTGATTCATGATGTAATAAAGATTTTGCTTATATTAAAATATAAATTTTTATAAATTGCCAAAAATGCATTTATCTTACTTTCAATGCATTTTTTGTAACTTTATACTGATTGAATCCGTAAATATCCTATTTAAGGTATAATTCACAAAACAATGGACAAAAAAAGAAGCGAAGAAAAAATTAAAAAAGCTTTTAAAAAGAAAGACTGGAACGAAATTCAGACAAAAAATTCCTGGGAACTGTTTAAAATATTATCAGAATTTGTAGAGGGATTTGAAAAACTATCACGCATTGGCCCGTGTGTGTCTGTATTTGGATCAGCTCGATCAGAACCCGAATCCAAATATTTTATCCTGGCCGAAGAAATAGCCTATAAATTAACAAAAAGCGGATACGGTGTAATAACCGGAGGCGGCCCCGGCATCATGGAAGCCGCTAACATGGGAGCCAAAAGAGGTAAAGGATCATCTGTAGGATTGAATATTACATTGCCATTTGAGCAGGTACCAAATTTATTTATAGACGTTGACAAATTGATCAACTTCAATTATTTCTTTGTCAGAAAAGTCATGTTTGTCAAATATGCACAGGGCTTCATAGTATTACCAGGTGGTTTTGGAACCCTGGATGAACTACTTGAAGCCTTAACATTGATTCAGACCGAAAAAATCGGCAAATTTCCAATTGTACTTGTTGGGAGAAAATATTGGCAGGGGTTTGTTAAATGGCTGGAAGAAATAGTTTTACAAGAAGAAAGCAACATCTCAGAAGAAGACCTGGAACTCTTTAAAATTGTTGACACAGCAGATGATGCAGTAGATATTATTAATGTTTTTTATTCAAAATATTTATTAAGTCCTAATTTTTAGTATATTAGTATCACCAAATTAAAACACTTTGTATGTACTATACGTTTGAATAAAAAAAGATACCATAAATTTAACTTATATGTCTATGAAAATCATCATATTAATGCTTCATATGCTTATTTTATTGTTTTTCAATTTTGACATGGACAATAATCTTACAACCAACATGAATGTTCCATCTGAGGCGCAAGCAGGTAAATCATTCGAGGTAAACATAAGCATTGATAAAGGCAATATTCAAAATTTTGCACGATTCCAGCAAAAATTGCCTTATGGCCTTGAAGCGCAACCCATATCCACAGAAAATGCCGAATTTAAATTTGAAGATAATGAAGTAAAATTAATATGGTTAAAACTGCCTGAAAAAAAAGAAATGAATATAGCGTATGCTATTCATGTCAATAAAATATTAAAAGGAGATTTTAATATATCCGGAGAATTTGCTTACATCAAAGACAATGAAAGGATGACACAACAGTTTAACCCAAAAAACATTACCATCACTCCCTCACCCGACGTGGACGAAAGCCGGATCGTAGACATTGAAGATTTTCAGAACAGGTTCATTCCTGTCAGTTCAAAAAAAGAAAATGTTGCCTGCATCAGGAAGCCTCCTCAAATCTCGCCAGACAATAATGAAATCAATATAGAACTACTTGTACATAAAAAAAACATTGACCAATTTGCCAAAATTGAAGAACACATTCCTCCCGGATATATAGCCAAACAAAATAACACACAAAATGGGATTTTTGTTGCCAAAGAACAAACCGTCAAATTTTTATGGATTCAATTACCTTCTCCTGATAATTTTACTGTTTCATATAAACTCATCCCAAAACCTGAAGTCAAAATTCAAAAACCCGAAATAGATGGAGTCTTCTCTTATATCAAAGGAGAACAAACAAAAAGTATTCAAACAGTACAAAAAGATATAAACTTTGATGCAATAGGCCCCGATGCGAGTCTCAGCGAAATCCTTGACGATACGTTAGGAATCACACAACAAATAGAAGGCATTGCATCAGCACAAGATGATGATGATGCAGAGGAAGAGAATATTGAAGAAAATACAACGGAACAACCTGTTGAAAAAACGGAAGGAAGTATCTCACAACAGGAAACAGAACAACAAGAAGATAAGACAACCAAAACGGGAAGCTCTAATATTCCTTTCAACCAGGAAAGTGTCCAAAAATCACATATCCTCGAACCACAATCAGGGGTATATTACCGGGTACAAATTGCAGCAGGCCATAAAGCTGTGGACATTGATAAATATTTCAGCAGGTATAACCTTAATGAAACTGTAAAAAGAGAACAACATGAAGGATGGTATAAATATTCCATCGGATCATTTGATATTTACAAAGAAGCCAGAGATAAACGGGTTAATATTTGGGAAACGACAAAAATTAATGATGCATTTGTCACTTCATATAATGACGGAACCCGTATCACAGTACAGGAAGCTTTAATGATAACCAACCAGAAATGGTATAAATAATATACTTTTTTATGAAAGTCTTGAAAAAAATATCATGTGCCGTATTGTTCATTCTGTATGTACATGTATCCTATGCCCAACAAGACTTTTATGAAGGGTTACTTAAAGAAGAAATGAAAGTTGAAAACCCTGTTTACATGCCTGTAATCGGTATTGGCCCGGGAGTTGTAAACTATTACGGGGAATTAAGCAACCAAACCAATGGATACTTAGCAGGAAATAAAGCAATGAAAATTAATATATCAACATTTCTTGATCAAAAACATTTTTTTACCGGCAACTTCTTTATGCTCGTGTTGGGAAAATTCTCCGGTGAAAAATATTCTCTTGATTATCCTCAAAATTATATAAATTTTTCATCACAATTCAACACATTGGGAATCACCGTCCAATATAAATTTGAACACTTAATTCATCCCAAAAAACCAATCCATCCATATATCTCTCTTGGCATAGAATTATTACAGTTTACATCTAAATCCGATATGCAGAATGATCAGAAAGAACTTTATCATTACAATCCGGATGGAACATTTCGGAATGAAAAAGGTGATATCATCACAAGAAATTATGATTATGAAACCAATTTAAGAGAAGAATTGGATTATGGGCTTGGAAAATATGCTGAAAACACTTTGTCTTTTCCGATTGAAGTAGGTATTAATTTATTTGTATCTGACCGTTCATATCTTGAACTTGGAACATCTTTGCATTATACCCTCACCGATGTCATAGACCACATCAGCCATAAAAACACACGGGGTATTATAGGAAACAAAGGGAACGATATATTTACATTCACCTCATTATCTTTTCATATTGACATGTTCTCCAGTCCCGAAGCCATTACTGTAAAAAAACTCTTTGCTGATCTTGATTTTGACCGTACTATGTATGGTGACGAAGACAACGACAGGGTGCTTGACCGTGCTGACGAATGCCCGGGTACTCCTGAAGGAATAGAAGTAGACTCTGTAGGATGCCCGCTGGACAAAGACGGGGATAACATCCCGGATTACATGGACAAACAACCCAATACTCCTAGCGGAGCATTTGTGAATGAAGATGGTGAAGAACTCACAAAAGAAGAAATTGCAGAAATCATGAATACAGACGATGCCATTAAGAGAGAAATGATTGACGAAATAATAGACAGAAACCTAAATATATCACATTTTAATTATAAAATGATCGAGGGTTTGCCTGAAAAATATAAAAAAGTCGACCGCAACAACGATGGTTATATTTCTTATAATGAAGTATTACAAACCATAGACGATTTCTTTAATAACAAAACTGATTTCAATACCTCGGACATTTATAAACTGAAAGAAATATTCTTCAGTCAATAATCTTATTATCATATCTTCTTCATTTGTTGAATCTTCCTGTCCATATCTTTCTTCTTTATATCTTCGCGTTTGTCATAAGTATGTTTTCCTTTAGCTACTGCTATTTCAAGTTTTGCCAAACCATTATCATTAATAAACAAAAAAGTAGGAACGATTGTCAGCCCCTTTTCCCTGGCTTTTTTTCCTAATTTTTTCAATTCCCGTTTTGTTAATAAAAGCTTTCGTTCTCTTTTAGGTTCATGATTATAATAACCTCCCCATTTATATTCGCCAATATGCATATCTTTTACAAACAATTCGTTTTCTTTGCTAAAATAACAATACGCTTCTGCAAGACTCACCTTCCCTGCCCTGATCGATTTAATTTCTGTCCCCTGTAGTTGAATACCTGCTGTATATTTATCCATCAGGAAATAATTAAAAGAAGCCTTTTTGTTTTTTATCTCTACCTTCTTTTTCATAAGTTATTGAGTTAATTGAGTTAATTGAGTTAATTGAGTTAATTGAGTTAATTGAGTTTAGGCTCTGAATTTGAATTGATCACTTAATTATTAGTTGGCTAGTTGGCAATTTGTATTCATATGTTTATATATTTAGTTTCTGTCTCGTAAAGTCGAGTGTTTGCTCTATAAAGTTCAAATTCGAGGCGTGTAAAAAATTTAA
>CAYMKE010000114.1:0-9142 GCA_964390955.1 uncultured Bacteroidales bacterium | reverse complement strand
AATTTTGGGGCAAGCGTAACGAAGTTAGCGGACATTATGGACAAACACTAATTATAAATCATAAAATTCAGTACATAATGAAACAAATAATTTTACCTCCTCACGGGGGATGTGGATTAGTTAACAGAATCATCCCGGAGATGGAAAGAGGACACGTCGCAGAAGCGGCCAAAAACAGAAATGTTTATAAAATAAGCAATTCTGACTTGTCTGTTTTTTACAGAATGGCAGACGGAGCTCTCTCCCCCCTCGAAGGGCCAATGAACAGCGATGAATTCAACCAGGTTCTTGACGAAGCAATAATAGAACGTAACGGCAAAAAGTATGCATGGACAATTCCTCTTGCCTTCCCGATTGAAAAAGCCAATGCAGACAAATTAAAATCAGGGGAAACGGTTACGGTTGAAAATGAAAAAGGAGAAATTGTCGGAACATTGGAAATTACAGATATTTACCCGTTTGATAAAAAACGCTATAACAAATCTGTTTATGGTACTGATCGCGACGACCATCCAGGGGCCGGAATTTTTAATGATGACCCGCGCGACTATTTATTAGGTGGTAAAATATGGGCATTCCCGCAACCCAAAGACCCATCGTTCGGGCAATACATGCTCACCCCTGCAGAAACAAGAAGCCTGTTCCAGGAAAGAGGATGGGAAAAAATTGTTGGTTTCCAGACACGAAATGCATTGCACCGTGCACATGAATATGCCATGGTATATGCAGCTGAACAACTTACCAAACAAGGATACTATACAGGAACCATCCTGAACCCATTGGTAGGAACTACCAAATCAGATGACCTGCCTGCTGATATCAGGATGAAAACATACGAAGCACTCATCGAAAATAAAATGATCGGCCATGGCGACAAAGATGAAGAACTTTGGAAATCCAAAGGATATGACCTGGATGATGAATTATTATTGATCGGCCTGGATATGAAAATGTTTTATGCCGGCCCCAAAGAAGCTGTAATGCACGCCATTTACCGTCAGAACTATGGATTCACAAACATCGTCATTGGCAGGAAACATGCCGATGCCCCGTTTGATGACGGCGAGGCCATCTGGGGTGATTTTGACGCACACGAGATATTTGACAAACTCGATGGCGAGCTGCAAATAGAACCTGTAAAAGTTGGATTTGCCGCTTTCTTTAAAGAGATCAACCGTGTTGGACTCATCAGTGAATTCAAACCTAAAGGTTACGAAACTGTTTTCATCTCCGGAAAAGAAGTACGAAAAAAATTAAGCAGCTACGAAGATGTAGACGAACGTATACTGCGAAAATGCGTGGGCGATATTTTGAAAGATTTTTATGCGTTACAACAAAAGCCAGCTGAAGAAAAAACTGTTGAACAAAAAAGTTCCAACGTAGTATGGCATGACACGCAAATAAAAAAAGAAGAACGTGCCGAATTAAACGGACACAAAGGAGTGGTATTATGGATGACCGGACTGTCCGCTTGTGGTAAATCAACCATTGCCACCCAATTGCAGGCCAAATTATTCGAATTAAAATGCCAGGTGTATATTCTCGATGGCGACAATATCCGTCACGGGCTGAATGGCGACCTGGGCTTCTCACCCGAAGACAGGGAAGAAAACATCAGGAGAATCGGTGAAGTAGCTCATTTATTTGCTGATGCAGGATGTTTAACCATCACATCATTCATATCACCCTATGAAAAAGACCGGGACAGGGCACGCAAACTCAATCCCGAAGGCGACTTTATAGAAGTATATGTAAAAGCTCCATTGGAAGTATGTGAAAAACGCGACCCCAAAGGCCTTTATGAAAAAGCCCGGAAAGGCATTATCCCTGAATTCACAGGCATCTCTGCCCCCTATGAAGAACCCCAAAATCCTGAGATATTAATTGAAACAGACAAATTGAGCGTGTTAGAGTCTGTTGAAAAAATCATCGGGTATTTAAAAGATAAAAAGATTCTAAGACATCCAAAATAATCATAGAATAAACCCTTTGTTTATAGAATTTAAAAGGCTGCCAAACATAGGCAGCCTTTTTTTGTCTTTTAAAAAATTTGCAACTCAACCTTTCCAACATTCAAAACGTTGGAGTCCCATCTAAAACGGAAAATCCTCTTCCGTATCTTCGGACTTCATTTTTTCACTTTTCAATATTTCTGCTTTCTTGTGTATTTGCAATCCTTTCACATAAATGGCTTTGGGCTCAACAGGACAAGCGTATTCGCATGCCCCACATCCCACACAAAGTTCGGGGCGTACTTCAGGAATCTGTAAATCATCTTTATATGGTATCATGTGTACGGACTTGGTCGGACAATGCTCAGCACATGCACCACATGCGGTATTGGATACATATACGATGCAGTTCTTTTTCACAAAACGGGCAATGCCAATCTGCTCCCGTTTCTTTTCTTCAACACTTAACGGAAGTATCGCTCCTGTAGGACATACTTCACTGCATTTTGTACATTCATAACTGCAATACGATACCTTAAAATCCAGGTATGGCTGCAACATCCCTTTCAATCCATATTCCAGGAACGAAGGGCGAATAACATTGCTCGGGCAGGCTGTCACACATAAATGGCAGGCTGTGCAATGATGGTTAAAATGATTAAATCCCTTAGACCCGGGAGGGGTGACAGGTGTTTTTTCAGGCAGCCGGATGTTGCCGGAAGTATCCTGTGCCGATAGCTGACGGAACAAGGGGATGCTTATACAAGCAAGAAATACCTGCTTAAAAAAATTTCGTTTATCCCCGCTCTTCTTTTCATCATTTAATTGTTCCGGTTTCAAAGTATCTCCTTTATTGTTAAATGTTAATTGATAACCAATTCCATTTTTATCGCATGCTTCAATGCAATTAAAACATCCCACACACCTTGAAAAATCAATGCATTGTTGTTCCACATCAATGCATGATGCTTTGCATACATTGGCGCATTTATTACAACGGCTGCACAGGGTTGAGTCGAATTTGATTTTAAATACAGATAACTTGGCAAATAATCCAAGCCATGTCCCTACCGGGCAAATCGTATTGCAATACAATCTCCCGTATCGAATTGCAAAAACAAATATTCCTGACAGAAAGATAAATGAAATGATAAAAGCGCTCCACTTTACGGGTACTGTTTCAATGGGAAACAAAGAATAGATATTCATATCCTGAAGTATCCCGGAAAAAAAATTATGCAATTGCCCCACCCCGGGTTGAAATATATTGGATGAAATTTTACCATAAATACTATATGGATCCAATAAATTCAATAAGATCATATGCCCGCATGTAAAAACAACAATAACAACTCCAAGCAATGTATATCGCAGGATATTTCGTGGTTTTCGAAAACGCATTGTATAGCGTTTTTGCATTCTCTTTTTTATAAAATGAATCACATCCTGGAAAATTCCCAATGGACATACGGTTGAACAATAAACTCTTCCAAACAACAACGTGACAATGGTTATAATCACAAACCCGACTCCTATCCATCCCAACACTTCGAAAAATTTAAGCGCCGAAGGAATGTATTGTAAAAAAAGAATATGGCCAGCCCACCTTGATGGAATAATATGCCAGATATCTACAAACAAAAAAGTGGTTGAGAGTAGAAACAGAAGTGAAATAATGACACGTATATTTTTTAACCGGAATAAATGCATTATTTTATTAAATGGTTTATACTAAGCTATCCTACATTATTCATAAATAACAGTAAATTAAAGATTTTAATATCTGAAAGCCTGTTAAATTTTTATCAATTCCATAACAGCAAGATACACAATGCCTCCAAATAACACAAAAATGATACTAAAGACTTCTCTGCCTACTTCCCACGACCCAATATTTCGAATTGTAAAATACAATCCTGCAAGCATCACAATAATTACTATAATCCAAAGCATTTTGAATACTTTTTTTTGTGCCGGGGTTAAACCAGAATATGTATTTTTAGGGCGTAAACCAGGTAAAAACCTAATCATTTGTTTGTAATGTTGTATCTGTTTCGGAGAATAATGCGCATCTTCATTTTCTTTTTTATTGGCAAATAAAAACGGAAGGCTGGTAAACATAAAATACCAAATGACCAGGTAAATTGGTATGCCGATCACTGCATCCAAAAACACACCCAAAAAAGAGTATACTTTTGCATCGTGTGGATTCTTCGGATAATATATGATATTTAATGTTTCATTTAACTGATAATTAATACCTGATTTGACTTTGAATTGAATTTTTTCCTCAGGTGTTTTAAATTGAATAACAGGAATGAGGTGCTGATCAAAAAAAGTAGTTTCAACTTGAAAATCAACAACCTTACCTTTTGCTTGATGGCCAAAAATCAATAAATGTAATTTGGGTGCTAAAACCAATAAAACAATAATAACACAACCAAGCCAAAATTTATTCATACCGATGTATGTAGAAGAAGATTTTTTTGAATTTGCCATGTCAATTATTTAAAGTCAGTCTGTAAACTCAGGAAATAGGCGCTTAGGCGAAAACGTTTACCAACATGTTGTTCAAATTTTGTGACCGCTATTTCCCCGCAGGGCTTCAATTGCTAACTGCTCATTGCCAGCAGCCAATTGAAATAGTAACTTACCGGGAAATTCTTGTTTGTTTTGGCAAAACTTACCCGGTAAGGTACTGTGGCAAAATTTATGAAGCAATTTTCAAAGATAAAGAATTTAGAAGACAGGTATCAGAAATCTGACATCTGTCTTCTTTTAAAAATCATCCCTTCGTGTTAAGCAATTTGTCCATGGCTTGATTCATAAATGCTTTAGTAACATATTTTCAGTAATAGGCTATTGTAATAAATTAAAGATAAATCCTGCACGGACACCAAACACAAAACTTTCTTCATTTCCAATGATTACATATCCTCCGCTGGTAAAACCATAATTCCCAAAAATTAAAGCTCTTACACCAGCCTGAATCATTACCCCCCGGGTTGATTCAAGCACAATTTCTTTTTCATTTACCTTATCAAACCTCTGATTTGAAATTGAATTGAACGCGTAGCCAAGTCCAAGAAACCCTCCCAATGTTCTTCGTGTGGTTAATGCAGAACCATAGCCAACATTAAAATTTAATGAAATCGGGATTTCATAAGCAATTTGGTCATCACCTGGCAATGGGTCAAGAGTATAACCAATACTAAGTGGTACCTCAAGAGATAAAGACGTCCTGAAAGAAAACTTCATAAAATTTAACCTGGCACGGTATGTTAATCCCGGTGCCATAATGGTATTTTTATCATAATTTGACATCATGTGAGTTAAATTGATAGAATGAATATACTGGGGTGTAAAACCCGTCCCATACTGTCCTTTTACATTAGAGAACAGTAAAGAGTACAATAATATAACCCATAATATTTTTTTCATCTTAAATATTGTTTAATATTAATAAATAAATTATGTTATTATTATTGTTACATCCTAAAAAATGGAAGTAATATACAAATATAGTAAAAAAGAGTGATTTACCAAATACATACAATTATTTCTCAGAGAAATAAAAAAAATATTAATATACACCAAGATATCTACTGTTCTCTCGTCTCAGTGCCTCCTGTAGCAACAGTTTTTAGATTTTTTGCCACTTCCACACGGGCAGGGGGCATTTCTGCCCACTTTGTGTATTGTTTTCTTTTGGGATGGTGGTTGATTCGATGCATCCTGTTCACCGGCTTTCTGTCCTGATGCCCTGATTGATTTCTTAAAATCCATCTTTTTAACCCAGTCCATTACATTGGCAGGAGGTTTTCTTTTTGCAAGCTGGTCAGCCATATATTGCATATAAGGATGGACATGTTTAAAAAAGTTATAATAACCTTCACACAGGTAATTCAGGCCTTTTTCCCCATCATTTGTTACAGATATTCTGTTTTTGGGACAGCCTCCATTGCAAGCAAACCGGTATTTACATTCAATACATTGCAAGGGAAGGCTTTTTTCTTTTTGCTCTCCAAAATCAATCATGGTATCGGATTTGGCAAGCTCTTTAACATTCTTTTCCATAATATTCCCCAGATAATATTCCGGGTATACAAAGTGATCGCAAGCATACAAATCACCATTATGCTCAAGACAGGGGGCCTCACCGCATGTTTTCGCAAACACGCACAAGCCGGGCATTTCTCCAATCCAATTGGCAAGCGCTGCATCAAATTGCTGAACATAATAAGATGCTACATCTTTCCTGACCCATTCATCAAAAATCTGTATTAAAAAGTTCCCAAATGCCCCCGGTTCGACTGACCAGGACGATAAATGCGCATTCCCACGGTAACCGGGAAAAACCAATGACAACTCATGCTCCCGAACATCGTCAGCAATTTGTTCTACAATCGGTATAAATTGCATATAACGGCTTCCTATCTCTTTTAAAAATTGATACACTTCAAGCGGATGTTTAGAATTAACATCATTGATAACAGACAGTGTATTAAATTCCACTCCATAATCGTTAAGTTTATGAATACTATTCATGACCTTTTCCCACGTTGGCTTTCCATTTCTATCTACCCTGTATCTGTCATGCAACTCTTTAGGGCCATCAATAGAAATACCAATCAAAAAATTATTCCGTTTGAAAAAACGGCACCATTCATCATCCAATAATGTTCCATTGGTCTGAAAAATATTTTCTATCCTTTTTTTTCCAGCATACTTTTCCTGGAATTCAAGTGCTTTTTTATAATAATCCATTGGCAACATTGTAGGTTCACCGCCCTGCCAAAGGAACTGAACCAATGGGACTTCCTGTAATTCAATATTCTGTTTTATGAATTGCTCCAGGACATCCTCAGAAAGTATAAAATTTTTATGGTCTTTATATAATTTTTCTTTCTCAAGATAATAACAGTATGCACAATTTAAATTACATTTTGAACCGATTGGTTTTATCATTACCTGAAAGGCAGCAGGTTTTCCGAGATATAAATTTTTAGAAGCAGTCATAGTCCGGTTTAATTTGAATCTGTCAATACAATTAAGTATTTAATCTATAAAGCTCATTTTCAGTGCATACAAACAATCCAACCGCAAAACACGTAAAGCATTTGAGAACTTAGGGAAGCAGTCTCATGAACATTGCGGATCATTTAGATTTCGAGCACCTAAGAATAAAAACAGGCTTTAATAGACAAACATGCATAAAAATAAAATATTATAAGATAAGGTACAATTAATACCAAATTAAAGTTGATTGTTTTAATGATTTATTATATTTGCTATTTTAGTATATAACATTAAATAATTTGATTTATTTTAGATAATAAATCTGTTTATGTTGATAACCTTAATTTAACACTTAATTCTATGTACTTTCTAGGATATGACTTAGGCAGTTCATCAGTGAAAGCAAGCATTGTAGAAGCTTCTACGGGTCAATGCAAAGCATCTGTTTTTTATCCTGATGAAGAAATGGAAATCATTGCTCATAAAAACGGATGGGCAGAACAAGAGCCCGAATTATGGTGGAAATATTTATGCACAGCCACCCGTGAAGCAATATCCAAAGCTGCAATCCAACCCGAAGATATTAAGGGCATAGGCATTTCATATCAAATGCACGGGCTCGTTATGATTGACAACAACGGGAGTCCCATACGTCCTTCTATTATCTGGTGTGACAGCAGGGCTGTAGAAATTGGGAACAAAGCCTTTGAAGACATCGGAGGTAACTACTGCCTGGAAAACCTGCTCAACTCACCCGGGAATTTCACAGCATCAAAACTTAAATGGGTGAAAGATAATGAACCACATTTATTTGAAAAAATTCACAAGATCATGTTGCCGGGCGACTTTATGGCAATGAAAATGACCGGTGAAATCAATACAACCATTTCGGGTTTATCTGAAGGTATTTTCTGGAATTTCAAAGAAAATAAGGTGGATGAAAAACTATTGAATTATTACGGCATCCCTACTCATTTTATACCGGACATAAAACCAACATTCTCCATACAGGGCAAAACCACCCAATCTGCTGCTACTGAAATGGGCCTTATTGAAGGGATTCCGGTTGCATATCGCGCGGGAGACCAACCCAACAATGCATTTTCCTTAAATGTACTGAACCCCGGAGAAATTGCTGCTACAGCCGGCACCTCCGGTGTTGTTTACGGGGTGAGTGAAGAAATAAAATACGACCCTGAATCGCGGGTCAATACATTTGCTCATGTCAATTATACGTCACAAAACCCCAAATTAGGTGTATTATTATGCATCAATGGCACAGGCATATTAAACTCATGGCTCAAGCATAATATTGGAAATGAAAACATTGAATACAGTGAAATCAATGAAAACGCTGCCAACGTACCAATCGGATCCGAAGGATTGATTGTCCTGCCTTTTGGAAACGGAGCCGAACGGATGTTAAACAACAGGGAACTTGGCAGTCATTTTATGAATTTAAATTTCAATATTCATAACAATACTCATGTTTTCAGGGCAGCCCAGGAAGGTATTGTATTTGCATTCCATTACGGATTGGAAATCATGAAACAGACCAGCATTAACACCGAAGTCATCCGTGCAGGCAATGCCAACATGTTTCTAAGCCCGATTTTCAGGGAGACACTGGCCAGTGTTACCGGAGCCACCATTGAATTATATGACACAGATGGTGCATTGGGAGCTGCCAAAGGAGCCGGATTTGGGATTGGCCATTACAGCTCTTTTTCAGAAGCATTCCAGAATTTCAAAAAAATAAAAACCATTGCCCCCGATCACAACAATCACGATCAGTACCAGGAAGCGTATCACAGATGGAAAAAACACCTGCATCAATTTCTTATGAGATAAGGCATAAATATTTTATTCGCATGGCAATCCCGGGTTCACAAAAAATCCCCGGCCTAACACAAACAAGTAATCTTCTAACCCCATGCCCTTAAAATATTTAACACAATTCAGCAACGTTTTGATATCTACAATACTGCCAGGATATAACTTATAAAAGACGTGGTAAAGACCGGTTATTGTTAAACACCACCCCCAAATTTATATGCGCCAGATTTTCGTGATCATGATTGTACCTTTTTGATCTCCTGTTTTTCTTTTAATTTTCCATTTTATTGATTTGTAGATGTAATTTTCTTAAATTATATGTCATACAAAGCCAA
>CAYMKE010000113.1:0-9166 GCA_964390955.1 uncultured Bacteroidales bacterium | reverse complement strand
AACTCAATCAACTCAATCAACTCAATTAACTCAATTAACTCAATTAACTCAATCAACTCAATCAACTCAATCAACTCAATCAACTCAATCAACTCAATTAACTCAATCAACTCAATTAACTTAGTAACTTAGTAACTTAATTACAAACATATGAAAAAAAATAAATGGCTATTATTTATATTATTCTTAGCAATTGTTGTGATTTTGTTTTTTCTTATAAAACCAAAAATTGCAGAAAAATTCCATCAAAAAGGAGAAACATTTGCAGACAGCACTGCTTATGAGCAAGCACTTGAATCATATACAAAAGCACTTCGATGGAAGAAATCTCCTGAAATATATACTCAGAGAGCTGCTTTGTATATAAAAATGGGTAATTACAAAAATGCGATCAGGGATTGTGAACTGGCAATTAAAATGGATAGTAATTATGCCGAAAGCTGGTATTACAAAGGGGTGGCATATTATAAATTAAATGACTGTTTGCATGCAACCAATGATATAAATAGAGCACTTGAGTTGGACTATAAATCTCCCGAGGCCTATTTATATCGAGGATTATGTGAAAAAGAAAGAGATGAATATAGCAAGGCCATTAAATCGTTTAATTCTGCTATTCGTTTAGACAGTAGCCTTGATAATGCATATTATAACAGAGCCATTATTAAATCTTCATTAAAAGATTATCAATCTGCAATATTGGATTTGGATAAGGCCATGCAATATGGAGCTGACAGCATTAAATCATTGCATAAGAGAAGTGCAATGAAAGATTCTGTAGATAACATTAAAGGCGCTATTCAGGATTATACATTGTTAATTAATATGGGAGAAGATAATGACTCTGTGTATTATAAAAGAGGCTACTTGTATTATTCAATTAATCAATACGATGAATCCATTGAAGATTTTAAGGAAGTCATCCGTATTAATCCAGCTAAAGAAGACGCTTATTATTACAGAGGATATGCACTTGGAAAAATGGGAATGTACAAAGCCTCTCTCGATGATTTTAATAAAGTGTTAGAATTGAATCCGGTAAGAGATAAAGCAATATATAACCGTGCATTGGCATTATTACACATGAAAAAATACAAGAGCGCTATTGAAGATCTTCAAAATTTAAAAAAACGAACACCTGACGATCCCAATATATATAATTTACAAGGAATTGCAAAAAGTGCCCTGATGAACTTTAGTGCTTCTATTGAATATTTCGATAAAGCAATAAAATTAAAACCCGATTTTGCTGAAGCTTATTTTCATCGTGGTATTTCTAAAGGAATGTTAAAACAGCATAAACAAGCTATTGAAGATTATAATCAAGCATTGAAAATAAATAATAACAATCCCGAAATATATTACAACAGGGGCATTTCAAAAATCAATCTTAACCAATTCAACGAAGGATGCATAGATTTTAGGAAATCGTACCAAATGGGATTTACACAAGCCGAATCAATGCTTAAAATGTATTGTAAATAACTTATAAATTTATTTTGATGCAACAAACAAAAAAAAATAACCATACTTCAAATCATCCACTTTTTTTTATAATATGCCTGCTCTTATCCGGGATGTTAGTATTCCCGGTAAAAGCACAACCGGATGAATTGATGCAAAAAAAGGCAGACTCTTTATTTTCGGAATATATAGATTCCCGGGGGCCCGGATTTAGTATGATGGTCATTAAGTCTGATGAACCGGTATTTACATATAATACAGGATTGGCCAACGTTAAAAAAAAGATGGACATAACATCCAATACTAATTTTAATTTGGGCAGTTTATCTGCTCAATTTACTGCAATGGCAATAATGATCTTAAGAAAACAGGAAAAATTAAACTATGGAGATAAAATTACCGATATCATCCCTGGTTTTCCTGAATACGGGAAAAATATTTCCATAAAGAATTTATTACATCATACCTCTGGTATTGTTAATGTAAAAACGAAACAATTACAAGATGAAAATGGGAATATTTCCAATAAAGGTCTTATTGATTTTTTAAAAAACACCGACTCTACAAAATTTAAGAGTGGAAAAAAACTTGATATTAATTGGGTAAATTATGCTTTACTTGGGACAGTTATTAAGGAGGTTTCCGGTAAAAGGTATGCCAAATTTTTAGAAAAAGAAATATTTACTCCCTTAGGTATGGATAATGCAGCTGTTTATCCCGGTGAAAAACAAGGTTTTTTTAAACGGCTATTTGGTGGAATTAAATGCCGGATTAAGCATATGGCAACGGGATACATACCTCAAAATGGAAGGTATAATGCGGTTGAAATACCAAAGGAATACGATTTAATGGGCAATTTTGGTGTCTATTGCTCTTTAAATAACTTATGCAAGTGGATGCAAGCATGGAATTCAGATAATCTCTTACCTCAAAATTCCATTAAACCTGCTTTAAAAATTAATTTCTTCAGAAATATTATTAAGTTTTTTGGTTTTGGATGGAATATTGACTGGCATGAAGGCCGGAAATACTATCATAAAGCAGGTACAGGTTTTGGGAACACCCATTTCGTTTGTTATCTTCCACAGCATAATATTTCAGTAATTATCTTATCCAATCAATCCAGTGTATTTGGTATGAAAGAAAAAGCACTTGCATTGGCTGAAATGTTTATGGAAAAAGAATAAATTTTTACATATGTTTATTATTCATTGGACAATATTTGAACAGGGATTCGCTAATACAATACCCCTTTGGTTGTTCGGTTTTCTAAATTAAAACTAATTTTATGCCTCCTTTAATCCATCGCCCCGGCATGGGAACCGATCCGATTTCCCTGTAATCAGTGTCAAAAATATTGGATATATCAAAATAAATAGAATAGTTCTGCTTGTTCCATGATAACCTGGTATTCAGTAGCGAATACGGTTTATAAGGGGTTTCGGAAAAGGTGTTGCTTTCACTATTGTAATCAGAATATGAGCCGGCCCGGTCATAATACCCATACTGCCATACAGCATGTATCTTCTTAAAAATGATATGTTTAAGTGTTATGGTCAGTTTGTGTTTAAGATGATCTAAAACATACCTGGAAATGATATTTCCCGAGTGCTTATCTTTTACACAGAAAGAATAACCAGTACGGATGAATTGCACCGGAAATTCTTTGTTGAATAAATGTTGTAAATTCAAGGTATTATTTATTTCAACCCCCCGCGTTATAATTTTTGTATGGTTCATGGTTCGCCAAAGCCACGTGGTATCGTTATTTACTATATGATAATAAGGGTCTTCCGGGTTTTTCACCCAATCAATTAAATTGTTTCCCTGCCTTCCAAATCCCGTAATAGTAAAATCCCACCGAGCTGTATTATATTGAAGCCCCAATTCAACATGACGTGCTTCTTCCTTGTGCAATTCAATATTCCCAACATTGGTTGGGCCATTGTAATATAGATCCGTAAAGGTTGGGAGACGATAAGACCTCCTGTATGCACCATAACATTGAATGCGATTTGAAATATGATACATAGCATTATAAAAATCATAAAAATCCATTGTATAGCCACTCGTCATATTGGATAAAAGGCCAGCTCCTAAATTGAGTTTTCCTATATTTATTTCTTGAGATAATGAGATATTGAATATGTTACGAGATGAATAATGATTAAATATCGCATTCGATTCAAAAGGAACTTTGATCTTACAGGAAATTTTGTCGCCCAGCACATTGCTGTATATATTTTGTTTTTTTAGTTCTACCCCTAATAAACTTCTTCCGGTAGTAGAATGATACGTTACAAACAGATTACCTCCATACACATTCGTGAGGTGATGATTATGTTCCTGGTACCAATCAGGTGCATCATTTCTAAATAGTTCAAACCGGTCCTGGTGGCGGTTCCAATAAAAATGAGATGTAAGATTTAATTTTTTTCCTGTACTATACTTCAAGTGGGTGAAGGTAGAGCGCGTATGTTCAAATTGTTCGGGGAATTTGGCAGTATAAAATCCATTGGCCCCAAATTGTTTTGTATTATGCCCTGTCTGAAAACTAAATTGCCCTAATGGTGTATGTAATGTTCCAAAATAAAAAATATTAAGGTTATCGAAATCTGTGTTTTTTCTGTATCCTTTACAGGTATTGTATGATGTTGATAAATAATGTGAATGGTATTTAAATGAATAGGAACCGGATATGCCACTGTTAAAAAGCGTATGTTGTCCCCCGGTTACATGAAAACGAAGCTGGTTTTGTTCGTCAGGATCATGCGTTACAATATTGACTCCTCCACTAAAAATTGTCGGGAATAAAATATAATTCATTGGGCTTTGGATCATCTCTATACGTTTTATATCATGAAAACTAACCGGAATGTTTAAACTATGATGTCCGGTTTGTGGGTTATTCATTTTCATGCCGTTTAATAAAACAGATGACTGGTCAAACGTTCCGCCCCTTATACTTAAATCACCTTGTATTCCTTGTACTCCCCGTTTCCTGACTTCTACTGAATTCACGTATTCAAGAATATTGTGGATATCTGCATGAGGAAGATTTTCAATTTCAGATGATAAAATGGTATTAATCCTGCTTATTTTTTCGCCCAGTAATCCTGTCGGTTGCCTTCCTTTTACAATGATTTCATTTAAAATAACAGAATCGTTATAGGTGGTATGATTTGATGTATCTTTACCGGAAGATTTGTTTGACCGGGATGCAGGATAGAGAAGAAGTTTGTGATTTGAATTAACATGTAAGGTGTTGTGATTGCTTGAAATAAATGCCAAATGCATGAGGCCATCCCGGCCATGCTCCGAAACGGATTCGGGAATCAACGGAATAATGGTTTGCAATAAGGTATCGGGTAATGCATTTTGCTCCGTTAACATTTCATTATCATCTTTCGGTTCGGCTGTTTTTTGAAGTGTGTTAAATTGAGCTTTTATTTTCGCAGAACAAACCAACACGATAATACTATATGCAAATGACAGACAGCATATTTTAATGATTTTATGTAAACTATTGAACACGGCATAATTCTTTCTGGTCCATTGTTTGAAATGAATAACAGTTTGCCTGAATTTATTTCCGGGAATTTTGTTCATTTTTAATTCTTATTTTTTACATAAAAAAGTTGGCAGCAACAACAGGCATAAGCAGTCAATTCAGTTTATATTTTTATTCGAATAACCTGTTGCAGCTGCCAAATCATACTTCAAAATTACCCTCTGATTGCTTTGATTCCCGGTAATTCTTTACCTTCTACATATTCAAGCATTGCACCACCACCTGTAGACACATAACTAACCCTGTCGGCCAGGTTAAACTGGTTTACAGCAGCGACTGAATCACCTCCGCCAACAAGACTGAATGCTCCTTTGTCAGTGGCAGATGCGATGGCTTTAGCTATTTCAACAGTTCCTTTTTTGAATTTTTCCATTTCAAAAACACCCATGGGGCCATTCCATAAGATGGTTTTAGAATTGGCAATGACTTCTGAGAAATCTTTTACTGCCTGGTCTGCTATATCTAATCCCATCCAACCCTCTTTGACTGCATCGGTGTTGGTTACTTCTGTATTGGCATCATTGCTAAAATCATCTGCAATTACATTGTCAACAGGTAAGTAAATATTTACATTTTTTTCTTTTGCTTTTTCCAACAGGCCTTTTGCTGTGTCAAGCATTTCATTCTCTACTTTGGAATTTCCTATTTGTCCACCCTGGGCTTTTACAAATGTATAGGTCATTCCTCCGCCAATTAAAATATTGTCTACTTTATTCAACAAGTTTTCTATTACTTGTATCTTATCAGAAACTTTAGCTCCTCCCATAATGGCTGTAAATGGACGTTCTGGTTTTAACAACACTTTATCAAGACTTATTAATTCGCTGTCTATGATGAATCCGAACATTTTATTGTCAGCATCAAAAAAGTCAGCAACTATGGTTGTTGAAGCATGTGCCCTGTGAGCTGTGCCAAATGCATCATTGACATATACATCTGCCATATCTGCCAATTGTTGGGCAAATTGTTTATCTCCTTTTTTCTCTTCATTATAAAAGCGAAGATTTTCCAATAATAATACCTCACCACTTTGTAAACCAGATGCTTTTTCTGTAGCCGGTGCGCCAATGCAGTCTTCTGCAAATTTTACATCTTTATTTAATAATTTTGATAAATGAGAAACCGCATGCTTAAGTGAATACTTTTCTTCATATGAACCCTTTGGGCGTCCCAGGTGAGACATCAGAATAGCGCTTCCGCCGTCATCCACAATTTTATTAATAGTAGGCAACGCTTTCCTCATACGGGTATCATCAGTAATTTCAAATTGATCATTCATAGGAACATTAAAATCCACCCTCACGATGGCTTTTTTACCTGAAAAATTGTAATTTTTAATCGTTTGCATATGCCTTGTTTTTTTATATGGTTAATGAATAGCACAAAGATATAAAAGTATTTCTTTTTACCTTAATATTTATATTAAATCAATTTTTGTTAAGTAAAAATAATGCATTTGGTTAAGCGTGATATTTTTTTTAAAGTAAGATTTATGCGGTAACATTAAAATATTTAATAAATCATTAAAAAATGTTTTATTAAAAAATGCATGACAATAAATTGTAACTCTTTTCAAAATCTTACGTATACTAAATTAAGATCACCATATTATTTATTATGAGCAACAAAGGAATAAATAGTTTTTTAAAGAACCTGTCAATAAAAAAGAAGGTCATTCTGTTAATAGAGTCAACATTAATATTAATCATATTAATAAGTATGTTGATCATTATCCCTTTAATACGTAACCTGTTAGAAGAACAGATGAAAGCCAAAACAGTGCTGGCTGCAAAATTGTTAGGAGAATATGCAGTAACCCCTCTTATGTATAAAGATGAAGAAGGTGCAAAAAGATTGTTATTAAAATTGAATTCTGTTCAGAACATTAAAAACGCCAGGTTGTATGATAAACAAAATGACCTTTTTGCCGTATACAACAGGAATAATCAACCGTTTACAATCCCAGACAAAGAACATTCGAATCGACAGATAATCAATGGGTACTTGCATGTTTATGAAAAAATTACATTTGAAAATGAACCGTTTGGGAGTATTTATGTAAGGGCCTCAGACAAGGAAATTGATAAAACGATGAATACCCTTTATTTGCCGATATTATTGATCACATTGGGATTGTTAATTGTCGCTTATTTTATTGCATACCAGGAACAAAAACTAATTTCAAAACCAATATTACGATTGGCGAATGCCATTCAAAAAATTACGGAAAAAGAAGATTATTCTATCAGAGTAAATAAAGAACAAGAAAATGAAATAGGCTATTTAATTGGCGGCTTCAATACAATGCTGAGCAGAATCGAATACTATATCAAAGCATTGGAACACAATAATCAGGAACTTGAAGAATTTAATTACGTTGCAAGCCATGATCTGAAAGAACCATTGAGGACATTGATCAGCTATTGTAATTTATTGGAAGAGGATTTGCAGGGAGAATTGCCTGAGGACGCAAAAGAAGACGTTGAATTTATAAAAAATGCATCGGAAAGAATGAATCACCTGATACAAGACCTCCTGGAATTGTCGAGAGCCGGGAGAGAAGAATTGAATATAAAAAATGTTGACCTTAACAGAGTGGTTGAGTCTGTTGCCTCTGATCTTCAAGCCAGAATTAATGAAAAGCATGGAACAATAAACTATAATGACCTCCCAATAGTAAAAGCGGACACCACTCAACTAACCAGGGTAGTTGAAAATTTGGTGGCCAATGCACTTAAATTCCACGGAAATAAAAACCCTGTTGTCAATATTGATGCACAGGAAATAACAGCAATGGATCAAAATGGAAAACAAATAAAACAATGGAAAATATGTATTTCGGATAATGGGATTGGAATCAAACCGGATTATCTGCATAGAATATTTGCACCATTTAAAAGACTACATAATGTAAAAAAATATGAGGGGACTGGCATTGGACTTTCAATTTGTAAAAAAATTATTGAACGAAGCGGAGGGAAAATTTGGGCAGAATCTGAAATCGGGAAAGGAACTAAATTTTATTTCACATTGAATCAAGTTTAAAATTATAATATTATGGATAACTTATATTTACATAAAACCGCAATCATCCTCTATGCCGAGGATAATCCTGCTGACCAACGGCTCACATTAAAAGCATTTAATAAAAGCAAGGTCAAAACCGATCTTCGAATCGTGAATGATGGACAAGAAGCATTAGATTATTTAGAACACAAAGGAGAATATGCAGATCAAAGCACATCACCTTTACCTGACCTTATTTTATTAGATATCAATATGCCCCTGGTAGACGGGAAAGAAGTTTTAAAGTACATCCGGGAAAGTGACCGGTTAAACACCTTGCCTGTCATTATGCTCACAACTTCAGATTATGAAAAAGACATTCTTGAATCTTATAAGCTGGGAGTCAATGCATACGTAAGCAAACCCATCAAAGTAGAAGATTTTTTTGCGGCAATTCTGAGGTTGGAGAATTTCTGGATGAATATTACCACTAAATTGCCATCCCCGTATCTTGCTAAAACGGGTGGTTAAAAACATAAAACATTGTAAATTAAAAAATTAACCAAAAAAATATTAAGCCATGCTGTTTACAAAAGGAATAAATATATTATTGGTCGAAGATAATCCGGCAGATCAAAATTTAACATTAAGAGCCTTCAGGAAGGCCAGGTTTGCCGCCAATATTAAAACTGCCTCAGATGGAAATGAAGCGTTGGATCATCTGTATAAAAGCAGATATAGCAGTCATAACGAATACGTGTTCCCTGATTTGATTTTGCTTGATGTGAATATGCCCGGGATGAATGGAATCGAATTTTTAAAGAAAATAAAAAAAATTGATGATTTTGCTAAAATACCAGTGATCATTCTCACAGTATCTGAACATGAACGGGATATTTTAGATACTTATGAACTCGGTGTGAGTGCATACATCAGGAAACCTGTGCAGGCAGATAATTTTATCAATGTAATATCCAGCCTGCAAAATTTTGTCCTGGAATTAAAAGTAAGAAACATTAATTCAGAGCCTTTTGTTAATTAGTGTTTGCCCATAATATCAAGAGTTTGTTCATAATGTCCGCTAACCCCGATACAGTCATTCTTCCTTACGGGGCAGGCTTCGTT
>CAYMKE010000112.1:0-9182 GCA_964390955.1 uncultured Bacteroidales bacterium | reverse complement strand
AACCGGCACCATTGTTTACATGCCACTGAAAGCTTTCTGCAGTTTCTGACGCTATGCTTAAGACAAGGTCTTCTCCGGGACATACAGCCGTATCCGTTGGCTGATTGTCCACATTGAGTTGGTAGTTTTCGTAATAGAAAATTTTATCCCGTATATTGTCATTATACACAATATCTAAGTCTCCATCTGCATCATAATCGTCAAATAGAAAAAAGCTGCAGTCTATTGAAGAGGGAGTTTGCAAGATAACTCCATTAGTGAAGTTTTCAATGAGGATTGTTTCTGAAAAGTTACCATTTTCCAAAGATTCAATCCATTTAATATCGCTCATGCCAATCACAATAATATCATCATCGCCATCGTCGTCCAAGTCTTCAGCATAAACTAAAAATGGGCGGTCGATGGTATTACAAATAACAATTGGAGTTAAAAAGACTCCTGTTCCATCATTGTAATGTATGCTAACCTGATCTGTATCATAGTTTATTGAAGCAATATCAATATCACCATCTGCATCAACATCTCCAAGTGCAATAGATCTGCAATTATCAATGTTCGTAACCAAGGGAGCCCAGTCTTCATACATTCCTGCTCCTAAATTTTTTTTGTAATAGACTTGGGAGGCAATGTCTGTTGTGTTCGAACCATCATGACCAGATGCGATATAATCTTTGAGACCATCCCCATCAATGTCTTTATAAAATAGAGCTCTGAAAACAGGATCGACATTAATCGGTGTTGTTATAATACCTTCAAAAGCATTCCAATCACAATTTCCTTGCAAATAGAAATAAGGATTAACTAAATCAATTATGCCGTCGTTATTATAATCAGAATGATTGAAATATCGTATGGAAGCATTGTCAAAAGGGTAGTCTTGGTATTCAAAAAGATTATTTAATGCATATTGATTGTCTGCTGGTTCTACGTCCCACTGGGAGGAAAAGTCGTTGTTGTTTTGCAACCATGCGTATGAAAATCCAGAATTTGGATAATTATATTCTGCCAGAAAATCCACATCTCCATCACAGTCTTTATCCATGGGGTAAAACCGGGTTAAATGGGTGAGGTAATATGAAATGACTTGTTGTGCGCTGAAATTTCCATTGCCGTCGTTTTCATACCAGGCAATTTTATTGTCTTCATAGCTGCCCGATACAATGTCCAGATCCCCATCATTGTCCAAATCTATAGAATAGATAGCAAAAGGATCAACCACATCAAAGGTAATCACTTCTGCTTCGCCAAAGAAGGTTTGAGAAAACATTTTTGGAGCATGCAGCAAAAAACATGCAAACAAGCAATGGAAAAGAAACAGCTTGAAAAAAGTCTTGTGTCTCATTCTGTTTTTATTTGCAATAATACAAAAAAAAAAGCAAACAAGCAAAGCCTTAATCCACATGGTGTTTCTGTGTGATCATAAATAAATATCAGAAAATTTGCATTAATTGTTTTGGTATTTACATTTTAATGAATACATTTGCACAGACAGTTAAAAATCAAACAAACCAGACTATGAAAAACACAAGCAATTACATGTTAACACGCATTGCTTTATTTGCAATCATTCTTTTTGGGCAACTGAATCTTCTTGGTCAAGATGATACCCCATGGATTCTAGGAGGAAACAGTTCTGGTGACTCTGAAGCGTTCGGACGCTATGGTAGAGCCGGAGACCTTTTATTTGTGAACTCTTTAAATTACGATGATTACGACATGGTACTCACCTACGATCCCTCCTACCTTGGAATTGGTACGCTGAATCCGGCCAGTGATTTGCATATACACTCTTCCATAGTATCACCTGTAGATGATAGCGGTGATGAGGATAGTGATATATCAACAAGGGATATGAATTTGCAAAAATCTGTAGCCAGGCTACAATTAACCAATCACGAAACCGGCATTACTGAAGATGATGGCTTGCTGATAAAAATGTACAATAATAACGCAAGCATTTATAATCAGGAAAGTGGAAGCCTCACATTGTTGAATAATGGGTTGCGACTAAGTCTGGAAGAAAACGGGAATATTAGTCTTGGAGATAATTCAAATGCTTATTTTTCTGTCAACATGGATGGGAATGTCACAGCAGAGAACACTTTTACTACTGGTAGACTCAATATTGCTGCAATACCAGGCTACCAGGTGAACGAGATTACGGCCTCGGGCAGTGGTTTAGACACAGAATGGAACAAGATTGGGTCCTTTAAATTGACAAATGACAACAATTCACTTGTGCTTTATACTGGTGGTGGTAGCAATGAACGAACAAGTTTTATACAGTCCGGGCATTCTCAAGGGGTATACAGTGACGTACTTGGTGTATTGGCACTCAATCCTTTTGGTGGAAATGTTGGCATTGGCACTGCAGAGCCCGTGTACAAACTAGATGTTGCTGGTGAGATGAGGGCATGTAAAATACGTGTAAATAATACTGATAATTGGTGTGATTACGTTTTTGAAGAAGATTATGATTTAATGCCTCTTGATACGTTGGATGCTTTTGTTAAAGCAAACAAACATCTCCCCGGCATACCCACCGAAGCCGAAGTTATGGAAAATGGTGTTGACCTGGGTGAAATGAACAAAAAACTGCTTGAAAAAGTGGAGGAGCTGAGTTTGTATGTAATTAGCCTTCAAAAGCAAATTGATGAACTAAAAAATGAAAAAATGAAAACAAATCTTTAAAATCTGATAAAACAAATTGATTATGAAACATATATTTTATTCATACTTACTGTACTTACTGCTGTCCGGTATAATTATATTGATAGGTAAACCAACGGTGGCCCAAAGTAACAACACGGCAGGGCTTTATTTTGGAGGAGGATTACAAAATATTTATACTAATGCTAATACCTTAGCATATGAAAACACAAATTATATTTTTGGATTATCTTTTGGTGCGGTTTATTCATTGAATATTAAAAACAATATAAACTTTGATATTGGTTTAGGATACGATCAAAAAGGATATAAAGATACAGTATATGCTATTGTTGATCATGATTTAACCCCTGATTATAATAGTGATTATGGAATGATTGAATGGAAGGTTGATTATATTTCATTACCCTTATTAATTGGATATAATTATGGGAATAAGATTACAGTTACGCCTCAGATTGGTGTGTTTGCATCAAATTTAATAAACGGGAAAGTAAGGTATCCCGTATTTGAGTATGATAAATTGACTGGTTACGAGAATTCATCAATAAATAAGAGTATTAGGCCTTATGACTTTGGTTATCTTGCAGCATTAAAATTAAATTATCAGATATCCAACACTCTACATGTTTTTGCAAGATCATTTTACCGTGAATCATTTTTTTCATTCACATCAGATGAATATGATGTGAATATTGATAAACGGCATTATGGAATGAGTTTATTAGTTGGTGTTTCTTTTACAATCAAAAAATAATTTTTATGTTAAATAACTACAAGAAATATATCCTATTTATTGTTTTTGTTTTTATTAGTATTTTCCTGTTCTCACAATCTAATGTTAATGAGTTTTTCGATGATTATATATTAGGAGGGGAATCCTGGAATAATGATTGCCATAGAAATAGCATATACCTTTCTGATCAGTATGAAAATTGCAATAATGGTGAATATGTGTTATCTTTTGAAGATAATTTTAATGGTAATGCTTTGGATGAAATAAAATGGGAAATCAAAGCTGGTGTAATTCGTGATTTCGATTTTAATCTTGCTAAACAATGGTTAACACCTGATAACATTGAAGTCGCTGATGGCACATTAAAGTTGTGGGCACGTTTAGAAAGGAAAGCACATACATACTGGGATCCTACAGAATCAGATAATTACGGTTATGATTATTTTGATTTTGGAGGTGCTGAAATTTGGACTAATCAAAAGTTTATGCATGGAAAGTATGAAATAAAATGCAGAATGCCTGAAAGTGAAGGCCTCTGGCCGGCATTTTGGATGTATGAAGGCGAAAATAACGGAGAAATTGATATTTTTGATAATATAAATGGCGTTGAAAATATACATTGTGGTATGGGTTATGATTATGATAATGATAATCATGAAGGTTGCAGAATGAAGTATAATCAAACCCCAGACCTAACAGAATGGCATACATTTACCTTAATATATGATTATGATAAAATTATTTGGAAAATTGATGGTGATATATTGAGGGAAGAATATTATACAATTTCAAATTTAGGTGTTGAGATACCTTGTGGTACACCTATAACATCAGGTATATATCATCAACATATGTCATTTCCAATGGATTATATGTCTGTTATTTTAACAATGACTGTCAGAAGTAAGTCTTCTTCCCCTAATGAAAATAATTTTTCCTCAGCTTGTTTAGAGGTTGACTATATTAAGATATGGGAAAAGAAAGATGAAGAGGAATATGATTGCTGCCTCCCTTATAAATTATATGAAAATACAGACGAGTTACCCTCACAAACATCTGTTGATGGTTACATAAAAGCCGGGAAAAACATTGGTGTTGATGGGGTGAATGGTGATATTGTGGTAAAACCTGGGCAAAATGTCAAATTTGCTGCCGGGAATAAGATTGAATTGTTACCTGGTTTTGTGGCAGAAGAAGGATCAAATTTTGTTGCAGAAATAAAAGATTGTGATAATGATTATTTTGATGATAATATTATTATTAAATATTTTCCTGATTCTTTTTCACCAGATAATGATGGAAACAATGATCACCTTAATGTAGAAGTTTATGGTGCAACACATTATGACATAACAGTAAGGGACAAATTGGACATTAACACATACTATAAAGCCTCTAATATTCCTGTTTATTCAAATCACATTAATGTATGGGATGGTAATTGTAATTATAATGGGAATTGTTGGTTTTACCAAAAATGCAACAGAAAAAGAAAAGTTCATCTTCGTTTTAAAAATTGCAACAATGAGAAATATAAATCAAAAACTGTGGATGTAAATTGCGATTCAAAAGATAATACAATGGCTGATATTGTCCAGTTAAATTCAAAAAAAACACAATCAAATGATTTACCAGATGTTGGTTTTGAGATTTTTCCAAATCCCAGTAGGGGCATATTTAATGTAAGGAGAACAGGAAATCAAACAGGGACATATTCTTTAAAAATTAGTAATGTCCTTGGTAAGCTAATCTATCAAAAAAGTAACATTATTGACGATTTTTATGAAATAGATATTTCTAATAGGCCTCCCGGAATTTACTATTTGAATATCATTGATGGTAAAAATCTACATCAAAAAGACATTATATTGTTTTAACTAATATTGAATATGTTATGTTTCAAAAATATGTTACCATAAAAATTAGAACTATGCAAGTAGCCCAAAAATTATATTAATAATGCTATTAAACATTTCCCTTATTGGCGTGAATGCTGTACATGCACAATCCGAAATTCAAGTTTCATCAGGGATTAACAATGGCAATTATTTTAGACCCAATATTTTTCATGCCTCAGTATGGGATGAATTTGATGGTCATAATTTTTATCTTGACAGTTTAAGCTATTCAGGGACTCTGGACAATGGTAACAGAAATGGCTTTATGCTTGAACATATTCATAGTAAAGTTTATTCTGCTGTTTTATATGACAATAGAAATACTGCAGAGATAAATTGGTCTATGTATTTTATTAATTTACATTACGTTTATGAAAAACAGCTTATTTCAACAAATTATTTCCGGATTGGCATTCCTGTTTCATCTTTTGTGGGTTATTGTGCCTGGTGCTGTGAAAAAGGTGCAAGGAAATGGAATAATATAATTCTGCATCCAATTGACGAATGTTATTCAAACAAAATATGGCAACTTGATCTTGGAATTGCAACAGGTTTAAATTTGCAATATTCTTTTAGTGATCATCTTTCTGTCCTATTGTATACTGGTATTGAAATTAATTTTGTTACACCTGTTAATATGGAAGAATGGACAATAACCCGTAGTTTTGTTGTGACAACTGGTCTTGCATGTAACTTATCAAACGGATTGAATATTTTTCAAAAAAAAGTAAAAATAATACCATGAATTTTTTGCACATTTTAGCTTCAACGATAAATATTTTATCATGCAAATAAAACGCAAAATATTGTACTTGTTTTTAATCCTGGCACTTGTTTTTAACCAGGGAACATTACAAGCACAGACCGAAATTAAGCTTTCTGCAGGGATAAATAACACCAATTATTTTGAAGTGGATATGTTTCACATTGGTTCGTCACAGGAATATTTCGTGGCAAAGAATTCGTATGTGATCAGGCTTCAATATTTAAAGTCAAAGGATAATGGTAACAAACAAGGGTTTATGCTTGAATATATCCATAAAAAAGCCTTTTCAGATGTGTTTTATTTAAAAACACATGTTATCTCAGAATTCCAGACAATGGATTGGTCAATGCAGTTTATCAACCTTCATTATGTGTTTGACAAACACATTTATGCAAATGATTATTTAAGACTAAGTTTACCAGTGGAACCTTACATTGGTGGTATGATATATTATTGTTTAAATGGAGAACAAGGCCAAATCGAACCCACGTCCTCATCCATTGAGAATATTAATGAGTGTACCTATGCTGATAAATGGCTTCCATGCATTGGAATTTCATCAGGATTAAGCTTGCAATATCAGCTTTGTGACAGTTTTGAAATTTCTCTGAGTACAATTGTAGAAGTAGACCCAGGCAGTTACATAAAAAATAGTGACTGGACAATGACACGTAGTTTTCTTATTACCTTAGGAGTGGCATACCGTTTTAAAGAAAAATATTGACCCTTTGGTTGGTTATTCAGGTATATATTTCTGTATATATAATACTTCTAAAACTCAGAGAATTGTGAAATTTGTTAAACCCTAGGTCGATGAAAAAAACGCTAACAGTTTTAAGCTCTCTTGTATTTGCTTCAATGTTTTCTTTTGGGCAATTAAACTTAGAGGTTTACTACGAGTATAATCAATTTGTAAATCCCCAAGTTTTGTCTGAGCCATTCATTAATGAAACCGAAAAAATTTATATTCGAGATGTTATTGATACAACCTATCATTGGGATGGAAATGATACTGTTTTTCATTATATCAGAGAATCTAATAGTGAGAGTAGTCAGGCACTTATTGCTGCTGATTTTCAACATCAACACTCATTTGGATTAGGTGCAGGTTTTTCCTTTTATAAGTATTTTGATTTGGGATTAAGTTATCATGTTTTAGAGTTCAAAAAAACAGAAACGCTACAGTCCACTTATCGCAAAACGTATTATGATTATGATAGCTTTGCAGGAAGTTATATGGAATTGAATGATTTGAAATTTAACATTAAAACATTTTCTTCCATCTTTTCTGCTAAATATCCATTAGGTGATTTTGTGCCAGAAATTTTTATAGGTGCAAATTTATACCTTACAGAGATTGATCATATGTATAAGTCAGAATTTTATCATTATTTTGAAGACAAGTATTGGGTTACTGACACTGCACACATTTCAAAAAATTATTCTGGTGTTGGTTTTGGGATTAAATCCGGCTTAGGTCTAACATATTACTTAAGTGACAATGTTGGTGTTTTTACGAAACTTGCATTTTCAGCGGGTTCGCTAAGGATTTCTAAAGGAGAATTGCGCGAGGATACTGAAAATGGAGTTAGTATGTATGATGAAATACCTCATGATTTACATAAATCACAGCTGCCATTCCGTACCCTCTCATATGACAATTTTTCGTTTCAGTTTGGTGTGGAATATAAATTCCTAAAAAACCAAAAGTAAGAGGCAAGCTTACTTACAGTTTATCAGGTTTGATTAGTTGTGGAAGCTTTCTGTTGTTTAATGTTTGGTTTTTGTCTTGACATTGACGATCAAATTTGCATGCTTTTTGTGAAACTTGATTTAGTTTACTACATTTACATTACTGGACAGAAATTCAGCATTAATAATGAAGACTACATATATCATAAAACCTACATGCCTTGCTTTCGATAATGATAAACCGGAAGATGATAATAAAGAAAGCAAATGGCATTGTTATCCAAATCCTGTAAAAAACAAACTGAATGTAAGTGTTATGCTTGAAAACAAACAGGATTTGCATTTCAGGATTTTAAATGCTCAGGGGCAGGAAATAGCATATCACAATAGAAAAAATGTTGTTCCCGGAAAATACCTGTTTCGGTTTGATGTAAGTGATTATAAGCCCGGGATGTACTTTGTCAAACTGAATTTGAATGATCAGAATAACACACAAAAAATTATTAAACAATGAAAAGATTAATCATTACGATATCGTTTATAATCATTACCGGAAATGTTTTTAGCCAGTGGTTTGCAGAAGTTAGTGGGGGGATGGTATTCCCGGTGCGTACAGGGAATTATTTACTTTATTATAACAGCGAATCGCTTTATGATGAGATTAATGATGAATATTATGACACAAAAGAAACAATTAAATTTAATGTCATTCAAAGTCCTGTTTTAAATTTTAAAGGAGGCTATTTGCTAAAAAATAAATTTGAGTTTGGGTTAAATTTGAACTATGCAAACAATGATATTGTTAGAATTATAAATCAGGATAATAAAACAATAAATAAAAATATTGTAAGAACCTTAAATCCGGAAAAAGACATTGAAACAGTACAAACAAATACCAAAAAATATTATTCCAAGATTTTATCAGTAGCTCCTTGTTTTGCATATAATTTTAGCATAAATAGCAATTTTTCAATAACACCAAAAATTGGGATTAATCTTAACATCATTAACATAAAAAGAATTGATAGCTTAAAAACAGAAAGATTTTATTATGAATCAGAAATAAAATATTCTGAAGCAATTACAATTGAAAAAAATGAATTTCCATTTTCATATAAACTTCAAAACCTCATTAATTTTTCAGCTGGTTTAAACTTGTTATACGATTTAAATGAAAATCTTACTATTTCTTTAAACGGAATGATAAATTTGATCAACAATGAATATTCACCTGACACCCAAATAAAATATTATAAGGAAACAATTATTGATGGAGAAACCACACAAATTGATAAAAATGAATATGTGTATGATTTACAAGAACCAATAGAAACATTTTTTGTAAACAGATATTGTATCTCCCTAGGCCTCCGCTATACCTTTGGCAGCACAAAAAAGAATGGCAATGATGGATAAAGGG
>CAYMKE010000111.1:0-9296 GCA_964390955.1 uncultured Bacteroidales bacterium | reverse complement strand
TGTTCCGCCTCGAACTTTAACATTATAGAACAAACTCTTGATATTATGGACAGACTCTATTTAATTTCATATCTTATCCCGGCATATATCTTCCTTCCAACCAAAGGGCCCCATATAAAAGAACTGTCAAAAAACCTGCCAAAGGGATCTTCGGAAGCAATAATCGGATTATTTTGTTTAAATCCTGTAAGATTTTCGCCGCCCAAATATATTTCAAAATGTTTGATTTTCCTTGTAATTTGGGCGTGAAGAATATAATGAGCCGGAGAATATTCTTTTCTTTGATACGCTATGGGGTTGTCCCCGGTGTAAGGCAGGCGGCTCTTTCCTGCAAATTGATTGGTCGCGTCAAACTGCCATTTATTATTATTGGTTGTATATGAAATGGATGCCAGTCCTTTGTGTTTTTTGACAAAGGGTTTGGCTTTTAAAGCCCCGTTAAACGTAGTTTTTATGTCATTGAGCCTGTATGCCAGGGTGACTTGCAGATGTTTAACAGGCTCCATGTCCAGTCCCGTCTGAAAACTATTTGAAAACGATTTGCCGGACAGGTTATAAAAATGGACTTCATTAAAATCCTGGTCAAAATCCACCACCACCTTGTTAATAAACGTAGTTCTGTAAAAGTCGATGGTAAAAATCAATGGGGAGGCGCCAAAGAGATGAAAATCATGAGACGCATTCAGGCCATAGTTCCAGGCTTCTTCAATGTCAAAATCATCTTCAAAGATCAGGTTTCGCGAACTGGCCATGATACCCAGGTTTTCTGCAAAAATATTGGGCGACCGGTATCCGCGGCCGGCAGAACCTCTTACCACGGTATGTTCATTTATATTCCATTTTAAATGAACGCGAGGCGTTAAAAGATTCCCATAATGGCTGTTGTAGTCGTACCGGATACCCGTAATAAAGTTAAAATGGCCATCAACAGAATAGGAGTATTCACTAAACACCCCCGGAACGCTTTCGGTGCGTTTAAAAACCGTGTCATTGAATGTTTCGTTATAATGATCGTACTGATACCCGATGCCGGAAGTTAATGTGTGAGATTTAGCTAAATTAGTCTGATATACTGCATTGGCATAATAGCTTTCCTGTGTCCCATGGTAGGCATTATTCCCGAATGTAGTATTCTGATCAAAATAGCTGGCACTGAATTTTAATCCCAGGCTGGACCCGTTTTCATCCAGCAAAAATCCTCTTTTGGCATAAGCCTGGTAGCGTCGGGTATTGATGTCAATAAAATAGGACTGGTTTTTTTCTTGTGCATTTCCGGTAAAATAATCTTTTTGTCCGCCAGTTCTGTTTTCATCCAATGCTTTAAAACCTACCTGGCCACGCCCGTTGTGCCCGACATAATTCCACCGGTTATAAATGTTGATCTGGTTGTTTTTGGGGATGTCCAGAAACCCGTCCTGGTTATAATCAATGACATTATTATAGATGCCCCCGTGCGCCATGAACATGGTGCTCCAATCTTCATTCACGTCAAATGCCGAATTAATATTCAGTTCCCCTTTCCCAAAGTTATTTCCATATATGTTCAAATACAGGGGAGGACTGTCTTTTGGCTTTTTATATTCAACATTGATTTGGCCGGTTACCGACTCGTATCCATTGATCACCGAAGCCGTTCCTTTGGAGATTTGAATAGACTCCATCCATGACCCGGGGATGTAATTGAGCCCGTACGTGGTGGCCAACCCTCTTATGGAAGGGATGTTTTCGGATAGCAACTGGCTGTAAACACCTGCCAGCCCCAGCATTTTGATCTGCCTGGCGCCCGACACGGCATCGGTATAACCAACATCTACCGTGGCATTGTTTTCAAAACTTTCTGATAAATTACAGCAGGCGAGCCTGGTGAGGCCGCTTGAAGTGATTGTCTCTGTTTGGAGGGGAGCAGCTTTTGAGAGATAGGCCCCTTTATTTCTTTCACGCACCACTACTTCATCCAGTTCCGTTCCTGTATATGACAGGATTTCAATTGGTTCATCAGTGTTTTTTATGGTTATTGTATCGGTTTGATGCCCTATAAAGCTGACAACAAGTTTATTTGTTTTGTCTTGAGGAATTTTAATTTTAAATTTCCCGTCCATGCCGGTAACAGTGCCTGTATTTGTTCCCAACCAATAGATGCTTGCTCCGGGCAACGGATTAAGGTGTGCATGTTTTTTCTGTTCACCAGAATGCGCGTCATCTTTTTGTTCTTTTTCATGTTCAGCGATTGTTTTAACAACCCCCTTAAGATATTGTTCCTGAGAATAGGCCTGTAAAGCAATAGACCATGTTAAAATGATTATGATTGATTTCATGATTTATCCTTTTATTTATTTTTAATATTGATATATTAAAAGTACCCATTGAGTACGATTGGGAAAAGGATGAAATCAGATTAAAAGGCAGGTATATTTTTTATTGGTATATAGACTTAAGAAACGGATCAAAATAGTATTCTGTTCAAGCGAATGTGTTTGAGTGATTTCTTGATTATCAGAATGAAGGGGAATCGCATCAAAAAGGTCAAACGATAAGGGAGATAAGTCTATTTGGTATGAAGAATGGACAAATTCATTTTTTATTGCGATGTGCTGAGATTTGTTTGAGCAGTGGAAAGGATTTGATTGTCCGGATGACGAAGTATTCCGGTTTGTATGATTGCTTTCCGTATTGTGACAGCATTCTTCGTGATTACAATCCGGATCAGTATCCATTATATGGATTGAATGATGGCCTGTTGAATGACATTGGTGCAATGTTATATAAATTCCTGATGTAGCGGGAATGAATATAACCATCAACAATATTAACCCTATATGTTTTATGTGATTATTCATAAATTATTAAACTTAATATAATATGATATTATTGCATAATTAAATAATTTTTCCGTTATTGCAATATAAAACATCATAAAAATTATGACTATGAGTAAAGCAATTGTTGTCTATGATTCTGTATACGGGAATACAGAAAAAATTGCCCGGGCAATTGGGGAAGGCCTGGGAGGAGCTAAAGTGATAAACGTTTCCGATGCTTCCCCGGCTGATTTATCGGATGTTGAATTATTGGTAGTAGGAGCACCTACGCAAAAGTTTAGGGCAACGACGGGGATTATTAAATTTATAAAATTATTACCCCATGAAAAAATTTCAACATTAAAAGTTGCGGCTTTTGACACCCGGATGGATTTAAAAACAATAAAATCAAAAGTTTTTAGATTTGTAGTAAAAAAAGGAGGATTTGCTGCCAAACCACTCGACCGTTTATTACAACGAAAAGGCGCGGAAAGTATCTCCGAACCGCAGGGGTTTGAAGTAACCGGGCATGAAGGCCCTCTTAAAGATGGTGAGTTGGAAAGAGCTGCAGAGTGGGGCAAGAAACTACAGGTTTGAGATGTGATTTATAATGAATATTTTAGCCTCCATACCCGCTTAACCTGAAAAATTCACAGATCGACATAAAGCACTGTTAATAAACCTCTTGGCTTTCTTCAGTCCTTGTTTTATTAACCCAAATTTGGGGTAATGCTTACCATTATCTTTGCACATCTGCTTCGTTGCTAAGCCCTTGAAATAGAATACTATGTCTGCGGGCTTAGGCGCCTTGCATCTGCACAAAGCTAATGGCATGAATTTTCCGGGTTAAAGACCTGACGAAGCAGATAAATGTTTTTTATAATCCGTATTCGGAAGGGATAAATTTGGTCGTATCCGGTTCTGGTAATACTTGTTCTGTGAACTTGCTTTCATCAGTGGGGATATCATTGAGCTGTTCTCTTATTGTTTCAATCCACATTGGTTCCATGTCAGATAATATAAGTGAACCGTTTTTATAAGCGTCCTCAATGATTTTAATGCCTTCCAGTGCTCCTTTGATCGCTGCATCAATGTAATTCTTGCCTTTTACAATTTCACTTGAAATACGAATCACATTTTCAGGGGAAAGTATAAGTGCTTGCGGATCATAATGAATATCTGATTCAACCAGCATATTTTGGAGGATCAATGCGTTCTTATCACCCTGTTTCGTGGCTTCGTTGAGGAGCCTGGTATCATATTCAAGTTGTTCGTAATAAACTAACGGGGCATTGCCGGCAAGAAGCTTAATATGTTGCACTGATTCATTACTCCAAAGGTCGGCACAGGCCGATGCAATGTTGCCAACCGGACTTAAGTGTGCGCAGGCAGCAGTTTTGCCTTCCATTGAGATGGGTGTGCCCGTGATTGCTTTAAGATAAACCCCTTCATAACCACAATCCTTGTCCGGCCCTTTAGCTCCTTCTTCAAATAATTTCCACATATCATCAAGGTATTTGCTGGTGCGGCACCTGGGAGGTTTTTCAAAGTCCCTGATGTCATTGGGTGTAAGCCGTATCTCACTTTTTATTCCCTTTTTTTGATTAATTTCTTATCCTGATATTTGGTATATCACTGTAAAATTCAACGTAATGGTGGACAAATCACATGTATACCACCCGGAATAATTTCAGCGCTTACTTTATTGACATCATCGATAGGCTCCCCGTCAATCTGTAACTGCTGTTTTTTATGAGTAGTAACAGACACTCTTTCACACTGAATGGTTTTGATATATTTTAATTTATTTAGATTTCCAAATAATGAATATGCAATGATTACCAAAAAGAACCATTTCGGAAATCGCTTCAGGATAATCACTTCAAATTTACCGTCATTGGAAGAACCAAGAGGATTGATAACTGCACCCGTTCCCAGCATAGAGGCATTGGCGAGGATCACCATTGTTGTTTTTTTATATGTTTTATCTTCATCAATACTGACGGAGAAATGTGTTTTTTCTAATTGCATGATTTCTTTGAAATATTGTTTTATATATCCCCTAAAACCACCTTTACGTTCGCGTTCAAAACGTTTCATGACACGTGCATTAGCCCCGATATCAGAATAATGGACCGAAATATGTTTTTGATTGATTCTTAATATATCAAGTGGTTGTTTTTTCCCTCTGATTAATATGCCCAGTGCCCTGTGAAGATTATTAGGGATTCTCAACTCCATGGCCATGCCATTTGCTGTTCCCATGGGGACATAACCCATCGGTATTTTTGTGTTTAAGCTAACACGCGCAACAAGATTAAATGTACCATCACCCCCCACTGCACATAATTTATCAAATGTATTGCGATGAATGATGTCTTCTATACGTTCAATATCATTTTTTCCGGTGGTCATATAGGATTCGGGAATGATGTGTGAGTATTTATCAGAATTCACAAGGTTTTTAAATCCTGTTTTGTCAATTTCTCCCGAAACAGGATTGATGATAAATAAAATTTTTTGTGTGTTTGCCGAATTATTTTGCATATTTTTTAATATATTAATACAATTTTTATTCCAGTTGATTAAGTTTAAAAGTTTAAAAGTTTAAAAGTTTAAAAGTTTAAAAGTTTGGAAGTTGAGAAGTTGAGAGGTTGAGAGGGCGTGTGGGATAGGGGTGTGTTTCCCCTTATATCCTCTATACCTCTATACCTCTATACCTCTATATCCTTTATACCTTTCTTTCCCTTTTATAATCATGTGTGTCCCGCTTAAATACGGGATAAATAGTGTGTCAACATTATTGTCATGGATCGGTTCATCAGGTTAATGGTTGCGATCACAAATTTAATTGATATTTTATTTTTTAATGACTATATTTAAACTTTAGCAAGATATTTGTATGCTTGTTATAAAAAAAAATGGTTATTCGTTTTTATGCCTGATGATTTCAATTAATTTTCTGGACATTAATTTTGCCTTAGGCATAAAAACATATAATCATTTTAAAAAAATATATTTATGCGCTGGACAAAAGAATTTTATAAAAATGCCAGAACCATTTCCAATCCATTAATGAGACTCAAGTTTTATTATAAACAACGGTTTTCCTGGTTCAAAGAACCCGTGATCATGCCTTTTTTAGGATATTCAAGCGATAACAAAGCCGTATTTATGGGAAGTGTAGTAGAAAAGACCAAAATATCGAAACACCGGTTTCCAAAAAACAAATGGAAAAATGTAGCAGATATTGCACATCGTTATTGGGGAATATATATCCCGTACCCCAGGGTAAAGATTACCTATAACGGGCTTGAAAAAATCGTGCAGGCAGATGAGAAAGGAATATTCGGCACAGTGATCGACTTGCCGGGGACACGTGAACCTCAACAAGATAAAGATCATGATGTTCATTATGAGCTACTGGACACCATCACACCTTCACAAGGCAATGTCATGGCCAGGGGCCGCGTTATGAATTCAACGAACGGCGGTGCCGAATACGGTATCGTATCAGACATAGACGACACGATACTCGTTTCATACGCTACCAGTAAGTTAAGGAAATTATATGTATTGTTATTAAAAAACGCGAAATCACGCGTGGCATTTAGCGGTATTACGGCTTTTTATAAAGCATTGTTTAACGGGACAAAACAACAATACAATAACCCGATCTTTTATGTTTCAAATAGTGACTGGAACCTGTATGATTTGATTAAAGATTTTTGTGATGTCAATGAAATCCCCGAGGGCCCGTTGATCCTGAATAATCATAGGAAAAATCTTTTCATGATTAAGAAAGCCAAAGATGTTACCATGCATAAGCTTCAACAAATCAGGCAAATCATGGATGTTTATCCTGATATGAAATTTATCTTTATAGGTGATAGCGGGCAGCATGACCCCGAAGTATATACCACTATCACCAAAGAATTTCCCCGAAGGGTACTGGCCATTTACATCAGGAATATCGGGATCAAATCAAAACTCCTTAATGTAGAACGTTTTGCCCGGGAAACAGGAAAGATGGGGGTGCCAATGCTGTTGGTAAAAAACACTGAAGAAGCAGCCAACCATGCAGCAGAAAACGGGTACATCGAATTTAAGGGCATTTCTGATGTTATGAATCAAAAGAAAAAGGAGGAAGAGCTTCCTTCTGACCTGCAACAGATCATGAGTTAATAAGTTCACGCGCCTGGAAGCCTGCTCATTGTTTTCCAGCAGGTTTCAGCCCAAGCTCTTTTCCTTTTTCAAGCATTAATGCACGGGCTTCTTCATAATTATTATGAATTTTACCGTCCAATATAGCATCTTTAATGGTATTTTTTATGATTCCTACTTCTTTGCACGGGGTGATGCCGAATGTTTTCATGATTTCATCGCCTTTAACCGGTGGTTCAAAATTACGGATGGCATCTTTTTCTTCAATGAAATTGATTTTTTCTCTTACTTTTTTGAAGTTTTGTAAGAATTGCTCCACTTTTAATTCGTTTTGAGACGTGATATCGGCTTCGCAAAGTGTCATTAAATCATCAATATCGTCACCTGCTTCATAGATTAAGCGTCGAATGGCCGAATCGGAGACTTCTTCGTTAATCAGAGAAATGGGGCGCAGATGAAGTTTTATTATTTTCTGTACATATTTCATTTTTTCGTTTAACGGGAGTTTATGCCGCCTGAATATTTCAGGAATCATTTTACACCCTATGAAATCATGGCCGTGAAATGTCCAGCCCGTACCTTCTTCGAATTTCTTTGTGGCAGGTTTTCCCACGTCGTGATACAGCGCTGCCCACCGGAGCCAAAGATCTGCATTTGATTGACTGATATTATCAAGCACTTTTAATGTGTGAAATAATATGTCTTTATGCCCTTTTCCATTTTTTACTTCAACGCCTTGTAAATGATATAATTCTGGAAAGACATGCTGGAGCAGGTTGGTTTTAAGCATTAATAAAAATCCTTTGGAAGGAGTGTCTGATAATAAAATTTTATTGGTTTCATCGATAATGCGTTCCTGGGATACGATTTGTATCCGTTCACTGTTTTGCTTGATCCCCTGGAATGTGTCAGGATAAATGATAAAATTAAACTGGGCAGCAAAACGGATCGCCCTGATCATCCGCAGCGGATCATCAGAAAAAGTAATAAACGGATCAAGAGGGGTGCGGAGCAATTTATTTTGAATGTCTTCAACCCCGTTGAATGGGTCTGTGAATTTACCGTATTCAGCTTTATTCAGGCAAACGGCCATGGCATTAATGGTGAAATCTCTTCTTTTCTGATCGTCTTCAATGGTCCCGTTTTCAACAATGGGGTTCCTTGAGTGCGATCTGTATGATTCTTTACGGGCCCCAACAAATTCTATTTCAAATTGTTTGTATTTAATTAATGCAGTCCCGAAATTTTGATATACACTCAGTGATGCTTCATTCCCCAGTTCCAAAGCCACATCTTTTGCCAAAGCAATGCCATTGCCTGCTGTGACAATATCAATATCTTTTGAATTTCTTCCGAGAAAAAGATCTCTTACATACCCTCCAATTACATAAGTCTCTTGTTGTTTTGTATCCGCTACTTTCGAAATAATATCAAAAACAGGATATGTTAACCATTTGCTTAAATCCATCCACACTTTGTTTAGTCAAAAATGCAAAATTATAATTTATTTTGTACTTGTCTAATTTATTCGATGCAAAGCAGTGAAGTGAAAATTTAATATTGTGGGTACTACTGCAATTATTGTGAAAAATTTTCATGGCATGGAACTTGCAAGTGTTAAAATAATGAGTCAAAATGAACCAATTTAATGGTTCATTATATTTATAAATAAAAACTTAGAATTATGTTGGAGCATTTAACAAAGGAGTCATTCAAAGAGAAAGTGTTTGATTTTGAGAATAACAAAGACTGGAAATATGAGGGTGAGAGGCCGTGTATCATAGATTTTTATGCTGATTGGTGTCAGCCATGTAAAAGCATAGCGCCTGTTTTGGAGGAACTGGCCGATGAGTATAAAGATAAATTGGATATCTATAAGGTAGATACACAGGAACAGCAGGAATTATCAGGTATGTTTGGCATCCAAAGCATCCCCTCAATTTTGTTCGTTCCTATGGAAGGAACACCTCAAATGGCAACAGGTGCACTCCCGAAAGAAACGTTTAAGAAAGCTATTCGGGATGCATTTCAAATAGATGCAGCTTAACAACCATTTTTTACCAAAAAAGGCCGGCATTTGATTATGACCGGCCTTTTTGTTTTTCTATAATTTTTCCTCAAAAAAAATTTGTTATTATTATTTTTTTTCGTAATATTGTAATCTAAAATGAAATGGTAAAATGTCCCCTGCCAAAAAAGGATGAGGTGAATAAAAATGCGTGGATTGCGTTAGGGGAGTATGTAAAGTTCTTTATATAATGATTTCTTAGCTCAGATTAGTTCAAACAAGACGGCCCTGATGTTAAACTGAACCTGTCTATAAAACTAATTGTT